>CALIOL010000252.1 GCA_938044705.1 uncultured Ilumatobacter sp. | reverse complement strand
ACTCGAAGGAGCAAGCAATGTCGAACCACATCGAAACCACCGACGTCACCATCACGGCGGACGAGTTGAATCTCGCCGGTCATCTCCGCGTGCCAACCGATCGCGACGGCCCGGTGCCGGCGATCGTCTTCACCGGCCCGTTCACCGGGGTCAAAGAGCAGGTCGCCGGTCAGTACGCCGAGCGCCTCGCCGAGCGCGGATTCGCCACGCTCGCATTCGACCATCGCAATTTCGGTGCGAGCGACGGTCACCGGCGTCAGCACGAGGACCCTGCGGGAAAGCTCGCCGACCTGTCGGCAGCAACCAGCTTCCTCGTCGGCCACGATGCCATCGACGCCGATCGCATCGGCTGCGTGGGCATCTGCATGGGCGGTGGATACGCACTGAAGCACTCAGCGTTCGATCGTCGAATCAAGGCGCTAGCGGTGGTGGCTGCGGCGTTCAACGATCCGAAGGTGATGCGAACGGGCATCGGCGCAGAGGGGTACCGCCAGATGATGTCGGACTTCGCCGACGTTGCTTCCCGAGAACACGCAACCGGCGAGATCGACGTCATCAAGGCGGTCTCCGATGACGGCGAGGACGCAGCGATGCCCGGCGCCGAGCCGTTCGAGTACTACGGCACCGAGCGGTCCGCGGCTCCGGGATGGAAGAACGAGATGACTCGCCTGTCGGTGCGTGAGTTACTCACGACGGACCTTGCGATCGGTGCTGACTTCATCGGCCCGACGCCGACGCTCATCGTGCATGGCAGGACCGATGGCTTCTGCTCGCCCGAGGGGGCCCAAGATGCGTTCGACCGCATCGAGGGAACCAAAGAGTTGATGTGGCTGGACACGACCAACCACATCGATCTGTACGACCAGAGCGACTACGTCGACCCTGCGATCGATCGCATCACCGAGTGGATGGCCGAGTACCTGTGAGCACCGATCCTCCGGTGTACCAGTGCCCGGTGGATGCGCCGATCCAGGTGCTGGGAGGCAAGTGGAAGCTCGTGCTGATCTTCTACATCCTCCAAGAACCTCGGCGGAACGGGGAGCTTCGACGGCTCGTGCCGACGATCACGCAGAAGATGCTCACACAGCAGCTTCGCGAGCTCGAAGCGGATGGCATCGTCACCCGAACCGTGTATGACCAGGTGCCCCCGAAGGTGGTCTACGACATCTCGCCCGAAGAGCGTGAACGCCTGGAGGTGCTCATCCAGCCGCTCTGCGACTGGGGCATGTACTGGGCCGACAAGACCGGCGCACGGGTACTCGCGCTCGAGAAGTAGGACCCGGCGAGGCTCTCGAACGCAGTTACCGGATCGGAAGGCGTCGCCGTGCAGCGATGCGGAGGGCTTCGCCGGGACGAGACGGCGCGACGAGAAAGCCGGTCATGTGGATCGCCTTGCCGTTCGGCTCCTGGGGTGTGAATGCGAAGACGGTCGAAACCGTCTCACTCGTATCGACCTGCAGGGCGTAGCCGCTCGCTGGCCCGGTGAGGTCAGCCGCCTCGGTATCCGACCGAGCCAAGCCGAGACCTACGAGCTGGTCGGTGCGGACCATCAGCGTGTCGGCGAGGACGACGGGGTCGTGCACCACGAGCCCCGCCGGCACGAGCACCAGCCACCGGCGCGACATCTTGTGCCAACGAGGGACCAGCAAGACCGTGGTCGCAACCGCAGCGATCGCGACCGGCACGCCCACCGCGAAGTTGGCGGCAGCGAGCAACAGGGGAGCCGAGATCACCACAGCGGCCCACACGACCCACGACACGAGCGCAGCGGCGCCAGCCGCAGCAGGGCTCCGCAAGAGCAGACGGTCCTCGTCACCGTACGCCGACGCTTGAACCATCCATCGGCCGACCTCCGCACTGAACACCGCGGCGACCACGACCACGCCCGGGACCGCAAGGAACGCGATCTCGGCGCCGGAGGCCCCGAACACGCCTGCGACGATCGCCGCCACGGGGACGAGCGGACTGCCGAGCCGAACGACGGTCAACGCCCACACGGACGGAATCAGCAGGGCGACCGCAACCGCAGCAAAGACGACCCATGCGCCGATCGCCACGACCCACCGCACCGCACTACTGCGGTCGTCCACGCCGGCTTCGAGCGCTGCTCCACCGAGAACGGCAATCACGATCCATGCCACGCGAGCGACCCACGGCAGCACACGTGCGGGGGTCCACGCGGGCTCGGCAGGCGTCGAGGCGGCCGTGTCGACTTTGGAATCGGACATCCCATAGTTTGGTGAGGAAGGGGCCCGAGGGCCAACGTGTGACCATGACCTCGCTGACACCGCCGACTCCGGGGACCGCTTCGGCGTCGGTCCCTGCGTCGCTTTCAGCATTTGCCAACGGAAAATCGTTGGGGATCGGAAGCCTTCCGCACCGTGATCCGGCTGCGGCGGCCGCGTTCGCCGTTGCGGAATTCGATATCGCCACGGTGCCGTCGCTGCCGGCGAGGTCGCCTGCCGAAGGGATGGTTGCTCAGGCCATCGCCGGCCTCCCTGGGGTCTCGTTGGGTCAGTACGGAAGCTTCGCCGTCGACCCGGTCGGGTTGACCGTCGACGTTCCTATCACCACCACGTTGGGGTCTGACGCCTTCGTGGGTCTCGAAGCCTTCTTGGACCTCGCTGCGAAGATCAACTTGGACGGTCAGCCGATCAAGTGGCAGTTCGTCGGTCCGGTGACTCTCGGAGTCGCACTGCAACGCGCCGGACTCCGAAACTCCCAGGCGTTCGACATCGCCGCCCACGCCGTCCGGCATCACGTGAGCCAGATCGGTGCGGCGTTGAGACAAGCCCTTCCGAACAGTCCACAGTTGATGCTCTTGGATGAGCCGTGGATGACCGAGCTGATGTCACCCGAGTTTCCGATTCCGCCGGATGTCGCGGTCGACTTGGTCTCGACGGGCATGGCGGCCGCCGGGCCCAACGTTGCGGTGGGCATCCATTGCTGTGGCGCAGCCGATGTTGCGACGATGCTCGAAACCGGGCCGCAGGTGCTGTCGATTCCGGTGTCCGACGACCTCGCCGAATACGCCGGCTACCTCGGACGCTTCCTCGATAGCGGCGGAGTCGTGGCGTGGGGAGCAATCCCGACGATCGGTCCGCTGACCAACCGGGTCGACCGGTATTGGAACCGCTTGAGCGACGTGTGGTGTCAACTCGTCGAGCGGGGCGTGGATGCAGGGCGAATTCGTCGGCAATCGCTCGTGACCCCGGAATGTGGCTTGGCTCAGCACCAAGTGTCGAGCGCTCGCAAGGTGGCGCGCCTGTCCTCTGAGCTCGGCCGCAAGGTGTCGACGCAGGCGACCTCGAGCAAGCTCGCCCTGGGGGCATGAACCAGCGCTACCGTCGTCAGCGATGACCGCTGAGCCAGCTGCACGGATCGACGACCTCCGCACCCAGATCGCGCACCACAACGAGCGCTACCACACGCTCGACGATCCAGAGATCAGTGACGCCGACTACGACGCGCTGCTTCGGGAACTCCGCGAGCTCGAAGCAGAACACCCCGACCTGATCGTGGCGGACTCGCCGACCCAGCAGGTCGGCGGCACGATCAATGCCACCTTCGATCCTGTCGAGCACGAAGTGCCGATGATGAGCCTCGACAACGCGATGGATCGCGATGAGCTGCGCGCCTGGGCGGATCGCGTCGTCAAAGGCCTCGACGGAGCGACGCCCCGGTTCGTGTGCGAGCTCAAGTTCGACGGCTTGGCGATGAGTCTGCGTTACGAAGACGGCGTGTTCGTCCGCGCCGCGACGCGCGGAGACGGCACGACCGGCGAGGACGTCACCGCGAACGTGAAGACGATCGGCGACGTGCCCCACCAGGTGGGTGATGCGCTCACACCAGCACCCGCAGTGCTCGAAGTCCGCGGCGAGGTGTACATGGCGAAGTCAGCATTCGATCGGTTGAACGATCGCTCGCAGGCGGCTGGAGAACAGGCATTCGTCAATCCCCGAAACACCGCTGCCGGCAGCCTGCGTCAGAAGGACGCGGCGAAGACCGCGGCGCGTGAGCTGTCCTTCTTCAGCTACCAACTCGGCCAGGTCGAGTTCGACGCCACCGGACCGAGTACCGACCTCACGAGCCATCACGCTCAGCTGGATTTCATCGAGTCGCTCGGGTTCCCAGTCAACGAACACGTGAAGTACCTCGACACGGTTGATGAAATCGCCGATCACTGCCTGCACTGGCAAGACCATCGCCACGACCTCGACTACGAGATCGATGGCGTCGTGATCAAGGTCGACGACCTGGATCAGCGCGACGTCCTCGGATTCACCTCACGTGCGCCGCGCTGGGCGATCGCGTACAAGTTCCCTCCGGAAGAACGCACGACCACGTTGCTCGACATCCAGGTCTCGGTCGGCAGAACCGGTCGGGCAACGCCCTTCGCGGTGCTCGACCCGGTGTTCGTCGGAGGCTCAACCGTGGGCATGGCGACGCTGCACAACCGCGAACAGGTCCAGGTCAAAGACGTGCGTCCCGGGGACACGGTGATCGTCCGCAAGGCGGGCGACGTGATTCCCGAAGTCGTCGGTCCCGCGGCCACGAATCAGCGGCCGGCCAACAGCGTGCCCTGGGAGTTCCCAGCTGACTGCCCGGCATGCGGTACGCCGCTGACTCAACCAGAAGGTGAGGCGGACACTCGCTGCTTCGCTCCGGACTGCCCGGCGACTCGTGACGGCAAGATCGCGTACTTCGCGTCCCGAGGGGCCATGGACATCGAAGGTCTCGGCGAACAGATGGTCGAGAAACTGACCTCGGCCGGGCTGATCCGCGATTCGGCGGACCTCTACTCGTTGACGGTCGACCAGCTCGTCGAGCTCGACCGGATCGGAACGACGAGCGCACAGAACCTCGTCGACGAGATCCAGAAGTCGGTCGACCGCCCACTCCCGAAGTTCCTCACCTCGCTCGGCGTGCGCCATCTCGGTCCGTCGGCATCGGCTGCGTTGACCGGAGCGTTCCACACGCTCGACGCGATCACGTCGAAGACCGTCGAGGAACTCGCCGCAGTCGACGGTGTCGGCGGCGTGATCGCGACGACCGTGTCGGAGTGGTTCGCTCAAGAAGCCAACCGGGCCTACATCGAGAAATTCCGCGCCGCTGGCGTCAACTTCGGGGACCCCGATGCAGCGGCCCGCGAGGCCGAGGCGCGCGCCGCGACGCCGCAGACGCTCGAAGGCCGCACCGTCGTCGTGACCGGCACACTTTCGGGCTTCAACCGTGAAGAAACCAGCGAAGCGATCACGTCGCGCGGCGGCAAGAGTCCCGGCAGCGTGAGCAAGAAGACCTTTGCGCTGGTTGCCGGTCAGTCCGCCGGTGCCAGCAAGATGACTAAGGCCGAGTCGCTCGGCGTGCCGGTGATCGACGAGGCCGAGTTCGTCGAGCTCCTCGAGTCGGGCGACCTCCCCGAGCGCTACCAGGTGCCGGACGCCGACTCCGCCGAGGGTCAGTCCTCCAGCGACTGACGACTCCTCGGGAAGTCACTCACTGCGTCGAGCCGTTCGATCGACGCCGCCGACAGCGAGTGGTCGAGGGCACCCATGGTGTCGAGCAGCTGGTCAGGACGGTTCGCGCCGACGATGGGAGCGGAGACCCACGGCTTCGACCGCAACCAGTTGACCGCGGCCTGCGCTGGGGTCTGACCATCGGCGGCGGCCACTTCGACCAGCGTGTCGACGATCTCCCAGTTCTTGTCGCTGAACCGGTTGTTCGCATTCGCATCGGCGCGAACGCTCTCGGGCAGAGCTCCGTCGCGGCGGTACTTCCCCGACAGCATTCCTCCTGCGAGCGGGCTGTACGGAATCATTCCGATCCCGTACTCGGAACACATCGGCGCCAGCTCCATCTCGACGAAGGAGCGGACCGGGTCGAGAAGGTGGTACTCCGGCTGAATGCTGACGAACGACTCGAGACCCCGCCGGTCCGACGTCCACAGCGCTTCCATCAGCCGCCAGGCCGTGAAGTTCGAGCACCCGAGGTAGCGGACCTTGCCCTGTCGGACCAGGTCGGTCAACGCTGACAACGTCTCCTCGATGGGTACCGCTGGATCGATCCAGTGCACCTGGTACAGATCGATGTGATCGACGCCCAACCTGCGCAAGCTGTCCTCGCATGCCTGCATCACCCAGCGTCGAGACAGACCCTCGCGCTGTCGCGCCGTCCCGCGATGATCGGCGAACATCTCGCCCATTGCTCCGCGCACCTTGGTGGCGATGATCATTCGGTCTCGGTTGCCACGCGCCGCGAGCCACCGCCCGATGATCTCCTCGGAGATCCCACCCTCGTTCGGTGGGCCCCCTTCGCTCCCGGCCCAGCAGGAGTAGACGTCGGCGGTGTCGATGAAGTTGCCACCGGCCTCGTCGTAGGTGTCGAGCACGTCGATCGAGCCGGCCTCGTCGACGGACCACCCGAACTGCATCGTCCCGAGCGCAAGTGAATGGACGAAGAGTCCGCTGCGGCCGAGCTGTACGTACGGGTCGGTGGTGGTGGGTGTTCCAGGCATGTGTGTCTCCTGATGGTGGTGTGGAGCTTCTGACACAGGGCGCGTCGAAGCAGGGGGTAGTGGTCGTTGCGAAGATCGAAGTGCGGTGCAGTCGCTATGCGGAGCTCGTGCGTATGCCGCGGCCGCCGAGTGTCGGCGTCGTCGTGACGCCGTCGGTGTCTGCGTCGGTGACCGGCGCGACTGCGGTGGAGTAGATATCGATCTTGTGATCGATCATGGCCAACGCGTCATCGAGCGCAGCTCGTTGTTCGAGAACTTGTTGTCGGTGCGATCGCAGCAACTCCAGTCGCTCGGGAACACCGGCTTCGCCGACTCGAACGAGTTCCGCGAAGCGCTTCATCTCCCGGATCGGCATCGCGGTCACTCGGAGGCAACGAAGCACTCCGACCCAGGCGACGTCGTCCGCGCTGTATCGGCGCTGATTGCCGTCGTTGCGGTGCACCTGGTCGAGCAGCCCCTCGCGCTCGTAGTAGCGCAAGGTCTCGGCCGGCACGCCACAACGATCTGCCATCTGCATCGGTGACAACCACTCGGTGGTCTGCTCGTTGCTCATGCAGATCAGTCAACAACCCGGAGTGCACTCCAAGTCAAGAGGGTCGCGCAGTTTTTCTAGACGACGTCGAACGACCACCGGTAGCTGAGCGCGTTCTCGCGACCTTCGTCGATCTTCCAGTAGATGACCTGGACCGAGTGACGGCCCTCGGCGAAGCTCTCGATCAGGGCGTCGTCGCTCGGCCGAAAGGTGATGATCGAGTTGCCGGGATCGAAGATCGCAGTCGGTGGTGCGGACACCTGAGCACCGGCGTTCTCGGGAGTGAGGTCACCGGAGAATTCGCCGATGCGGGCGGTCGGGAGCTCGACGCCATCGACGATGAGCACGGCCTCGTACCCGAACTGTAGATCGACCATGATCTGCTCCTGTTGGAACACCTGGAGGGCGTTCTCGACGGGGGACAGGTCTTCGATGACGTCTGGGCGGTTGACGCCCTCGGAGCCCGTGATTGCGGAGCTCATGCCCCACGCGATGGCGACGAGACCGCCTGCGATCACGAGGCACGCCGCGATCAGCCCCCAGTCGGGCTTGCGACGCCTCGGCGTGTCGTCGGCCTCTTCTGGGGCGATGTCGAGGTCCACTTCGCTCACTTCTCCAGTCTGCCTGGCCTCGCCGGAGTTCGCGCAGGCGGTAGCGTTCCGTCCGGTGGAAAACGTCGACACACAACGCGGCAGGTCGGGCGGCGGCGCCCTGGACGGACAGGTGCTCGCAGGCAGATACCGGGTCGCACGCGTGGTCTCGACCGGGGCGAACACGGTCCTGGTGGACGCCATCGACATCGAATCCGACAACCAGGTCACGGTGAAGATCGTGCGACCGGAACACTCGGCCGATCCGGAGTTTCGGCGCAAGTTCCGCAAGCTCGCTGAGCTCTCGAATGCGCTGACCCACCCGAATATCGCGTCGGTCATGGATTGGGGCGAGATCGAACTCAACGGCGAATCGACGGTGTTCTGGACCGTCGATGCTCTCGGTGGTGGCAGCCTGCGTGACCTGCTGGACCGCGGACGGCTCCTGGCGCCCGGCCAAGCGCTGGTCGTCGGGCTCGAAGCGTGTCGAGCGCTCGATGCGGCTCATCAGAAGGGTCTGTTCCATACCGAACTGACCCCCTCGAAGATGGTGTTCGGAGCGGACCGTCGCATCCGCGTCGTCGACTTCGGCATGGCCCGGTTGCTCGCAGAGTCGGCATGGGCTGACGCGTCCGCTGTGCCGACCCACGTCGCGCGGTACGCCTCGCCCGAGCAGGCAATCGGTTTGCCGATCGACGCCAAGACCGACGTCTACGCCCTTGCCTTGGTCATGATCGAAGCGGTCACCGGGGCGGTTCCGTTTTCGGCCGACTCGACCGTCTCGACGCTGGCGGGTCGTGTCGACAAGCTGATGCCGGTGTCTGCGGACCTCGGTTCGTTGGCGTCCGTGCTCGAACGAGCGGGTCGTCCCGAGTCACAAGAGCGTTTCACCGCGGCCGAGTTCGGTCGAGCGCTCGTTCAAGCAGCGCCGCGGCTCCCGAAGCCCGAACCGATTCCGATCCTGTCGACAGGGCAGTTCGACACGACTGCGATGCGTCGCCCGACGGACCCGACGGGCGGAGTGGAACGACCGGCACCGGCACCCGGACTCGCTGGCGTCGCCGCGACCGGTGGCCAGGTGGAGACGCCGCTCGAGGCCGAGCCTCCCGAGGACGTCGATCTCGTGATCGACGCCGCCGGCGTCGGCGAAGTCGTGGACGACGCTCACACCGAAGAAGAGCCCAGCGTCGTCGACGAGGTGATCGAGATCCCCGAGGTGATCGAGACTCCCGATGCCGTCGAGATCCCTGAAGACGTCGACACGACCGAAACCGTCGACGACACCGACACCGACACCGACACCGACATCGTCATCGACACCGACATCGATGAGGATGAGGTCACCGACGCCGACGAGCCCGCTGACCCCGTGAACGACGTCGACACGGACGTCGACACGGACGATGACCTCAGCATCGTCCACGAGCCGACGACGGTCGCCCCGGTGCTCGACGTGGCAGCACCGGTGCAGGATTCCTCAGATCCGGTGTTGTACGACGATGAACCCCGTCGCCGTCGTCGAGCGCCCATCGTGCTGCTCGTCATCGTGTTGCTGGCAGGCCTCGGTGCGCTGGGCTACGCGGGCTCGTTGCTGATGCAGCCCAAGTCGTTCGAGGTCCCCGTGCTCGCCGGCGTTCCCGACGACGAAGCGCTCAACCAGATCGCCGGAAACGACTGGGACCTCCGGGTCGAGACCGAGCGCAGCGATTCCTTCCCCGTGGCGGACACCGTGATTCGAACCGTCCCGGGTCCCGGCGTCGAGCTCGAAGAGGGCGAAGCGTTCACGCTCGTGTTGAGCGCAGGCCCCGAATTCCGGCTACTTCCCGAACTCGACGATTTGCCGTTCGACGCGGCGGTGACGCAACTCGCCTCGTTGGGGCTGGTCGGCGTCGAGGCGCCCGAGCGGGAGTTCTCCGAGACCGTGGCGGTCGCCTCGGTGATCTCGTGGCAAGTACAAGGTGATGCCGACGCGAGCATGCAGGCCGGTGCAGAGATCCTGCCGGGCGAGACCATTGTCATGACGCTCTCCATGGGCCCGGAGCCTCGCGACGTCCCCGATCTCGTCGGGCAGACCGTCGAGGAAGCGACCAGCGCCCTCGACGCCGTCCAACTGATGCTGTCGCAGAGCGAGGACGTGTTCGACGAAGAGGTGCCGGTCGGAGCGATCGTGAGCCAGGACCTTGCCCCCGACTCGTCGATCGAGCGCGGCGGAGTCATCACGGTCCAGGTCTCGAAGGGGCCGGACCGAATCGAGTTCCCGTCGCTCGACGGGTTGACCTTCGCCGACGCCGAGGCGTTGTTGACCGAGGCCGGTTTCACCATCGGCAACCTGCTGGGTACCACCGATGGCACGTTCGTCGAAGCGACGATCGACGGCGAGGATGTCGCCGTCGGCACGCTGTTCCGCCGCGGGCAGGCCATCGACGTCATCTTCTTGTGAGCGAGGCCTCGCGCGGAGTGACGGAATTGCAGATCGCTCGCAGATGATCACTACGGTGCTCCCATGACGTCACTGGACGGACGGGTTGCCATCATCACCGGAGCCGGCCGCGGTCTCGGCCGTGAGCACGCGTTGCTCTTCGCCTCGCTCGGCGCCCGCGTCGTCGTCAACGACCACGGCGGAGACAACGACGGTTCCGGGAGCGATGAGACGCCTGCTGAAGAGGTGGTCGCCGAGATCCGCGCCGCTGGTGGCGAAGCGGTCGCCAATGGCGACGACGTCGCAGACTGGGAAGGTGCTCGCCGGCTCGTTGCGACGGCGATCGATGCATACGGCGACCTCGACGTTCTCGTGAACAATGCGGGAATCCTGCGCGACCGAACGATCGTCAACATGACCGAAGCCGAATGGGACGACGTCATTGCCGTCCACCTGAAGGGCCACTTCGCTCCGACTCGTCATGCCGCGGTGCATTGGCGCAGCGAGCACAAGTCCGGCCGCACCAGGAGACGCAGCCTCGTGCACACGGCAAGCACCTCGGGACTGTTCAGCAACCCGGGTCAAGCCAACTACGGCGCCGCCAAGTCGGGCATCGCAACGTTCAGTCAGATCGCGGCGAAGGAGCTGACTCGCTACGACGTCGTGAGCAACTGCATCGCTCCTGCAGCACGCACTCGGCTGACCCTCGCAACGCCGGGCCTGGAAGACATCATGGCGCCGGGGGCCGGTGGCCTCGACGACTGGGATCCGGCGAACGTGTCACCGCTGGTCGCCTACCTGAGCACGGAATCGTGCCCGTTCAACGGTGAGACGTTCTTCGCCCAGGGTGGCGTCGTCAAGCGTGTCGACACGTGGGCGATGGCCGACACCGTGGAGCGGAACGAGCAGTGGACGGTCGAATCGCTCGCTGAGGCGCTCGCACCGATCGCTGAAGCGAACTGAACCGTCTCGCTCACTCCTCGGGGCGTTCCGTGATGTCCTTGATCTCCTGAGCGATCTTCTCGGAAAACTCGTTGGTGGGGAGCGAGGTCTGCATCGCCATCAGCTTCATCATGTCGCCCTGGACCTTGACCTTGCCGTTCATGAACGCCTGCATTGCGATTGCGGGGTCTTGGTCGACGAAGAGGGCCTGCGCGGTCGGGTAGTCCGTCGTGACGGTCACATCCGGCTCGTCGAGGTGACCGAGTTCCATGACGACGGCGCCCGAGGTGGTGTCCAAGAACGCGTTCACGACTTCGTCGTCGAACGGGACCTCGGTCACGGCGACGTTGATCCTCAGGTCGGCGTCGACGTCGGGGACATCATCGGCATACTGCTCGCGGATGGCGCGCGCAGCGTCCATCCATTCTTGGGACAGGAACGGGTGCGCCATATGTCGTTCGACTGTACCCATCCGGCCCGAATTCGCCATTGCCGCGCGGTACCGTCGTGAGCGTGACGACCCGGCGGACGCGACATCTTGGAACCTCGATGCTCGCGATTTCGCTCGTGCTCCTGGTCGCCTGTGCTTCGGGGGACCCTGGGGTGACCGCCTCGCGCTCGGACCGGTTCACCACGGCGATCGAGGAGCCCGACTTCGAAGAGTCGACCGACCCAACTGCGCCGGCGCTCGACGTCGACGAGGGTCGGCAGTCATCGGTGGAGACAGATGGGTCGTCGGCTCCCGAGGACAGCATCGAGGAAACGCCGGTGAGTACACCGGTTGAAATGCCCCTCACGCAAGAAGAGGTCGACGACCTCATCGCCGAACTGACCGAAGGTGGATTCTGCGACCCGGATGACGTTCGCGACGAGGGCATCGTCACTGCAATGCACTTCGTCGTCCAGGGGGAACTGCAATCACCGTGCTACGTCGATCAACCCAACGACGGCGACGACGTCGCCGATGTGGTCGTGGACGACGACCCGCGCCTGATCGAGGCCTGGGATTCTCTGACCGCCATCACGCCGAATGAACTGGTCTCAGATGTCAGCTTGCTCGCGGGGTACGAGCCGTGCTCGGCCTGCAACACGCTTGCGTTCGTCACGGTCCTCGACGAGGACTCGACGTTCTTCCTGCTTGCCGTCGACGTGGTGTCCGGGGCTGCAGACCCTGACGAACTCCGCCTCACGATGATGCACGAGTTGACCCACGTTTTCGCCCAGAAGCCCGGCGAGCAATTGGACGTGAGCGTGCGGAGTCCCAACAACTGCGACACCTTCTTCAATGGTGGCGGTTGCTTCGCGGAGGACTCGTACGTGTGGGCGTGGATTCAGGAGTTCTGGCCGTCGGAGATCCGCGACACCCTGCCAGCCGACGGTTCGGTGGGAACGGATGCCGAAGCGAACGAGCGTTGTGACGCCGATGCGGGGTACACCGGTTCGTACGCAGCCGTGCATCCCGAAGAGGACTTCGCCGAGACGTTCTCCGCCTACGTGTACGACGTCGAGGTGGACCCGGCTCTCACTGCGAAGCTCGAGTTCTTCGACCGCTACCCGGAGTTCGTCTCGATCCGCGAGAGCGCACGTGCCCTTGGTCTCGCAGGAAACACGGAAGCCAACTTCGAGGGCTGCGGCTGAACATGGGGCTGGTGCGCTACGTCTCGCACCCCGAAGTATCGATCGACGCGTCGATCCCCGTACCGGAATGGTCGCTCAGTGAGGTCGGCCGAGCTCGGGCGGAGTTCGCAGCGACGTGTCAGTGGGCCTCGGACATCGACCGGATCGTGACCAGCTCGGAAACCAAGGCGATCGAAACGGCCGAGATCCTCGCTGCGGCTGCTGGTGCCGCCGTCGAAGTCCGAGACAGGATCGGCGAGATCGATCGTTCATCGACCGGCTACGTCTCACACGAGCGTCACGAGGAGCTGGCCGATCGTCTCTTCGCGGCTCCGCATGAATCAGCCGAGGGCTGGGAGCGGGCCGTCGATGCGACCGCACGAATGATGATGCACCTCGACGACCTCTGGGACGTCGACGGCCACGTCGTGATCGTCGGGCACGGGGGAGTGGGCACACTGGTGATGTGCGCCCTCGGCGGATTCCCGGTCGCTCGCTCGAGAGATCAGCCACACGGTGGATGCCACTGGGTGTGGAGCACCAGCGAACAACAGCTGCTCCACGAGTGGCACCCGATCGACGCCGACGAACCGCCGCTTCGCAGCGTCAGAACTCGATGATCGACGTCGTGGTGGTGACCGAATCCAGGACGTCCGCATCGATATCGAAGCCCATTCCCGGGGTCGTCGGCACGGTGACGTGTCCATCGACGATCCGGATCGGGTCGGTCACGATGTCCTGGGCGTAGAACCGGTTCGAGGCGCTGATGTCACCTGGCAGTGTGAACCCAGGCAGTGCTGCGAGCGCAGCGTTGGCGCCGCGGCCGATACCGGTCTCGATCATCCCGCCACACCACACCGGAACGCCGCGCTCCAGGCACAGATCATGGATGCGAATCGCCTCGAGGTA
Source organism: uncultured Ilumatobacter sp. (assembly GCA_938044705.1). Classification (GTDB taxonomy): domain Bacteria; phylum Actinomycetota; class Acidimicrobiia; order Acidimicrobiales; family Ilumatobacteraceae; genus Ilumatobacter_A. Next base: position 6,261 of record CALIOL010000252.1, on the reverse strand, counting down.
GCCGCCGACCCGGCCCGGTTTGATGTTGGCGATCTCACACGCACCGAGGTCGATGGCGTCCGCGGTGCCCGCAGCGGACACGAGTGACTCATCGAGGCAGATCGGGGTCTCGACCTCAGCAGCCAACATCGCATGGCCGACGATGTCCTCCTCCGGGAGTGGCTGTTCGATCAACAACATGTCGAACTCGTCGAGTCGCGCGAGATGCTGACCGTCGGTGCGGCGATACGCCGTGTTCGCATCGACCTGCAGCGGTGTGTCCGGGCCGATCAGCTCGCGAACCGCAGCAACGTGCTCGATGTCGGAACCAGGCTCGATCTTCAGCTTGATCCTGACGTAACCGTCATCCAGATACCCCTGAACGGTCGCGAGGAGGTCGTCCACCTGTTCGTGAATGCCCACGCTGACACCGCTCGGGATCTGCGTCGGTAGACCGTTGTCGGTGGTGACGCCGAGGAGGTCTGCGAACGAACGGCCGGCGGCTCGGAGCTGAGCATCGAGCACAGCGGCTTCGATGGCTCCCTTCGCCATCGGATGGCCGTGGATCGCACCGAGCATCCGACCGACGTCTGCCGCGGTCAGTGTCTCCACAACGGCAAGACGCGGCAGGAGGTGCTGTTCGGTGACACGTTGCGCCGCGTCCACGTACTCGGCGGAATAGGTGGGCTCGGCGAGTGCAACGCATTCGCCCCAGCCACTCACCGCGTCGCCGTTCGCTGTAGCGAGCACGTTCACGAGGAGAATGTCGCGTTCGCTCTCGACGCCGAAGCTGGTGCGGAACGGAGCGACGAGCGGCATCGCCACGCGCCGGAGCTCCACCCGTTCGACGATCAGCGGGGGGAGTGCATCGAGTTCGATCACGTCACGTCCCCGGGTTGCGGTCGACGACGTAGTCGCCCTCCGTCGTGAAGCCGATGATCTGGGCCCCGCCCTCGAGCGCAGGCTGCAGTTCGCTTCTGGTTTCGCTTCGCCAGCGCTTCACCTCGTGCGGACTGGTGCGTCGCAACGCGACGATGTCTTCCGGCGTGGGGACGAGCAGATGACCTGCTTGCTCGGCCGCGGCCCGGTCCGTTACGCCAGGTGTGGCGCCCTCGACCGCCCACGCAACGAGCAGCCGATCGGAGTCGTCGCCAGCATTGATCGAATCGGTCATCTGACCGTAGAACGACGGGAGGTATTCGTGCACCTGGGCGCCGAGCACCGAGAGGTTGAACCATGCGTTACGCCGCACGAGCGGGTCGAAGGTCCACACGATCCAATCGATGTCGTTCGACGCTGCCCAGTCGCGCTGGTGGATCTTCATCGCTCGACCGAGACCAGAGCGCCGAGCGCCCGGCAACAGTCCCGTGATATGGCTGTGCAACGCCTGCTGACCGTTGTGGCGAGCCAGTACGGCAACCGACGCGCCGAGCATCCGTTCTGAGCCACCGCGCATCTCGTAGGCGGCGCTCACGTAGCCACCGGAGTGAGAGACCGCCATGAGGATCTCGATCGTGACGAGTTGGGTGACCGATCCCCACACCTGCTGGAACACCTCGCTGAGCTCGACCATCTCGTCGGCGGTGTGCAGCGTGCGGATCTCGATGCCGTCGAGCGGCACGGCCGTCAGGTCGGCGCTCGGATCGTCAGCGTCATTGATGTCGATCGTGCTCATGTCAGTTTCTCGCTCTTCTTGGTTGCCAGGCGTGCTGGCCAGCCGGTCGGTCGACCGTCTCGATGTGTTCCACGGGCGACACGGTACGCGGTGCGCACCGCCAACGCCTCTCGGATCTCGGGCCCGACATCATCGCTGAACTCGGTGCGATACGTGTCGTCGGTCGTGAGAACGACGGTGAAGTACATGCCGGAAAACGCTCCCAGAAAGGCGGAGACCCGGATCAGCGGTTCAGAGAGCACCAGCTGGCGTTCACCGAACGTCGTCTCGAACAAGACGTTGATGTCACCGAGACCGGTCCAACCAGCGGCGATCGACTCGGTGATCCCGAAGAATCCGAACCCGATGAAGAACGCGGTGAGTGCAGCGGTGACCAGCGTGATCTGGAGTGCCTGACCGAACAGGACCACGAGCCCGATGTTCAACCGTTGGCGGACACCGAGCGTGTCCAGCGGTGCGGTGGATGGGTCCTCTGGTCGGACCGGTACGAAACGTTCGGCCGGGGTGCCGACCAGGTGGTGGTCGATGTCCTCCCACGATTCGAACGTGTTGACCGCCCGGATCGTCCCTGGGACCCGGCTGAGCGCGAATGTCGCACCCAGTGCGAAGAACGTGAAGAGGACGACGACGTAGGCGGGTCCGGTGAGCGTCCCGGCCAGTTCCCAGACTTCGGCGTTGATGAACAGGAACGTGTTGAACAACAACAGCAGCGGGAGTGCCCGAGCGACCAGCGAGCCGAGGCTGGCGAGCTGGCGGCTCCCACGACGGGTCCCCCAACGAAGCAAGGGTCCGAGCCCGTAGGCCGACCAGATGTAGATCAGTGCGAGCAGCACCGCTGCGAGCACCACGCTTTCGAGCGCGTCGCCGAACTGGCCGAATGCGACCACGGGTACCGCAGGCCCGATCAGGAAGAGGGCGAGCTCGGGCGCATCGATGTCCGTTGGTCGGGCAAAGGTGGGGACCCCGCGGAGTCGGTTGCTGATCGCCCACGCCGCGATGAGCATGGCGAGTACGGCGACCGCCGCAAGCAGGTTCTCCGTGAGGCTCCAGTTCGCGAGGTCGAGCGCGTTGAACCCGAGCAGGAGATAGGCGACCACGAGGAGGGGGAGTGCGCGAGTCCACGCGTCGAGCACCGAGCCATCCGTCTTGGTCTCCACGAAGTGCGGAACCCCCCGTTCGACGAACCAGAGCTCGACATCGCGCAGCTCGTGACGGGTCGTGAAGTCGACGCTGGAGCCGTCAGATTCGCCAGCATCGGAAGCCATGAATCGAATGTAGAGGCTCGGCGTGGCTGCGCAAGGCTCTTGACGGTTCGTTCAATCGGTGGGAGCGAGACCGCGATGGCGATAGGCATGACGTCCATGGCACGCATCCTGGTTACCGAAGAAATCGCCGAAGGCGGACTCGATCGACTTCGCGAGGTCGGTCACGACGTCGACGTTCAGGTGGGGCTGTCCCCGGACGAGCTGGTCGCCACGATCCCGGGCGCGTCTGCCCTGATCATTCGCTCGGCGACGCAGGTCACGGCAGACGTGCTCGCTGCGGCCACGGAGCTGATGGTCGTCGGTCGCGCCGGCATCGGCTTGGACAACGTGGACGTCACCGCGGCGACGGCGCAGGGCGTCATGGTCGTCAACGCTCCGCAGTCGAACATCGTGTCCGCTGCAGAACACACGATGGCGCTTTTGCTCGCATCCGCACGCAACGTTCCCCAGGCGCACGCCGCGCTGGTGGACGGCCGTTGGGAACGCAGCAAATGGGAGGGCGTCGAGCTGGTCGACAAGACCCTCGGTGTGGTCGGGCTTGGTCGTATCGGCAAGCTCGTCGCCGATCGTGCGAAGGCATTCGGGATGCGCCTCGTTGCGTACGACCCGTTCGTTTCCGAGGACCGTGCCCGCCAGATGGGCGTCGAGTTGCTCGACCTCGATCAGGTGGTCGCAGAGTCCGATTTCCTCACGGTGCACTTGCCGAAGACTCCCGAAACGCTCGGCATCATCAACCGCGATCTCCTCGTCAAGGCGAAGCCGTCGTTGCGGATCGTGAACGTCGCTCGAGGCGGAATCGTGCACGAGCAGGATCTCGCCGACTGCATCAACGACGGCATCATCGCTGGCGCGGCTCTCGATGTGTTCTCGACCGAACCCATGACGGAATCGCCGTTGTTCGAGATCCCTCAGGTCGTGGTCACGCCGCACCTGGGCGCAAGCACTCGAGAAGCCCAGGACAAGGCCGGCGACACCATTGCGTCGATGGTCGAACTGGCCCTCGACGGTGACTTCGTCCCGTTCGCGGTCAACGTCAATGCAGCCGAGGCGAACGAGACGATCCGCCCGTACCTGCCGCTCGCCGAGCGTCTTGGCAGTCTGTTCGAATCGCTCGTCGGAGCCGCCCCCGATGTCCTCGAAGTCTGTGTCGAGGGCGACATCGCCGGCTACGACACTCGCATCCTCGAACTCGCCGTGCTCAAGGGTTTCTTCGGGTCCATCACGGAGGATCCGGTCACCTACGTCAACGCTCCGCAGATGGCGAAAGATCACGGCCTCGAAGTCCGCGACGTCACGTGCGCCACGTCGCCCGACTACGTCAACCTGCTCACGGTCAGCGGAGCCGACCACTCGATCTCGGCAACACTCTCGGGACCCAAGGCGGAACAACGCATCGTCAACATCGACGGCATTCCGTTCGACGTGCCACCCGCGGACCACATGGTGGTCATCACCAATGACGACCGTCCCGGTGTGATCGGCGTCATGGGCTCGCTGCTCGGCGACGCTGGGGTCAACATCGCCGACATGGCGGTGAGTCGAGTACCGGAGACCGAGAACGCCGTGATGCTCATTGCGCCGACCGCGCGCATCGACGATGAGGTCCTCACATCGTTGAGTGAGGCACCGGGCATTCTCGCGGTGACGACGCTCGACGCCTGACGGTTCTGTCAGCCTGACAAGACCATCGTCCAGTAGGGCGTGCCATCAGCGGACGTAGCAACGGCGACGCCGACCTGCGTCATCGCCGGGTTCAAGATGTTTGCACGATGGCCGGGGCTGTTCATCCAGCCGTCGACGACACCCGACGCGCTGCCGTAACCGGCGGCGACATTCTCGGCCCATGTGCTGAAGGACCCGCCATTGGCGCTGATTCGTTGGCCGGCGTTCGAGCCGTCGGAACCGGTATGGCCCATCGAGGAGCGCCCGGCTTGGTCCTGCGAGTGCTGAGCGGCAGCGTTGGTGAGCGCCGACGTGGTTGCCAACGCCGGAAGCCCTGCCGCCTGCCGTTGCTGATTCGTCAACGCAACAGCGTCGGGTGACGGCGTCGCCCCCGGGTCGGCCGGCGGCGGCGCAGCGGTCGTCGGTGCAGCGGTCGTCGGCGCAACAGTGGTGGGCGCAGCAGTGGTCGGCGCCGCGGTCGTGGGTGCAGCGGTCGTCGGTGCCGCGGTGGTCGGCGGCACTGTCGTGGTGGTGGTCGTCGTCGTGGTCGGCGGCACTGTCGTGGTGGTGGTCGTCGTCGTGGTCGGCGGCGCAGTGGTCGTCGTGGTCGAGGTCGTCGTCGTAGCCGCCGGTCGGGACGTCGTTGGTGTGAGGTCGACCGTCGTCGGGGCCTGGACGGTTGCCTCCGGGGGTGGCGCCGGCACGCTCGACGGTGGTTCGCCGGCTCCTCCACCAGCACAGCGAGCAAGCAAGACCGTGAGCACCCCAGCGACTGCGATGGCGCTGCTGGGACTGAGTGAACGTTGCATGGTGTCGTCCTCCGAAAGGTTCCGACCCGCTCACCACTGTCTAGTTCGTCATCAAACCGTAACAATCACGCGTCGCGCAGAAATCTGTATCAGCCCAGCTCACGAGAGCTGTGTTTTGAGCGCTGCCGCGGTTCGCTCGGCCTCAGCGCGTGCCGCTTCAGCGAAGTCGTCGCCGTCGCTGGCGTAGAGAATCGCCCGCGACGAGCTCACGATCAGACCGCGCCCCCGGCCAGTCGCGCCGTGTTCCATGACCGCCACGGCATCTCCGCCTTGGGCGCCGACGCCCGGGACCAACCGCGGGAGGTCGCCGACGATCGCGCGCACGTCGGCGAGCTCGGTCGGGTAGGTGGCTCCGACGACCAGCGCGAGATCGCCAAGACTCGACCAATCGGTCGCGGCCCGCTCGGCCACATGCGCGTAGACGGGGCGCCCATCAGCAACCAGCGACTGCAAGTCATCCCCGCCGGGGTTGCTGGTCCGACAGAGCAGGATGACGCCGCCGCCGTCCGGGTTGTTGCGCGTGTCGAAGAACGGCTCGATCGAATCGGTTCCGAGGTAGGGGTTCACCGTGACGGCGTGAGCGCCGTAGCGCTGGAAGGCTTCGCGTGCGTAGTGGTCTGCCGTGGACCCGATGTCGCCGCGCTTCGCGTCGAGGATGAGCGTGACATCGGGGTACTCGCTGCGGATGTAGGCACAGACTCGCTCGAGCGGCCCTTCGGCGCCAACGCTCGCGAAGTACGCGATCTGCGGCTTGAACGCGCACGCCACGTCGGCGGTTGCGTCGATGATCTCCCGGCAGAACCGTTCGATCGCATCGACGCCGTTACCGAGCGACGCCGGGAACCTCGCCGGGTCCGGGTCGAGTCCGACG
>CALIOL010000251.1 GCA_938044705.1 uncultured Ilumatobacter sp. | reverse complement strand
TGGAGGCGACCCGCAGCAAGGTCACCCCGTTGCAGTTGCTGCAGCTCGCCAACGACGACGACTCCGACGGCGAGCGCACGACCGTCACCGTGCACGGAGTCGGCGAGGAATGGAACGGACGCGAGATCGGCGTCGACGCCGAGGATGCCGGGCTCGAAAGCGGCGACATGGCGCCGATCAGCGACACCGACTGGGTCCGGGGCCTGATGCAGGGCCTCCCCGATGAACGTCTCGAGGAGGTCCAGGAATCGACCGAATTCGTCGGCGAGCTCCGTCACTATCAGCGACGCGGCCTGGCCTGGATGCAGTTCCTCTCCAAGCTGGGGCTGGGCGGATGCCTCGCTGACGACATGGGTCTGGGCAAGACCGCCACCACGCTTGCTCACCTGGTCGAGCGTCCGGGCCCGCACCTCGTGGTCTGCCCGCTCTCGGTGGTTCGCAACTGGCGATCGGAGTCGCAGCGGTTCACACCGAAGCTCGACGTGAGCGTGCATCACGGCGCACAACGCAACAAGCAGCTCGCCACGCTCGCAAAAGCGCTCGCCGCTGCATCGCCCGACGAACGCACCGACCCCGACGAGATGTTCCTTCTCGACCCCGATCTCCAGATCGTGATCACGACGTACGGATTGCTCCCTCGAGATCTCGAACACCTCGGTGCCATCGAATGGTCGACCGTCGTGCTGGATGAAGCCCAGATGGTGAAGAACCCGAACACGAAGGCCGCGAAGGCGGTCCGCCAGCTGTCGGCGGCGCAGAAGATCGCGCTGACCGGCACGCCGGTGGAGAATCGTCTGAGCGAACTGTGGGCCATCCTCGATGCGGTGAACCCTGGGATCCTGGGTGGGCTCGAGCGCTTCCGCAAGGACTTCGCCTCGCCGATCGAACGAGCATCGGATCCCGAGGCCTCCGCGGATGCTGCTGCCCGGCTTCGACGAATCACCGCACCGTTCATCCTCCGCCGCACCAAGGCAGACAAGCGACTCCTGCCCGATCTTCCCGACAAGATCGAGCAGATCGCATACGCCAAGCTCACCAAGGAGCAGGCCACGCTCTATCAGCAGGTCGTGGACCAACTGCTCGTCGACTCCGAGCAGGCGAAGGGCATGCGCCGTCGTGGACTCGTCCTCGCGGCGCTGATGCGGCTCAAGCAGATCTGCAACCACCCGGCACATGCGCTCAAGGACGGCTCGCGTCTCGCTGGCCGGTCCGGAAAGTTGACCCGATTCGACGAACTCGTCACCGATCTCCTCGACCAAGGCGAGCGAGCCCTGGTGTTCACCCAGTTCCGCGAAATGGGAGACCTCCTCGTCCGCCACGTCAACGAACAGTTCGGGTTCAACGCCCCGTTCCTCCACGGCGGCGTGTCGCGAACCAAGCGCGACGACATGGTCGATCGATTCCAGGACGGGTCGGGCCCGCCACTGCTTCTCGTGTCGCTCAAGGCAGGTGGCACCGGTCTTAACCTCACCGCCGCCAGTCAGGTCATCCACTACGACCGGTGGTGGAACCCAGCGGTCGAGGACCAAGCGACCGACCGCGCCTGGCGCCTCGGCCAGACGCAGACCGTCAACGTCCACAAACTGGTCTGCGAAGGAACGGTGGAAGAAAAGGTCAGTCAGGTCATCGATGACAAACGCAAGCTGGCGGCCCAGGTCGTCGGTTCGGGGGCCGAGAGCGAAGGCTGGATGTCGGAGATGACGACCGACGAGCTTCGCGATCTCGTGACGCTGGAGCTCGAAGAATGAGTCGGCCACGCAAGCCATTCGGGGCCCAGCAGCCTGGCCGACTGCCTTCGACGATGATGAAGGTGCTCGCTGCGGAAATGAGTGATCCGCAGCGGTTGCGACGCGGCAAGCAGTACGCGAAAGACGGCTCGGTCCTCGACATCATCGTGGAGCCGGGGGTGGTGACATGTGAGGTTCAGGGTTCTCGGTCGACGCCGTACATCGCGTCGCTCGAGGTCTCGATGGGCGACGGCATGCCGCTGCGCCGCGACGTCCACTCGGTGTGCACCTGCCCCGATGACGACAACTGGGACGACCACGCCTGCAAGCACGTGCTGGCCACGATGTTCGCGTTCGCCGATGAGCTCCTCATCGAGCCGGAGCTGCTCGATGTGTGGCGAGGCAACGAGGAGCGTCCGGCCGAATCGGCATCCGATGCGACCGACCCAGGCGAAGACGACTCGACCGAAGATGACTCGACCGACGACGGCGATGACGACACCGACGACATCCCGCGCCGCCGACGGCACCTGCAGTTGGTCCGCGACGGAATGGAGCAGGGTCGCGCCGAGCGTAAACAACAAGCGGCCGAGCGAACGCGCGAGCCATTGGCCGACCCGCTCGCCGACGTCCTCGGCATCCCCGAAGGCGCATCACTCCCAGAAATCCCTCACCTGGAACGGGTCGAGGAGCGCCTGCCTCGCCGCCCAGAACTCGCTGCGATCCTGCGCGACGTGTATCGCAACCTGCGAATCGACTGGGACTGACTCGCGGCACGCGGCCCCGAATCCGACAGACTCTGTTTGATGCACGCTGCGTCGACGCCGAAGCTGATCGCACTCGACCTGGACGGCACGCTGCTCGACCACACGGGCAGCATGGGCGAGCGCGCTGTGGTCGCCATCGAGACAGTCGTGCGTGCTGGCCACCAGGTCGTGATCGCAACCGGCCGACCGCCACACATGGCCGTTCCGGTCACAGAGCGGCTGGTCGGCACCGTACGGCACATCGTCGGTGGGAACGGCTCGATCATCGCGACGTTCCCGGCGACCCTCGATGAGGAGCCTGGGCTCCTCCACCTCACCGGCTTCGACATCGACGACGCCCTCAACGTGATCGCCGTACTACGCGATCACGACAGCGCCTTCCGGTTCGCGCTCGCCACCGATGCCGGCTTTGCTCACGAACCCGGGTTCGGCGAGTTGATGCCTGCCGCCGTCCACGATGAACCCGTTCCCGACGTCACGGTGATCGGAGGCACGCAGGCCTTCAAGTTGCTCGCCTTCCACCAGCGTCAGTCGGTACACGAATTGATCGCAACCGTGCCGAACCTCATCGGCGGCCACACGTCGACCGAGTTACTCGTCAGCCACATGGGTGCTGAAGCCGTCGAGATCGGCCCGGCCGACGCGGACAAGTGCACGGGTTTGCGATGGCTGTGCGAGCACCTCGGGGTCGTCGCCGACGATGTGATCGCGATCGGCGATGAGTGGAACGACCTCACCATGCTGGAGTGGGCCGGTCACGGCGTGGCGATGGGAAATGCAGCCGAACGCGTCAAGGGTGTCGCCGACGAGATCATCGGAACGAACAGCGAAGACGGAGTGGCGCGCTTCCTCGAGTCGTTCCTGGAGTGAGCGCCCGTTATGTGAACACGCCGTTGAGGTCGGCGAGCAGGTGGGTCTCGACGGAGGAGAACACGCAGACCGACCCGTTGGTTCCGAGGGTCGCGGCAACTGCGTTCGCAACGGTCTGACCACGCACGAAGTTGACATTCGATGCGTTCGGTTGGCTTTCACCGCACGGGAACACGGTCAGGAACCCGCCATCGGACGGGTTCACCGCCGTCACGTTCAACACCGCAGCAACCGCACCGCCGGGCACGCCAGCGGCGTTGTCGACGCGGATCTGGGTCGTGGACCCGGCGCCAACACGAGTCGACGCACGCGTGTCCAACAACCGCTCCGGCGTCAGCCCAGCGAAGCCAGATGTCAGCGCGCCATTCAGATCCACCAACAGGTCCGTCTCCACAGACGAGAACACGCACACCTCTCCACCATCACCAATCGTCGCCGCAACGGCGTTGGCGACGGTCTGACGGGCGACGAAGTTCAGGTTCGATGAGTTCGGTTGGGCTTCGCCGCAGGGGAACACGGTCAGGAACCCACCGTCAGACGGATTCACCGCCGTCACGTTCAACACCGCACCAGCCGCACCAGCCGGAACCCCGGCGGCACCACCAACCTGCACCGGCGTCGTCGACCCCGCCGCAACACGACCCGACCCCCGCGTGTCGAGCAGGCGATTCGGGTTCAGGCCCGTGAACGAGTCGCCTGCCTCGCCGACCTGCTGGCAGATGTCCTCGGGACTGTCTCCGTCCACGGAGCAAGCGACCGCCGAGATCGTCGGGAGCGCACCGCCCGAGAATGGGAAGGTCGAGGCACTGCTGAGAATGCGCTGCTCACCCGGCCGGATGCTGGGATTGAACGACGACATCGGAAAGAACTGAGGCGAGGCGAACACCGGCAAGCTCGTCCCCGGCGCCAGTACGGAGATCGCCAGTTGGTCGATCACTTCGACGTTCTCGCCGTCGATGTCGATGACCTCGTTGTTGAACGGCAGTTCGACCTCGATCGTGTTGATCTGATTCGGCACCGGCACGAACACCTGACTCTGCGCGACCGAGATGCAACAGATGATCCCGCCCGCTCCCGACTGCGAGCGCAATGCTTGGAGTACCTCGAAGCGCATCGGACCAGGATTCGGTCCGGCAAACACGCTCGCCGACCGAATGATGTTCTCCCCGGGCGGCGCCTGGAAGCCTCCGGCGAAGAGCGTGCAGTCCGGCTGAGCGAAGATCGGGGAGAGCACGGTGATCTCGCAACTCCCTGGCGCATTCGGCGCCGGGATCGTCTCGAACCCGATCGTGGCTCGATCTGTTGCGAGCGTGAGGTCTGCGGCGATCGCTGAATCAGCTTCGACCATCACCACCGTGTCAGGTGGGGACTCAGGCTCTGCTCCCGCTGTCGACCCGACGCCGAGGACTGTCGTCGACAGGACCGCGGTCACAACCAACTGTTTCATCCAAACCCGGGAAGTGAACATGACGGCAACGTACCCATTGGCCGGTAACGGGGGAACAACAGTTGTCGAGCGAGTGGACCGCCGCGCAGCGGCACCCAATGACGCGTCGGTGCGATTGTCAAGACCTCGGCAAGGCTCCCGCTCCACAACCGCCGTGCGTCCTACACTCGGCACGTGGCAGGGAACATCTCAGTGGTCGTCAACGCACTGATCGACAACGTTGATCAGGTGATTCGTGGCAAGCGACCCGAGATTCGGCTCGCTCTGTGTTGTTTGTTGACCGAAGGCCACCTGTTGCTCGACGACGTTCCAGGCACGGGCAAGACCAGCCTCGCCAAGGCCATCGCCAACTCGATCGCGGGCGGATGGAAGCGCGTGCAGTTCACCCCCGACCTGCTGCCGACCGACATCACCGGCGT
>CALIOL010000250.1 GCA_938044705.1 uncultured Ilumatobacter sp. | reverse complement strand
CTCGGTGCCACTCGCCTCGCCGAGCAAGGTCGCCATCAGCGCCAACCCGAAGCTCGACGCCATGCGTCGAGCCGTCTGGTGAGCGGCGTACGCCATTCCCTGGTCGTCGTCGTTCACCGAAGCCAACGCCATGCCGGTCGTGAGGATGCCGCAGGCGCCGCCGCCGAGCCCGAACAACGCAGCGCCAGGTAGGTAGACCGACCAGAACGACGGCGTCGAGTCAAACGCGATCACCCAATACAGCGGCCCGGCAGCGGCGACCACAGCGCCGACCGTGGTCGGCCAGAACATGCCGAATCGCGCGCCCGCCTTGCCTCCGGCCCAGCCGGTGATGGCGGAGAAGACGAACGAGATGCTGATCGCCTGGCCGGTTTCGCGAACCGACCATCCCCAGATCTCGCTCAGCACGAACGAGGTCGAGAAGAACCACGAGAAGAAGCCGAGTTGCTGCAGCGCGGCCGACAACGTCGGGTCGGTGAAGCCGCGAATCCGAAGCAGGTGGAAGCTGAGCAATGGATTGTCATGACGTCGGGACCGTTCGAGAAACGCAGCCAGTCCGAGGAGACCGACAACGAGTGCGGCGAGCGTCTTGGCGTCGCCCCATCCCCAAACGCGGCTCTGTGACAGACCGAGCGCGATCGAGCCGATGCCGAACGTGGCGAGCAGCACGCTCAGGGGATCGAGGCGACGAGGTGCATTGCTCTCGGCCGACTCACGCAGGAGACGTCGTCCCACCAGCGCGCTCCCGAGCGAGATCAACCCGATCGATCCCAGCGCAATACGCCACCCCGCGAGGTCGACCAGTTCTGCGCCGAGCGTCGGGCCGAGCATCGCTGCAACGGATCCGATCGATCCCCAGATCCCGACGGCGAACGCACGTCGATGTGCGGGGATGTCGGAGAGCACCAGGGTCAGACCGGTGGCGCTGATCAGCGCGCCGCCGATTCCCTGCACCATCCGAGCCGAGATCAGCAACCCGACCGATGGTGCCAAACCTGACCAGATCGAACCGACGGACAGCACCAGCATCCCGGCGAGGAAGACACGTCTGCGTCCGAATGCGTCGCCGAGCCGTCCGGCGACGAGCAGCAAGCCCGCCACCGTGACGAGGTACCCCGTGCTGACCCACGACACCGTTGCGCGCGTTGCGTCCGGAAAGGTCTGAGCGATCTCGGGCAGGGATACCGACAGCAGGCCGGCATCGAGCACGAAGAGGAAGATGCTCGTGGAGCCAACCGCGAACGCGCGCCAGGCCCGCTTCGAGCCCTCCGCCGATGCGGCCTCCTCCGTGGAGCTCGCACTGGCGTTGGCGATCATGCTCGAGGAAGTCTGTCGCCCATCGTGCCCGGTCGGCGAACCGGGACGTCGTGCGACTTCTGGTGGTCCGCAGCTGCGCAACAACGAGCATCTCGCCTCGGCCGATGTTCGTGCGGTGACCGTGGTGTTCGTCGGCGCGATTGCCTCGGCGGCGTGCGGTGGTGAGCCTCCCGGTTGGTACGGGAAGCGGGTCTCGCGCACACGCCGGACGAACTCGACAGGTACGAGTTCGCCAGGGGGGAGTTGATCGCCGCGAGGCCTCGCGACTCGCCCGCACGACCGACCTGCACCGTTCGAGAGTGAACTTTGGCACAGGGCGCGCTCTTCGCATCGCGAAACCCCAGCATGATTGCAGTTCGCGGCGGATCGTGCCGAAGGAAAACCGCGGCCACGGCACCGCTTCGAAGCGCGACAATGGTGCCAACAAGGAATCGTGACAACACCAATGAGTTCAACTCCACACTGCAGAGGCATGCAATGACGAAGCGCTCGACGGCCGCGGCCGTGGTCGCCTCGATCGTCGCGGTCGCTGCAGGCGTGTCGGTGTATGCATCCGAGCAGGCGCCACTCGATGGATCAGCGTTCGTTGAGAACAGCGTCGTTACCGAGCCGCAGCCTGAGCCGGAACCAGATCCCGAACCGGTGCCCGTATTTCTGCCAGCGTCGGAACCTGCGCCGATCGAGGACGGCTCCGTCGCGTATCGAAACGACTTCTCGACACAGGGTGATGCAGAGCGCATCGATCAGTTCGTTGCGTATCGAGATCCGTTTGTCGTCAACCACACCGTCGGGGTTTCCGACCACGCACCGATGGACGGGTCCAACTGCACGGCGCCCGAAGAGACTCGCCCGCAGACCCGGGAGAGTCCGGCAGAGCACGTGTATCACTGCTTTCCCGGCGGGAACGCCGAAGCAGGCCACCAGATGGCCTTCGCCATGGACTCGTCCGGTTACGGGTTCGTGGGCGCGCTGCCTGACCAGGTCTTCGAAGGTGTCTCCGAGGTTTCGGTGGATATCAACACGACCTCTGCCGGTCGTCGCAACTTCATCGAGATCAAAGTCGTCCCCGCCGACAACGTGTTCGTGAATGCAATGCCGTGCATCCCGGATCTGCCGTGTAACTCGGGCTGGGACTACAGCGACACGGAGGGCGTCGGCGCCGGCACCGATTCCCTCAACGGAACCGGGCTCAAGATCGCCACACCGGCGCAGCCAGACGGGTACGTGTTCGACCGCGACAACGAAGTCGAACTCCCGAACGGCGACCGCCGTTTCGAGCCGTGTAACGCCAACGCCATCTGCTTCCGGACGCACGTGCATGACGGCAACACCGGGATCCGCGACCGCTACCAGCATGTCTTTCGTGACAACGGCGACGGCACCCTGTCGTTCGGGATCGAACGCGACGATGGGGCATTCGACTGGGTCGAGGCGCCGGGAGCGTTCCCCGACGGGCCCGTTCGCGTGATCGTCGCGTTCCACAACTACACGGGAACCAAAGATGACAACGGTCCCGGGTTCGAATCGAACCTGTCGCCTTCGGCCGGCGGGTTCACCTGGCACTGGGACGACCTGACCGTGATGGCCGACGCCACGACCCCGTCCCTCGAGTACTTCGGTGGGGTGAGCGCGGACCGCATCGTCACGCCACCGGGGTGCATCGCCTTCGCCCAGGGCCAGCGGACCGTTACCCACGGCAAAGACGTGTTGCCGCTCCTCCACTGTGAGGGCGATGCACCGCTCGACCTGTAACGCCGCTGGCATCGCGCGGCGTCACCGGCGCCGCTGAAATCGCCGGCCTCACAGCGCTCGTCTGACGATACCTCGGTCGCGTGCGGCCATTCACAGGTGAGAAATCCGCCTGAAACGTGCGCACTTTACATTCCGTTCAACCCTCGGATATCGGGGCAGCGTGAGGAGAACAGAATGACGGAACGGATCGATCCGCGGATCACAGCGGCTATGGGACGGCGTGCCTTCTTGCGTCGAGCAGGCGTCATGGGTGTTGCGTTGGGTGGTGCTCCCGCACTGCTTGCGGCCTGTGGCAGCGACGACGAGGAGACAGGAGGGGAAGACGCGGCAGCGTCCGAAGACGACACGGGAGAAGCCGCTGCAGCGAGCTTCGGGTCGCTCGATCTGCAACTCAACTGGATCACGAACGCCGAGTTCGCGGGCAGCTATGTCGCCGTCGAAGAGGGCTACTACGCAGCCAACGGGTTCGACACCGTCAACATCGTGCCGGGTGGCCCCGATGTCGCCGTTGAACCCGCCGTGGTCGCCGGAAACTCGAAGATGGCGTACACCATCTCCGAATCGATGTCGGGCGCCGTTGCCGAAGGTGCTGCGCTGAAGGTGATCGGAGCGGGGTTCCAGAACAACCCGTTCGGCGTGATGTCCATGGCCGACGCGCCGATCCTGTCGCCAGCTGACATGGTCGGAAAGACCATCGGGGTGCAAGCGGTCAACGAATCGCTGTGGACTGCGCTGCTCGAAATCAACGACATCGGTCCCGACGAGATCAACAAGGTGCCCGCCGGATTCGACCCAGCCCCGTTCGTCAACGGTGAGGTCGACGGTTGGTTCAGCTTCGTCACGAACGAACCGAACATCTTGCGCGCCGAAGGGATCGACGTCGTCGACTTCTCGCTGTCCGATTTCGGCTTCACGCTGTATCAGCAGCTGATCATCACGACCGACGAGGTGCTGAGCAACGAACGCGACTTCCTCGTTGCAGCACTCCGGTCCGAGATCCAAGGGTGGCAGGCGACGATCGCCGACCCCGAGATCGGACTGAAGTGGACGCAGGACAAGTACGGCGCCGACCTCGGCCTGAACCCCGAAGCTTCGCTCGCCGAGATCAACGACCAGATCGACCGCATGATGACGACGCCGACGACCGACGAGCGCGGCATCTACTACATGGCCGAAGAAGACATCGCGGCCAATGTCGAGACGCTCGGCACCATCGGTCTCCCGATCGATCCGTCCGTGTACACCACCGAGATCCTGGATGAGATCTACGCCGACGGCATCGACCTGCTCTGATCTGGCATCGATGAGCGAACTCGACGCCGACGCGGTGGCGGAAGCCGCCGATCGTCCGGTGGAGGGCTCGGTGAACTTTGCGCTGCCGGCGCAGGCATCCGGGCTTGCCATCGACAATCTCACAAAACAGTTCCGGCTCGGTCGAGACACGATCACCGCGCTCGACGACGTGTCGATCGAAGCACCGGCTGGCAGCTTCACGGCGCTGCTGGGGCCTTCCGGCTGCGGCAAGTCGACGATTCTGCGGATCCTCGCAGACTTGGAGACCCCGACCAGCGGCCAGGTGTTGGTCCACGGCGTCGAGCCGAAACAGATCCGCCGAAGCCACCAACTGGGCATCGCGTTCCAAGACGCGGCCCTCCTCGCGTGGCGCAGCGTTCGCAAGAACATTCGACTCGCCTACGAGGTGACGGGGGAGAAGCCGGACCCTGCGTTCATCGATGAACTCATCGCACTCGTCGGCCTGGAGGGCTTCGAAGACGCCCGACCGAACCAACTCTCCGGCGGCATGCGCCAACGAGTGGCGATCGCTCGCGCACTGGTGATGAATCCGAAGATCTTGCTCCTCGACGAACCGTTCGGTGCGCTCGACGAGATGACGCGCCAGCGACTCAACCTCGAGTTGCTTCGAATCTGGCGCGAACGAACGACCACGACCGTGCTGGTCACGCACTCGATCAGCGAGGCGGTCTTTCTCGCCGACCAGATCGTGTTGCTGAGCCCGCGCCCCGGACGAGTCAAAGCCGTCATCGACGTCGACCTGCCACGTCCACGAGTGCCCGAGATACAACGCACGCCGGAGTTCCATGCCATCACCGACTCGATCAGCGAGATGCTGTTCGAAGGAGGGGAGTGATGACCGAGACACTGACGGTCGAGACCGGAGGACTCGCATCACTCGACGACGAAGAAGGTCGCGACCTGCGATCGTGGGCCGGCACGATCGTCGCAATCGGGGTCATCCTGATCGTGTGGGAGGTGCTCGGTCGCACCTACTTCGAAGGTCGGGCCACGCTCTCGCCGCCGACACGAATGGTGGGCAGTCTGATCAGCGAATGGGATCTGTATCCCCGTCACATCACCGCCACGCTCGCCCCGGCATTGCGAGGTTGGATCTTCGGCGTCGCGATCGCAACGATCCTCGGAACGCTCGCCGTCCTCGTGCCGATCACCGAGCGTGCAACCCTCCAGTTCGCGGTCGCGACGTATTCGCTGCCGATCATCGCGATCGGCCCGATCTTGCAGGTCACGTTCGACGGCAACACCCCCCGAGCGATCCTCGCCGGGCTCGCGGTGTTCTTCGCCGCATTGATCTCGACCATCCTCGGTCTCCGTTCGGCGAGCCCGGCATCGCTCGAGCTGGTGCAAGCGCTCGGCGGCAACCGACTCACCGCACTTCGGCGAGTTCGGATTCCTGCCGCGATCCCCACGTACTTCAACGGTCTCCGCATCACCGGGCCGGCGGCGATCCTCGGTGCCGTACTCGGCGAATACCTCGGCCGGGTCAACACCGGCCTCGGTCTGTTCATGGTGAACGCAGCGTTCGCGCTGCAACCCGATCGCACGTGGGCGATTGCACTCGTGCTCACGACGATGTCGGGCATTGCATTCTTCCTCATCGGGCTCGTGGGACGGCTGCTCGCACCGTGGGCCAAAGAGGCGTCCACATGACCGACTCGCTCACCGTCCACGACGACACGCGACGCCGCCGCTCTTTGGCACTCGATCTCGTCAAGCCACTCGGAGGCATGATCGTGGCACTCGGCGCCCTCATCGTCGTGTGGGTCGCGTTCTTGCGCATCTTCGACGTGTCCCCATTCGTGGGAGTGTCGCCGAGTCGCGTGTTCGAGCACCTGACCGCTGCCGACGATGCCGCCGAGAACCGTGCTGGAATCGTGTCGGGTCTGGGCCGCACGCTGCTCGACGCAGGTGCCGGGCTCGTCATCGGAGGGCTGGGCTCGATCGGCGTGGCCTGCATCTTCGTGCTGAATCGTCCGATCGAACGCGCGTTGCTCCCGATCGGCGTGGCGCTCCAAACCGTACCGATCGTCGCACTCGTTCCGCTTCTCGCGCTCGTCTTCGGACGCGGGTTGATCAGCACCATCATCGTCACCGGCATCATCGTCTTCTTTCCGACCCTCGTGCTGGTCACGCACGGTCTGCGCTCCGTGTCGACGCAGGGCATCGACTTGCTGCGCGCGTACGACGCATCGCCGCGAACCGTCTTGTTCAAACTGCGATTGCCCGCAGCGATGCCCAGCATCTTCGCAGCCGCCAAGATCGCGGTCCCGGGAGCGATTCTCGGGGCGCTCCTCGCCGAATGGCTCGTCACCGGGGCGGGTCTCGGTTACGAGATGCTCACCGCAACCACGCAGAACGACTACAAGCAACTCTGGGCCGCCACCGCCACGCTGACCAGCTTTGCGATCATCGTGTACACCCTCACGACGATCCTCGAGCGGGCGATGCTCGAGCGCTTCGCCCCAGATCACGTCGCGGTCTAGACATGGGAGCGCAGCCCATGACGGCGCACGACGTCAACACGATCGCCGACGCGGTGGCTCGCAAGTACTGGCATGCCGTTGCGTTCGAATCCCAGCTTGCCAGCGGTCCTGTTGCACTCTCGCTGCTCGGCGAACCGATCGTTGTCGCCCGCCTGGACGACAACGTTCTCGCCACATACGACCGGTGCCCACACCGCAGCTCGCCGCTATCGACGGGCGAGATCCGCGTCGACCCTTCCGGCACCGAGTGCCTGGTGTGCCCGTACCACGCCTTGCACTTCGACGTCGACGGACGTCCGACCCACCTTCCGGCTCGGCCCGACGAGCGGCTTGCGGAGCGTCTCTCGTTGATCACGCTTCCCGCCCAAGTCAGCCACGGCATGGTCTGGGTATCTCTCGCCGAACAGCCGATCGGCGGAATTCCGGACTGGTCGACCTATGACGACACCGCCAACGTGAGCTTCCAACTCGGCCCCGAGCCGTGGGCGGCGATGCCCACGCGCATCGTCGAGAACTTCAACGACCTCGGGCACTTCGCGACGGTGCACGCCAACACCTTCGGAGTCGGTGAGGGCGCCGAGTTCGCCGTTGTTCCGACGGTGCAGATCGAACCGCACGACGTCGACGGAGCAACAATCGGCCTCGATCACGGCGTCACGATGCATCAGCTCGACCGGGTCACCCTCGACGGGCCGCTCGTGCCGATCCTTGCTGATTTCGACTATCGCCACGTCTTCCCGTTCGTCACCGAATTGCGCATCACCTACGGGCCGGACCGAGTCGAGTGGATTCAGGTCGCGTTCACGCCGACCACGAGCCTCGCAAGCGCCACGCCGGCGACCCTGGTCTTCCAGCAGAACGTCCGCAACTTCGACCTCGATGGCGACGTCCCCGCGTGGCATGACTTCCAAGCAGAGGTGAACGCCGAGGACCGCCGCCTCCTGGAATCGATCGAGCCGGACATGATCGGTGTCGACGGCACCGACGCCCATGAGGCGTCCCTCGGTTTCGACGACGTCACCGTCGAATATCGCCGCCTCTGGCGCAGCGCCATTGCCGCCGAGCGAGCGTGAGCCACCCGGCGCGCGCTACTGAGGCGTCCAACCGTCTCGCAGCGGGGAGAACACCGGAATCGAGCCGAGCGACTCGACCAGATCTGCATCGTCGCCGAGCACGTCACGCCAACCGTTCCCCTCGGTCAGGATCGATCGGATCGCCACCATCTCGCCCCCGGCGGCCCGAATGAGGCGAAGCGCCGCC
>CALIOL010000249.1 GCA_938044705.1 uncultured Ilumatobacter sp. | reverse complement strand
CGTGGAGCGGTCCAACCCGCCATCCGATGCGGTGGCCGACGAACTCGCTCAAACGAGCCGGGATCGGTTCGGTGATCGCGCCCGGATGAACATCGGCGACGACCAAGGCCGGTTCATGGAGATGTTCGCTGCGGCGATGGGGGCGACCATGATCGTCGAGATCGGCACGTTCACCGGCATGTCTGCGCTGTGGCTGGCTCGTGGACTCGCATCCGATGGGCGGTTGATCTGCTTCGATCTCGTGGACACCTACGTCGAAACTGCGACCGAAGCGTGGGAGGCCGCAGGCGTCGCCGACCGCATCGAGATGCGTATCGGACCCGCCGCTGATGGTCTGGCTGAGCTCCCTGAAGACCCGCACATCGACCTTGCGTTCGTCGACGCTGACAAGACCGGGTACCGCACCTACCTCGACCTTCTGCTGCCGCGGATGCGCAGCGGAGGGGTGATCCTCGTCGACAACGTGCTGTGGTCTGGCGCGGTGGTCGACAGCAGCAACCAGTCGGCGGACACGGTGGCGCTACGCGACTTCAACGACCACGTGGCGGCGAGAAGCGACTGCGATGCCGTGATTCTGACGATCGGTGACGGTCTCACCATGATTCGTCCTCGACGCTGATTTCCCCGACGCCGATCAGGTGACCCACTGCACGGGTGGATCGGTGAGACTCGCTCACCGCCTGAACCTGAAGGGTGGTCGCGATGAGCAGTTCAGATCGCCGCCGCCCCGGCGCGCTGATCGATCGATTGATCGTTCTCGGGGTGCTGGCGCTGATTGGGATCGCTGTCTACGCCCTGCTCGATGACCGGCCGTCGGTGACCACCACTGACCACGACAGCGCGCCACCGCCGATCACGATTGCCGCGCCGACCACGACGGCGCCTGCGACATCCACGACAACGACATCCACGACAACGACATCCACGACAACGACCACGTCGACGGTCGCTCCCACCACCGTCGCAGCGACGATCGAGGTCGTCGAGGCGGTGTGCGAGTCGCTTCGATCGGACGGGTTGGAGACACGTCGGGTCGTCGTCGGGGCGTTGGCCGGAGCCTTCGAGGCCGCTGGAGGCGACGGAGATGGGCGCAACGGCGTCGATGCCGAGTGTGGCGACGAACTCGACCGCTTCGATGCTGCCGTCGCGATACGCGACCGGATGCAGGCGATCGATATCGCCGAGGAAGACGGACTCCTTGCGATGTCGCTCGACGGGTTCTCGTGCGCAGCAACCTCCTTCACCGTGACGGTGAGCAATGACTCGTCGACGCCGCTCGGTCTCCACGCGAACTTCGTGATGTATCGAAACGATGATCGAGACGACGCCATTCAGAGTTCGCACACCCCGATCGTCATCTGGTCGCTCGAACCGGGGGAGAGCGAAGTCGTCACCGGCCGGTTCACCCGTGCGCCTCAGGAACGGGTCGCGTGTGGATTCGATGCGCAGATCTTCGACGCGGACGCGTCGTCAGCGGGTGCGCCAATCGGTGACACGCCTGACGTCGCCGAGCTGACCGGCGATGACCCATCGGTCTGGTTCCCCGCGTTCTTCGAGTTCGCACGCGAGGCACGTGCCTCGGGCGATATCGATCGCGTCGGGTCGATCGCCGACGTTCGTTCGATGTCGTACGACGAGACAGCGTTCGCGATCTCCGAGCGCCTGGTGCCGCCCGACTCCGACCTGCTCGAGGTCTGCGAACGCGGCCGCTCTCAACCCGACCCGGGCCACATCGGGTTCGTGTATCTCGAACGCCTCGAAGATGGTCGCACGCGACTGCTGCACGCGCTGTTCCGGCGCGGCATCGACGGCCAGTGGCGCTCGCTCAGCACGCCCCGCTACTTCGAGTCCTTGATCACCAACGACTGCCTGGGCGTCGACCCGGAGTGACCGGCGCTCGGCGAATTCCCGTTTGCCGACCTGGCGACCCACTGAGAGAGTGGACCGGTGGGGTCCACCTACCGAAAGCGGCTGGAGGTCGTCGAACGTGAACACCAAGAATCGCCTGGCCATGCTCGGGATGGTCATGACCTGCGGGGTCACCGCCTGCGCCGGCGCCGATGGGCAAGATGACGACGCAGGACCCACCTCGGCTGCCCCGGTGCCCGTCACGGAACCGTCGACCGTTCCCGCCGATGCGACGGGAACCAGCACGAGCACCAGCACCAGCGCAACGACCACGACGACGCGTGCACCGACGACCACGCTTGCGCCCACCGACGGTGTCATCGACGACGTGTGTGAGTCCTTGCGCGTCGACGGGTTCGAGACCCGCCGGGCAACGGTCGACACGCTCGCCGACGCGATCGCAGCGGTCGGTGGCGAGGGTGACGGTCGAGCCGAGGTCGCTGCCGAGTGCGGAGACGAACTCGAACAGCTTGACGCGGCGGTCGCAATCCGCGATCGAGTGGTCGCTCTGGAGAGCACGGGGGCGGATGGTTCGGGAGACATGGTCTTGACTGACTTCGTGTGTGAGCCCGGCACCTTCGAGGTGACCGTCACGAACACTTCCGATACTGCGCTCGGGCTCCACCTGCACTTCGAGATCTCTCTCGAGGGTGTGGAAGATCAGGTGTTCGGGAGTTCGGTTGCGCCGCTGGTCGTCTGGTCGCTCGAGCCCAGCGAAAGTCAGACGATTGGCGGGCAGTTCGTCGATGTGGCGCACCCGGACGCAAGATGTGACATTCGGAGTCGGCCGTTCGACGCCGACTCGTCATCGGCTGGAGCGCCGCTCTCATCCGCACCCGAGCGCCCGGCGTTGACCGGGGACGACCCGTCGGTCTGGTTTCCGGCGCTGTGGCAACTCGAAGAGGAAGCTCGCGCATCAGGCGACACCGACCTGGTTGCCACGCTCCACGACGTCCGGTCACCCGACTACGACGACGTCCTCGCAGAAATCGTCGAGGGTGATGAACGGATGGGCTCCGAGATCGTCGAAGTGTGCGAACGAGGCCGATCGCAACCAGACCCCGATCGCATCAGCTTCGTGTACCGCCAAGAGTTCGAGAACGGTGGAGTGTGGCTCCGTCACGGCCTGTTCCGCCGCGGTGCCGACGGCCAATGGCGATGGCTCGCAGGCCCGCGGTTCTACGCGTCTCCGATCGGGCCCGATTGCTCGGTCGTCGACATGGAGCTGTAGTCAGCCAGTCCGAAGCTTGTAGCGCTGGATCTTGCCCGTGGCGGTCTTGGGCAGCTCGTCGACGATCTCGTAGCGCTTCGGCCGCTTGTATCCGGCAAGACGATCCCGGCACCAAGCCGTCAGCTCGTCACCGTCGACCGCAGCCTCGGGTGCCGGGATGACGAATGCGATCGGGCGCAGGATGTCATCGGCGTCGCGCTCGCCGACCACCGCGGCTTCCAGTACAGCGGAGTGTTCGATCAGCGTCGACTCCACTTCGGCGGGCGAGACCCATTCGCCGCCGACTCGCAACATGTCGTCGGCTCGACCCAGATACGTGAAGTACCCATCGTGGGACCGCGTGTAGAGGTCGCCGGTCCGCGTCCACTCTCCTTCGAAGGTCGCCCGTGACTGCTCGGACCTGCACCAATAGCCAGACGCAGACGATTCGCCGCGCATCATGAGCTGGCCGGGCTCGTCATCTGCGACGTCGTTGCCGTCTGGGTCGACGATGCGTGCGTCGTAGCCCGGCACGGGGAGCCCGCTCGTTCCTGGCCGGTGTGCGTCAGGACGGTTCGACACGAAGATGTGGAGCAACTCGGTCGAGCCGATGCCGTCGAGAATGGTGACGCCGAAGCGCTCGAGAAATCGAGTGAACGTCTCGGCGGGCAGCGACTCGGCGGCGGACACGCCGTAGCGCACCGACGCAAACGTGTCGTCCGGAAGCTCGGAGTTGGTGAGCGCAGCGAGGAACGTCGGGATGCAGAAGAACAGGGTCGGTTGCTCGGTGGTCACGATGTCGGCGACCAACTGTGGTGTCGGTGGACGCGTCGGCTCCAAGACCGTTGATGCGCCAGCGGCGAACGGGAAGGTGAGCGAGTTGCCGAGTCCATACGCGTGGAACATCGGGCCGACCGAGAAGCAGCGGTCCTCCGCGGTGATCCCCAAGACCTGCGTCGCGTAGGTGTCGTAGGTCGCCTTCACGTCGCCGTGTGTGTGCATCGCGAGCTTCGGTCTGCCGGTGGTCCCCGACGTGCACAGCCAGAATCCCGGCGAGTCGAACCAGGTGTCGTACGGCGCACCGTCGTTGCCGTCAGCGGTGAAGGCGTCCCACGCCTCGGTCGAGACCACGTCGGTGACCTCGGGTGCCCCCGCTCGAATCTCGTCGAGCGACGCGATTCGCTCCTGGGAGATCACCAGCACCCGAGCTCGCGAGTCCGCGATGATCACGCCGAGGTCGCGCCCAGGCAACAGCGGGTTCGTGAGCACCGGGATCGCTCCGATTTTCATCGCGCCGAGGAACGTGGCAACGAACTCCATCGAGTCGAGCATCGCCATCGCCACGCGTTCCTCGGGCCGCACGCCCAGGGCGCGCAACCCGGTTGCCACTCGCTCGACCTGCTCGCGCACGTCGGCGTACGTGTGTGACCGTCCACCGGTGCGGACAGCAACGACGTCGCCGCGGCCTTCGGTGACATGACGATCGACCAGCCACGTACTCAGGTTGAACGCTCGGTCGTCGGTGGATGCCTGCATGGTTCGTCAGCCTTTCAGATGCTGAATCGTGCTTCTGACGCGGACCACCAGGCGGCGGACGCGTCGATGAGTTCGGCTCGGGTGTCGGCAAACAGCTCGGCGGCTCGCGCACCGAGCCAACCGTCTGGCAGGAGCTCGGTGGGGAGCTCGGGGTCGAGGAACGGGAACCTTCGCCAACGGTGCACGAGCAGGGTGAGCTGGCGAGCAAACTCGACGCCGCTGGTCGTGCCCGGCCTCGGTGCCGCTGCGATGAACTCGCGGTACTCGTTGTCGACGGCTTCGAGATTCCACGCTCGGTTCGCGATCACTCGACCGTCGCCGAGCTGACCCAGCTCGGCAATGAACGACGTTGCGGCGTCGATGCCCAGGTCGTTCACGACACCGACTGCCGCTTCCTCGTGATCGGTCCAGGGTGAGATCCACGCTCCCTGCTCGAACGACGCGTACCCGGCCCAACCAAGGCGTGTCTTGAGACGGTGCCGTGACGTGGGATGGCCGTCGGGAAGGCTGGCCAGCAGCAGTGACCATCGACCATCCCATGCCCTGGGGGTCTGCCCGAATCCGTAAATGCGTGCCGCGCCGGATTCGAGAAGCGTGCGACTCATCGAGGTGAGATGCCACCGGGTCCGCCGGCCTTCTTTGGTGCGCTCGAGCCATCCGTTGTCCGCCAGCCGCGCGAGTGACTGGCGCGTCGCCTTGGGTTGCACGCCGAGCGCTTCCATCAGCTCGAGCAGTGTCTGCGTCAGGGCCGGGCCGTGAGGGCGAACGAACTCGCCGAGCACGGTGATGAGGAGGCCTCGAGCTGACTCGACGCTCGTCCGCCCGTCGTGCGTCGCACCGAAGACCGGTGCCAAAGTCTGGCTGTTGGGGACTTGACGTTCTACAGTTTGTTCAGGCATAGTTGGTGAACCGAGGAATATCGTAGAGCGACGATCTCCACGAATCAAGAGCGAGCCATGATCACTTTCGAACGACACCCCGACGAGTACCGGCACTGGACACTCACCTTCGACGGCGCGACGGCGCGCTTGTCGATGAATGTGGACACCGCGGGCGGTCTGCTCGGCGACTACGAACTCAAGCTGAACAGTTACGACATCGGCGTCGACGTCGAACTCGCCGATGCTGTCCGGCGCATTCGATTCGAACATCCGGAAGTCCGGTGCGTGGTCATCGACAGCGCGATCGAGGGTGTGTTCTGCGCCGGTGCGAACATCCGCATGCTTGCCGCAGCGACTCACGCTCACAAGGTCAACTTCTGCAAGTTCACCAACGAGACCCGCCTCGAGATCGAAGAGGCCTCCGCCGAGTCGGGCCTCCGTTTCCTCGCTGCAATCAACGGAGCCTGCTCGGGCGGTGGCTACGAGCTGGCCATGGCGTGCGACCACCTGCTGCTGATCGACGACCGCGCCAGCGCCGTGTCGTTGCCCGAGGTGCCGCTCCTCGGTGTGCTGCCGGGCACCGGTGGGCTCACCCGCCTGACCGACAAGCGCCACGTGCGACGTGATCATGCCGACGTCTTCGCGACGAAGTCGGAAGGCGTCCAGGGTGCAGACGCAGTCACGTGGAAGCTGGTCGACGAGGTCGCACCACCCTCGACGTTCGACAACGCGGTCACCACCCGTGCCAACGACCTCGCCGCCACCTCGGATCGCGATCCATCCGCCGCGCCGGTGACGTTGACCTCACTGGACCGGACCATCACCGACCAGGAGATCACCTACGAGTTCGTCACGGCGACGCTCGATCGCGACGCAGCAACCGTCGCCATCACCGTTACGGCGAACTCGGACGCCCGCTGGCCGCTCGCAGCGGCTCGCGAACTCGACGACCTGCTCTGCCACCTGCGCTTCAACGAGCCGCTGCTCGGCACCATGACGCTGCACACTCGCGGCGATGCCGCCGACGTGCTCGTCCATGACGACGTGCTCGCCAACCCGGTCGGCCATGCGCAACGTGAGACCTCGCTGCTGTGGAAACGTGTGCTGTCCCGCCTGGACCTGACCGCTCGCACGCTCTTCGCAGTGATCGACCCCGGTTCATGTTTCGCCGGTGTGCTTGCCGAACTCGCGCTCGCCGCCGACCGCAGCTACATGCTCGACGGCATCTTCGAAGACGATGATGACCCGCTGCCCGCCGCCGAGGTCCAACTCACCGCCGTGAGCGCCGGGCCGATGCCGATGGCTAACGGCCTCACCCGACTGCAGTCCCGCTTCTGGGGTGATCCCGAGGCGTTGGCTGTCGCCAGCGGAGCAATCGGGTCATCCATCGTCGCCGCCAAGGCATTCGAGCTGGGCCTGGTCACGTTCGCCCCCGATGATCTCGATTGGGACGACGAAGTGCGGCTCGCCGTCGAAGAACGCGCCAGCTACTCGCCCGACGCACTGACCGGCATGGAGGCCAACTACCGTTTCGCCGGCCCTGAGACCATGGCCACCAAGATCTTCTCCCGGCTCAGCGCCTGGCAGAACTGGATCTTCATCCGACCCAATGCCTCCGGACCCGACGGCGCCCTGCGTCGCTACGGCTCCGGGTCCCGCCCGACCTACGACCGCAACCGAACC
>CALIOL010000248.1 GCA_938044705.1 uncultured Ilumatobacter sp. | reverse complement strand
GACGCTCGGGTGTCAGGCGTCGAAATCGTCCAGTTCGTCGAGTCCGATCTCATCCTCCGACTCTGCACCGAGGTCGATGCCGCACACCTGGGAGGTGTACGCCTCGAGGTTCTCGTTCGCTTCCGTGAACTCGGGATCGAGCAAGATCTCGAAGGCCTCATCGACGGCTTCTGGATCGTTCTCGTCGGCCGAGATCCCGATCTCCGCGATGGCGTCGAGCGTGGCGATCACGGTTGCGACGTCATCGGCGATCTCGTCGGGCGCGGCCGTCTGGACATCGGTGAATAGGGCACGAGCTTCGGTACCGAAGGTCTCCTCCAACTCGAACTCGGCCGTTTGGATCGCCGTGATGGCTGCGCAGAAGTCTGCATCGGTTGGCTCGGCGCTTGCGTCTGCGTCCGGTTCGGTCGCGGCCGACACTGCGCCTTCCGTCTCGCCCGAGTCGTCGTCGGAGCCCGAGCACGCGGTCGCCGACACGACAACGACAGCGACAGCGATCACCATGAGGGCTCGACGATTCATACCTCGAACGTAGCGACCCACACGGTGCACCGAGCCGCACCGGGACACGAACTGCAACCGCCTCAGGTCTCGGCCTGTTCGGCGAGTTCGAGCCACGCGGCTTCCAACTCGTCGAGTTCACCTTGCGCCTCTGCGAGCACGGCACCTCGGTCCGCGAGTATCGCGTGATCGGTCGCGGCCGCGAGCTCGTCGTTGAGCGAGTCGACGCGCTTTTGAGCTTTGACCATGGCCTGTTCGGTCTCGCGTAGGCGGCGACCGATGGTTGACGGGCTCGGGCCTGTCCGCGCTGCCTTGGGTTTGCCCGTTGCCCCTGCCGGCTTCTTTGCCTTGGGTCTTGCAGGAGCACCCGAGCGGGCTGCCCCGCCCGTCGCCGCTCGCTCGTCGAGCCAGCCGCGGACACCGCCGGGCACGCGTCGCATCGAACCGCCTGGCTCGATCGCGAGCACGTGGTCGGCAACCCGGTCGAGGAAGGCACGGTCGTGGCTCGCGACGACGAGAGCGCCGGGCCAGTCGTCGAGGAACTCCTCCAACGAGCGCAACGTGTCGAGGTCGAGGTCGTTCGTCGGCTCGTCGAGCAGCAGCAGATTGGGTTGGCTCGCGAGGACCATCACGAGTTGGAGTCGTCGCTTCTCGCCGCCGGACAGCATCCGCACGGGCGCGTACTGCGCCGTCGAGTCGAACCAGAACTTCTCGAGCAGCGCTTTGTCTTCGTGGTCCGGTTCGCGCAGCGGTCCAGCGACCATCTTGCGCACGGTCATGTTCGGGTCGAGCGACGCCGAGTGCTGGTCGGCGTACCCGGGCACCACGGTCTTCCCGGTACGGATCTCACCGATCGCCGGAGCTCGGCGGCCGGCGATGATGTCGAGCAGTGTGGTCTTGCCGGATCCGTTCGGCCCGACGACGGCGAGTCGAGCGCCGGGCTCGATGACGAGGTCCACACTCTGAAAGATGGTCGTCGGTTCGCCGCCCGGGTTCTCGAACTGCTGCCCGACGTCGATCAGCTCCACGACCTGGTTGCCGAGTCGAGTGGTGCCAGCACCCAGTTCGAGGTCGTTGGCACGCACTCCGAGGTCGCGTGGTCCACCCGAGACGATCTCGTTCGCTGTTCGTAGACGCGCCTTGGGCTTCGCGGTGCGGGCGGGTGCTCCTCGCCGCAGCCACGCAAGTTCCTTGCGAGCGAGGATCTTGCGGGTCGACTCTTCTTGCGCCTCGCGTTCGATCCGTTCGGCGCGGGCATCGAGGTAGGTCGCATAGGCACTCGAGCCCGCTTCTGCTTGGTGAACGAACGAACGCCCGTGATCGAGTTCGACCACCTTGCTCGGACCGACCCGCGTGGTGAGCCGATCGAGCGCATGGCGGTCGTGCGTGACGAGCACCAGCGCTGCCGACATCGACACCAGTCGTGCTTCGAGCCATTCGATCGCCTCGAGATCCAAGTGGTTCGTCGGCTCGTCCAACACGATCATGTCGTGGGCGTTCTCGGCGTCTCCGGTGCCCGAGTTGTCCGCCAACATCTTCGCCAGAGCGACGCGCTTGGCCTGGCCACCCGACAGTTCGTCGGTCCGCCGACCGAAGAGGGGCTGCACCCCGAGCGACGTGGCGACGGCGGCGACTTCCCAGCCGTCTCCCAGATACTCCTCGACGGTCCCGGCGGGCAGCACCGGATCCTGCTCGAGCATCGTGATCCGGGCGCCGCGGCCGAAGCGCACGTCGCCGCTGTCAGGCTGGAGCGCGCCGGTGAGGATCCGCAGCAGCGTCGTCTTGCCCGAACCGTTCACGCCGACGACCGCGACTCGGTCGCCGCGCGAGACCGTCACATCGAGGTCGTCGAACAGCACTTTGTCGGGCTGAGCGAGGTGAACGCCCGAGACGTCGACACAGATCACAGCGCGACGATACGGAGCAAGCTCACGAAGGCCACATCAACCGGCGTCACCCGGCCACCGGAACACCGAGTGGACGGTTGCCCAGTCGGGCTCGTGGAGTTCGAGGAAGCCCGCGACGTCGTCCGCCCGATCGTCGGGCAGACACAGCCGGCGAAGCGTCGACGGCACCCGACTCGCTGGATCCGCCGCGCTGCGAGCGAGCGGCGGGCGCGGCATCTCCCAACGCTCGGCGTCGAGGCCCATCTCGCTCAGCACGGCCGCGAAGTCATCCGACGTCGGGCCGTCGGGGCGCTCGACGTCCCAGAATCGGCGCCAAGCATTGTTCCAGGCCGACTGCGGGTGCCGGGTCGGCAAGACCATCACGACGGCCAGACGAGCGCGGCCGGTCAACGCGCCGATGAATGGCTCGATCTCTGCGACGTTGTAGGCCACGTGGTGACACACGACGACGTCGGCGACCGGAGCGTCGAGCACGACATCGGGCCATTGCCCTTGGATCGTCATCGATCGGACGCCGACGTCAGCGGCCGCAGCGGTGAACGCGGCGAGCATCGCCGCATCCTGGTCGACGCCGATCACCCGTTCCGCGGGCGGCACGAGTGACATCGCAGCTCGGCCGCCACCGCAACCGATGTCGAGCACCGACCCACCTGCAGCAGGCAAGACCGAGCGCGCAACCTCCGCAGCGAGCACCGTGCGGTCGAGCGTGTCGTCGACCGCGAACGTCGCCGTGTCGTGCGAGTACGGCGAGCGCGGCGCCTGTTCCAGGATGTGCTGCGGGATCGCCCAGTCGGCAAGCTGCTCAGCCCACCGTTCACGAGCCGTCATCGCAGCAATTGTGACACGTTGGACCGAGCAGCAAGCAACGCGTCAGTCGGCGAGAATCCTCACCGGGAGCACTCGCGGACCCCGGATCTGACCCACGGACCAGGTGACATCTCCGGCGAGTTCGAAGTTCGGGAAGCGTGCGATGAACTCTTCGATCGCAACCTTGAGTTCGAGCCTCGCGAGGTTCGACCCGAGGCAACGGTGGATGCCGAGGCCGAACGCCGAGTGCCGGTTGATTTCGCGGTCGATGATGAACGAGTCGGCATCTTCGAACTGCTTGGGATCCCGGTTGGCGGCGGGGAACGGAAGGAGGACCCAGTCGTCCTTCTTCATCGGACAGCCGTGGAATTCGTTGTCCTTCGCGACCATCCGAGCCATGGTGACCGGCGCATACGCACGGAGGAATTCCTCGATGGCGAACGTCATCACTTCAGGGTCGTCAGCGAGACGCTGACGATCACCCGGTGACTGCGCCAGATGCCAGAGCGAGGACCCGATCGCCGACCACGTGGTGTCGATCCCGGCGACCAGCAACAAGATGATGGAACCACCGACGATGTCATCGGAGAGCTTCTCGCCATCCAATTCCATGTTCATCAGATAGCTCGTCAGGTCGTCGCGCGGGTTCTCGCGATGATCTTCGATCTGCGCCCGGATGTACTTGCCGAGGTCGTCGATGCCGCCTCTCGTGCCTGGCTCCTGAGCGATGGTCTCGAGGGCCACGTGGACGAACTCGCGGAACAGTGCTTCGTCCTCTTCGGGGAAACCGAGCATGCGCCCGATCACGTTCACCGGAATGTGCTGCGCGTACTGCACTGCTGCGTCGACTACGGATTCCCCGGGCGTGATCTCCCCCATCTGGTCGAGAAGGCGGCGGCAGAGAATGCGCACCTCGTCCTCCCAGGGTTCGATCTGCTTGGGAGCGAACGGCGGCAACAACATGCGGCGAGCCTTGCCATGGAAGGGCGGGTCGCTGGAGATCGGCGGGACCGCACCGATCGGTGCAGGCATCGCAAGGTCGCCGGGCCGACCGACGGCGACGACGACCGAGCGGCTGGTGAAGTTGTCGGTGTCGTAGGCCACGTCGTGGACGGCCTCGTGCGTGATGGGGATCCACATGCCGCCGTAGCGGTCGGAGTGGGCGACGGGGCACCCGTCATCTCGCAACTGCTTCCACACCTTGGGAGCATTGGGGTTGTAGTCCTTGTCGGCGTGGTCGAAGTCGGTGGCGAAGTCGCTCACCGGGCCGTAGTCGTCGGCGTTGTACGGAACGCGCTGCCAGACGTCGGTGCCTTCGGGCGAGTCGCCGATGATCGAGTCGCGCATGCCGAACTCCGAAGGAGCCGGAGCATCTTCGGGGATCGTCTCGGTGCTGGGTTGCGGGTCGAGTGTGTCAGTCATGATCGGTCCTCTCAGTCGCCCGTGAGGGTGATGGCGTACTCGGGGCAGTTGGCAGCGGCAAGCCGCGCCTTGTCTTTCAAGCCGTCGGGCACGTCGCCCTCTTCCATCAACACCGCTTGGCCGTAGTCATCCACGTCGAACAGTTCGGGAGCGAGGGCATAGCAACGATTGTGCCCCTGGCACTTCTCGGCATCGAGGTGGATCTGCATCGTGTCGTCGGTCTCCTGCTGTGGAACTGGTTCGCTGCCCGGCATTCGAACAGTGTTCTAATCTTGCTCGTTCCGGCCCAGAAAGGCAAGGCAGGACGACGAGGGTCACCTCCTGGCGACACCGACCCCAGCAGGCGACCGAGGTTCCGCCACATGTGCCGTCCCCTCATTTGTTCGATCCGTACCGATCCCCCAATACGCGGAACCGCCTGGTGCGAGCCCGTTCGCAGCACGTGCCGCGCGGGCGCCGCGAGCAGTCATCCAGGACAGTCGAGCGAATCGCGTGAGTGGCCGAACCTGTCGATATGAGATCGCGTCGGAGACCGACGACATCGAACATTGCGCGAGCGAGAACCACACGTTCTTGAGTCGAACATCAGCAAGCCAACGTGACGGACTCCCGAAGACCTGAGCCAAGGTGACATTGAGGTCGCCATCGAGGGCCTCGGCGGCGTGCCACCAGTGCATCGGGATGTACACGGCATCTCCGGGTTCGAGCACGACCCGGTACGGAATGAGCGCTGCGAAATCGCTCGACCACGTTGCTCTGGGCGCCTTCCAGACGCCTCGCCGAGCCATTGCGAGCATGGTCGAGAAGGTGGCGTTGTCCGGCGGCAACAGCAGTAATTCCTTGCGGCCGGTGAGCTGCGCAGTCAGCGTTTCGTCGCCGAAATGCACGTGCCAGTCGGTGTAGCCACGCTTGGAGATGAAGAAGCGGTCTCCGTAGAAGCGTGATGGCAGCGCAGATCGGTCGAGGAAATCGAATGAACCCAGGTCTTGTCGCAGCGGCTCGAGTGCGTGCAGGTGTTCGGAGTAGATCTGCACGCGACGCCGCGACGGCTCGTCGACCTGGTCGAGGAACTCGCCGAACGTCATGTGGCTCGGCGACCGGGTCAGGCGAGCCAGACTGAACTCGACGACCGGCTCATCGACCACACCGAGACCACTCGCCCCGACGGTCAGGGCTCCCACTCGGTCCCGAAGGAAGTCGGGTTGCCAGCGCTTCGTCGCAGGCCAGTGACTGACCGCTTCTCGAATCACACAGGGTCGGTGACGCTCGACGAAGTCCGAGAAGAACCGGGACGACGCCTCGTCGGGCGTGATCTGCTCGACATCGATCGCGTCGTCGTAGTTCGGAAAACGATCGACGAAGTCACCGTCACTGCTGCTTCGTTCATCCGCCAAGATCGACTCCAGAGCTTTTGCCC
This sequence comes from uncultured Ilumatobacter sp., assembly GCA_938044705.1. Lineage (GTDB taxonomy): Bacteria > Actinomycetota > Acidimicrobiia > Acidimicrobiales > Ilumatobacteraceae > Ilumatobacter_A. Next base: position 7,235 of record CALIOL010000248.1, on the reverse strand, counting down.
CAACGGCATCTCGACGATGCGAAGCGGGCGTTGTACCACCAAGTTGTTGCGCCCGACCCTACCGCTGATCTGGCAGTCGCGGTGTCGTATTCAGTGTTGGTGCACGACGACCAAGCTGAGTTCAGCCCTGCAGCGCTCTCGCTGTTCGGCGAGAGATCACGAAGAAGAGCAGTGCCGCTGGCAGGGTCAACGCGGCAGTTGCCGCGCCGACCGAGAGCCGCGAATTCGCAAGGGTTCCGACGACGAGCGGCGTGAAGAGGAGTGCGACACGAGAACCGCCGGTCAGCGCACCCAACCCGGCACCGGGCCGGCCGGGGTGCTTTGCGGCGTCGTCGTAGAGCTTCGGAAACTGCGTTGCGACGCCCAGGCCGGCAGCAAGGTAGCCGACCAGCACGACCCACTGGTTGGGAACGAATGCTGCGACGGCCAAGCCCACCACCGTGATCGCGATACCCCAATCGGCGACGCGCTGGGGGCCGAACCGCACGATCATCGAATCGCCGCCGAAGCGCCCGGCCGTCATCCCGCTCGTGAAGGCGACGTACCCGAGGCCAGCGACAGCCGCCGATGCCCCGAAGTCGTCGCTCAACCGGAACGCCGCCCAATCACTCGACGTCAGTTCCATGGCGATCGAACACGCTCCGACGACTGCGAAGAGGAGGAGCGGTCCGCTGAGCCAACGGCGAGCGAACGATGTGCGAACCCCTGGCGTCCCGCTCGATGGCGGCGCCACGGACGGGGATTCCACGTGCTCGTCGGTCCGAAGCAGATTCGTGCCGACGAAGATCACCACGACGAGCAGGATCAGTGTCACGGCGAACAGATGCACGCGCAGCGACACCCCGAGACCGGCGAGTTGTGCCGCGCCGACGCCACCGACGACGGTGCCGAGGCTCCACAACCCGTGCAACCGGTTCATGACCGGGGCGTTGCGCCGACCGCTGATCCACGAGCCCTGCAGGTTCATCGCAGTGTCGACCAGGACATCGAAGACCGACATCGCCGCGAGTCCGATCACGAGCACAGCGGGGATCGTTGCCACGCCGATGATCGACAGCGACGAGCACAGCAGAATCCCGGCCGTGATCAGCAGCTTCCGGGTGCCGAATCGCTCGACGAGTCTGCCGACGACGAGGCTCCCGAGGACGCCCGAGAGCGCTCCGACGGCGAGGAGCCGGCCGAGGATTTCGTTGTCGACGTCGACGGTGTCTCGAATCTCGGGCAGCCTCGGCACGAACGATGCGAACAGCATTCCGTTCACGAAGAACTGGACAGCGACCGCGGTCAGTGCCCGCCGGTCGGTCGGGGAGAGTCCGTCGCTCATGAGACCCTCACGCTCTCACACTGGTCGCGCGAGTGTCAGCCGCTCAGCGATGCGACGGCTGCGTCGAGCCGCTCGGCAGCATCGTCCAGCGTCATGTCGATCACCGCAGCGATTGGCTTGCCGGGTCCGGTGACCGCGGCGAGCGGACCTCCGCGTGCGGTCCCCGCCGTGAGCACGATGAGCGATTGACCGGCGACTCCGTCCACGGTCGATTCGCGCAAGACCGCCGCCTTCGCGATGGTCTTCCACACGGTCTCGATCCGATTCATGCCCGGGCGCGACGGCGTGTTCACGCCGCCGAACTCGAAGACCTGGGAGACGTCGTCGGCACGCGTCGCGCGGACGCTGACGGTGACCCCTGGCGCGATGCGTGCATTGTCCTGCAGGGTCTCGAACCCGCACTCGGCGAGCAGCGTGCGAGCCATTTCCTTGACGGTGCGTCGGTCGGGAAGGCCGGTCGGAGCGAGTGAGGCAATGCGCTCGTTGGCGGCACGGACGTAGTCACCATCGGTGTCGTAGCCGACGTAGTGACGACCCGTGCGCTTTGCGGCGACGCCCGTCGTGCCGGAGCCCATGAACGGGTCGAGCACGACGTCGCCGTCGTAGGTGAACAGATGGAGGCAACGCTCGACCAGCGCAACGGGGAACGGAGCCGGGTGGCCGACGCGGGTCGCCGACTCGGCCGGGATCTCCCACACGTCGAGGGTTGCTTCCATGAATTCGTCGCCCGGAATCGTCGGTGACCCTTCGAGGCCGTCGACGCCACGTCCGTCACCACCGCGACCGACGCGATCGAACCGCCCTTTGCTCGCGATGATCAGCCGCTCGGTCGTGTCACGCAACACGGGGTTCGCCGGTGATTGATACGAGCCCCATGCACACGAGCCGCTCGCGCCGCGCTGCTTCTGCCACACGACGTCGCCGCGCAGCAGCATTCTCAGGTCGTCCTGCAAGATGGTCGTGACGTCCGCGGCGAGATTTCGATACGGCTTGCGGCCGAGGTTCGCGACGTTGACGACGATTCGGCCCCCGGGCTCGAGGACGCGCACCGACTCTCGGAAGATGTCGCGGAGCATTTCGAGGTACTCGATGTAGTCGGCAGGCACGTGGCCCTCACCGAGCGCTGTCTCGTACTCCTTGCCCGCAAAGTAGGGAGGCGACGTCACCACGAGGGCGACCGAGGCATCCGGTACCAGCGACATGTCGCGTGCGTCGCCGACGTGGATCACGTCGACGTCGCCGCGCTCGCCGAGCGTGTCGTCGTCGCTGATCTGTGGTGGCGCGAACCGAGCGTAGAAGTCGGTCGCGTCGTGCGACTCGCGTTTGCCGGCGCCGAACGCCGAGGTCGAGGTACCCATTATTCTGCTCCCAACAGTGGCGGGTTGGTCTGTGTGGCGGCCCGCTCCATCCGCTCGACGGGTCGTGCCCGCATCTCCTCGTGAGTGAGGATCCAGAATTGTTCGGTGTCGACCGCGCCGACGACTTGATCGGCCACGTCGCTCGCCGGGATGCCGGTTTCGACCCCGGATGTCAGCATCTCACCGATCAGCGCACCGATGGGGCTCGCCACTTCATCGGGCTCGTGCTCCATGAGGTCGGTCTTGACGAAGCCGGGGCAGAGCACGCTGATGCCGACGGGCGACTCCGTCGCGCCGAGTTCGAGGTACAGCGATTCGCTGATCGCGACGACTGCGTGCTTGGTCGCGTTGTACGGCGCCGCTCCCGGAAGCGCCATCAGCCCGGCCATCGATGCGGTGTTGACGATGTGACCCACGCCCTGTTCGGTCATGACGGGCAGGAATGCTCTGATGCCGTGCACCACGCCGTAGAGGTTGATGTCGATCACTCGGTCCCAGAGATCGATCGGACCGTTCCACGCATCGCCCACGCCGGCGATGCCCGCGTTGTTGAACAACAGGTGTGCGGCACCGAACCGCTCGAGTACGGCCTCTGCGAGGTCGGTCACGGAGGCCGCGGATGCCGTGTCACACACGACCCCGGTGACGTCGGCTCCGGCTTCGGTCAGCCGAGCCACGACGTTGCGCAGCTTCGCTTCGTCGATGTCGGCGAGCGCAACGCTCATTCCGCGCTCGATGAGACGCTCCGCGACAGCGAGTCCGATCCCGCTTGCGCCACCAGTGATGACGGCGACGTTGCCGGAAGCAATCACGGGAGAGGTGTCGGACATGGCCGCCGATGTTAGAGAACCTCGCGCGCTGAGTGGTCGATACGCGCGGTTCGCGCGACACCGTCGGTTCGATTCGCGCGGTGAGTCGCTAGGCCACCGGCGGAGCGTGGACCCAGCCAGCGCGACCGAGCGCCTTGGCGTCGTAGAGCGCCGAGTCGGCGGCATGCACCGTCGCGCCGAGCGTTCGACCTCCGCCGCAGGCGATTCCGACGGTCGCACTGATGTTCACTTGGTGCTCGCCGACGTCGAACGGAAGCATCAATTCGGCCACGAGACGCTCGGCCATCACGGCTCGTTCGGCGTCGTCGACCATTGCTTCGCACACGACGACGAACTCGTCGCCGCCGATCCGATAGACCACGTCCTCGCGTCGGACCGCGGCGACGATGCGGCGCGCAGCGTCGACCACGACCATGTCGCCGATCTGGTGACCGAACGTGTCGTTGACTTCTTTGAAACGATCAAGGTCGACGAACAGCACGTCGACCGCTCGACGTTCACCCTCGACGCGTTCGATGAAGGCGGCGCGATTCGGCACGCCGGTCAGCGCATCGCGCCGTGCTGCGGTCTCCAACTCGGCCCGGCGGTTGCTCTGCGCGAACGCAAGCGCGGCCAGCGAGACCGCATCGTTCAGGTGTTCCGCCTGATTCATGCTCGCCGGCCCGGTGTCGTCACGGAACACGACGTACACGCCGACCGCGGCGCCGGAGTCGTCGGTGATCAAGCGAACGAAGAGCGAGGTGACCCCGGCCGCGAGCAGCACATCGCGAAGCGCAGGAGCGAGGCTCACTGCGGTCGCCACATCGTCCACATCAGCATTCGTTCCGTCGACGAGCGCCTCTCGCCACGGCGACCCAGCAGCATCGATCGCGGCCTCGCCGAGCGGCCAGTCCCCGATCGAGCGCAATGTCGTGGCGTCGGTGTCATGGGCCCGTTCTGCAACGAGGATCGCGCCACGTCCACACAACGGCATGGCACGCGCAGACATCTGGACCGCTGCGAGCGTTCCGTCGAGTTCGTCGTGCGTGGCGAGCGAGCTCACTGCCGTCGCGAGAACGTCACGCACCGACTCACTCGTGAGGGTCAGGATGAATCCGTCGACACCGAGATCCGAAGGAGTCGTACTCGCCCACACTTGCGTCCAATGCGCGTCGCCGTTCGAAGCGACGTAACGCAACCGACTCGGCCCCATGGTCAAGCCTGCGTAGTTGGTACCAGCAACCAGGAGCTGCGCAGCGAACTCGACGTCATCGGGAAGGACGAAATCGAGCACCCCACGCCCGTGAATCGCGGCTCGGTCGAGGCCCAGCATGTCGGACGCAGACCGGTTGGCGAAGCGGACGATGGCCTCGCCGTCGATCAACAGGACTGCGGCAGGAAGTGCCTCGAGCAGCAGGAGTCGATCGTCGTCAGTCAACAGGTCGCAAGGAGGTTCGATCGTCGTCAGAGGAGACGCGGCCGCGCCCAGTCTCTTCACGTCTTCGCGAACCATTTCCACCTATTGACTATCGGACAGACGAAAGTTGGACTTGAGCCTGGCCTCCCTGGCCGTGCGGGCGATCGACCGGGCCGGAGCGAACCGGGACCTGCGAGACTCAGCGGCGTGATCGACATCGATGCCGTACTGAGCACGCTCTCTCTCGACGACAAATGCCGACTGGTCGGCGGCGAGACCAACTGGCGCACGCATGCCCTTCCCGAAGCCGGGGTTCCCCAACTGAAGATGAGCGACGGCCCCACCGGCATTCGCGGCGAAGGCCACGGCAGCTCCGGCACGCCCGGTGTCGCCGTGCCGGCGGGCATCACGCTGGGCGCATCGTGGGACCCTCAGCTCATCGCCGAGATCGGCGACCTGCTCGGCAAAGAAGCGCGGCGCAAGCGGGCACACGTGCTGCTCGGGCCGACGGTCAATCTGCACCGCACCCCGGTCGGAGGTCGCACCTTCGAGTGCTACAGCGAGGACCCGGAGCTGTCCGGCGCGCTCGCAGCCGCTTACGTGCGAGCCGTGCAGGCCCATGAGGTCGCGGTCACGGTGAAGCACTTCGTGTGCAACGACACCGAGATCGACCGGATGACGGTCAACGTCGAGGTCGACGAGCGTCCACTCCGTGAGTTGTACCTCCGACCGTTCGAGCGAGCGGTGAAGGAGGGCGGCGCCTGGGGGATCATGAGCGCCTACAACCGCGTCGGTGGCGACTTCGCAGCCGAGAGCCGCCGACTGCTCACGGACATCTTGCGCACCGAGTGGGGCTTCGACGGCTACGTGGTCTCCGACTGGTTCGGGGTTCACGAGCCGGTCGGGGCTGCCAACGCCGGGCTGACGCTCGAGATGCCCGGACCCACTCGGGTCTACGGCCAGCGACTCGTGGGCGCAGTCGAGCGTGGCGACGTGACCGAGGAGACCGTCGACGGGCTGGTGCGCGACCTGCTCACCGTGATGAACCGGACACGCGCCGACGAGCGCAGCTGCGACGAACTCGAAGAGTCGGTCGACGATCCGACCGAGCGTGCACTCACTCGCCGTGCCGCGATCGCCGGCACCGTGCTGCTTCGCAACGAACACGTTCCGGCGCTCAGCCGGCCTGTGCTCCCGCTCGACCCGACGGCGTTGTCCTCGGTCGCCGTCATCGGACCGAATGCAATCATCGACCGGTCGATGGGCGGCGGGTCAGCGAGCCTGACGCCGTTCGGACACCGAACGATCTTCACCGCGCTCGGCGATCGGCTCGGCGACCTGACCAGCGACATCTCGGTCAGCCATCACACCGGCGTCCGCATCGATCGGCTCACGCCGATCGCACGCAGCGCCCAGTTGCGGACGCCGAGCGGTGAACCCGGAGTCCGACTGGAATACGTCAACGGAACCGATTGGGATGCGCCGTCGGTCGTCGAGACGACCTCGACGTCGACGATGCTGCGCTTCTTCGGCACGGTGCCCGGCGAGGTCGACCCGGTTGCGTTCGGCGCACGCGTCACCGGGTCGTTCGTGCCAGAGGTCGACGGGCCTCATGTGATCGGGGTGGTGTCGACCGGTCCCGTCACGATGACTGCGACGTCCGAGGGCGGTGAGCCCGTGGTCGTCGTCGACGATCCGGACATGTTGATCCCGCGCACCCGCGAGTTCTTCGGGTACGGCAGCGAAGAGTCGACCGCCGTGATCGACGGTGTTGCGGGCGTTCCGATCGAACTGTCCGTCAAGTGGAAGACCGCAGCCGGCAACGGCTTCGCCGCACTTCGCATCGGCGTGCGGACTCCGGACCCTGACGACCTGTTCGACCAGGCCGTTGCGGCTGCCGCAGCTGCCGACGTCGCCGTCGTGGTGGTCGGCACCAATGACGAGTGGGAGACGGAGGGCTTCGATCGAGAGGTGATGGACCTTCCCGGCGAGCAGGACGAGCTGGTTGCGGCCGTCGCTGCGGCCAACCCGAACACGGTCGTCGTCGTGAACGCTGGTTCGCCCGTGACCATGGACTGGGCCTCCGACGATCACGGTCCGTCGGCGCCTGCCGTGCTCACCTCCTTCTTCGCAGGCCAGGAACAGGCCGAGGCAATGGTCGATGTGCTCTTCGGACGCGCCGACCCGGGTGGGCGACTGCCGATCACCTACCCGAAGCGTCTTGAGGACCACGCTGCCTTCGAGAACCACGAGCCAGACCGGCAAGGCGACGGACCACCTCAACAGCGCTACGAGGAGGGCCTGTTCATCGGTCACCGCCACTTCGA
>CALIOL010000247.1 GCA_938044705.1 uncultured Ilumatobacter sp. | reverse complement strand
CCTGTTCTTCGACGTCGCGGACGCGACCTACGAACTCCGCGTCGAACAGGAGGGTTGGGTTGCCGCCCTCACCGACCTCCATCAGGGGAGCGAATCCGGAACGACCTGGCGGTTGGTGATCGATGCGACCGCGGTCTTCTTGATCCTCATCGCCGTCACCGGTCTCGTGATGCAGTTCTTCTTGAGGAAGCGCCGGCGCTCGGCATTCGTTGCGGTGGGCGTGGGCGTGGCGCTCACCGCTGGACTGATCGCCGTCGCATTGCGGTAGCGCTGAATTCAGGTCGTCGGCTTTGCCAGGCGCGACCACCTCGAGTCCGAAGAGAACGCTCCCGACCGGTCGACGACCAGGCAGCCGGCATCGGGCAACGCCTCGACATGTTCGACGGCCTGTTCGGGCGACATCGCCCCGACGACCGTCGCCAGGACGTCGGCGAGGAGGGCGGACGGTGCAACGATCGTGACAGACGCCTGGGAGGTCACCGGCTGGCCGGTGTGCGGGTCGATCACATGACTGAATCGCTCCCCGTCGATGCGAAACCCACGATGGGCTCCGCCGCTGGTCGCGACTCCCATCTGGCACACATCGAGCATGAAGATCGGCGGTTCGTTGTCGAAGGGCCGTAGAGGATTCTCGATGCCGACAGAGACAGCCTCGACGCCTCGGTGGGCGAGGTCACCTCCGGCGCTGACCAGCACCGAGGCCACGTGCTCGGGAAGGTCAGCGCTCGCCAACGCTCGATCCACGATCAGTCCTTTGGCGATGGCGTTGAAATTCAGGTGCGTGCAGTCGCCGGTCCGCACCGGGACCCCGCCTCGGATCTCGTAGCGCGGGTGACGGATCTGAGCCGCCGCCTCGAGGAGCTCCTCCGAAGCCGGACGACGGCCGAGCTGCTCGGCCTCGCTCCACAGCGCTGAAAGCGCGCCGGTGAGCGGGTTGAACGAGCCTGCGGATCGATGTTGCCATTCGAGCGCGAGGGTCATGAGTGAGCACAGGTCGGGGCTAGCCACCTCTACTTCGTCGCGCTTCCACGCGTTGAGTTCGCTGTCGCGACGGTATGCACTGAAGACCTGCTCGAGGCGATCGATGTCGGTGAACACCGATGCTGCGATCGAGGAAGCGCCGGCCCTCGATCCGCCGACGACGACCACCTCGACGACGGTCCCGAGCAGGGGATGTTCACGAAAGACATGGCGATCGGGTGCAAGTTCGTCTGCCACATCAGCTGGTGTAGCAGGGAACGGGTCGACGACGTTCGCGAGATCGTGTTCCAGCGTTTCGTTCTTCGCAATCGCCGAGCTGGCACACTGCTCCGATGGCCGATCTTTCGCTGCTCGACGTCCTGACCACTCCGGGATATCGACGCGGGCCGAGTGTCCTCGGATTGGCGATGATCGGGGTGCTGTTCCTCGTACCCGGCTTCATCGCTCCGGTCGGTGTCTTGCAGCTGGTGGGCGCGGGCTGGCTCGTCGCTGCGCTCGTCACTGCGGTTCGCGACACGCTTCACGTTCGCTCGATGTCAGACGCCTCGTAAGTCTCGAGAACACGCTCAGCGCAGCGCTTGCGTGAGGCTGCGATGGATCGCAGCAGCTCGATCGGCAGTGCTGCGGAGCACACGGTCATACAGTTCGATGACCAGGTCCGGCTGCTCTGCTCTGAGACGTTGATGGGCCTTCGATGTGAGCACCCGCACCTCCACGTCGGTCTCCGCCGTCACCGTGGCGGTCCTGGTGCCCCCTGTGAGGAATCCGATCTCGCCGATGATGGCTCCGGCACGCAAGGTTCTCAGCCGTAACTCCCGACCATCGCGACCGGTCCGCGAGACGTGAACGGAACCCGTCACAACCAGGAACAGCTCGTCGCTCTCATCGCCTTCCCGGACGATCACCTCGCCCGGACGGCGTGACTCCGGCACGAACCAGTCCAGCAGCGAGTCCGAATACGGCTCGTTCGGCGCATCATCTTCCGGCGGGCCTCCGATGTCGGCGGCCAACAGCAGATCTTCACCGCGTTCGAGTGCGGCGTCGAGATCGTCAGCGAACGCGCCGTCGTCGACGGTGTCAGCACGGACCAGTACCGCCGTCGCCGCGGAACTCAGATCGGACCAGATCAGCCTCGTACCGGCGGCGCTGGCGTCATCGCCGAGCTCAGCGAGGACTGCGAAGGCCGACGAGTCGATGTCCGCGACTCGAGCGAAGTCGACGATCACCACGTCGATTGGCGAGGAGGTATGAGCGAGACGTTTGCGGACCTTCTCTGCAACGCCACTCACGGAACCGAAGAAGAGCGACCCGTGCAACTCATAGACAGCCATTCGGTCGGCCAGATCATCAAGACGTGCGTCGTCCTGCGGTGACCGTTCGACGACACTGCGCCGCTCCCTTCCCGTCGACACCAGTCGGATCGGGTCGATGCGGCTGTATCGGAGGACGAACATCAGACAGGCGGCCAGCAGCCCGACGACGATGCCTTCGAGAATTCCCACGAATGCGATCACCGCGACGATCAGTACACCGACGAATCGATCGGACCAGCCCGATGATCGAAGTCCGCGACCCCACTCGATGAGCAGTCCGAGCCCGGCACCGATCAGCAAACCGCCTGCGGTGAACCTCGGGAGATACCCCACGAGCTCGCCGCCGGCAAAGGCAAAGATGCCAGCGATCAATCCGACCGCTATCGGGATCGCACGACGAGCAAGTCCGAGACGAGTCGCCAGCACCGTGTCGCCCAGCGCGTGGTAGCCGACGAGGCCGCCGATCGGCGCCACGAGGAGATTCGCGATGCCCGCAGTCTTCAGTTCCTGGTCGAGGTCGATGCGACTGCGGGTCACCACCTGCAGCCCCGACAGGTTCAGCAGCACGCCGAGAACCGAGAGCAGCAGCACCACGCCGATCGTTCCGGCGGTCTCACCCACCGCAGGCCAGTCGGCGGCGACCAATTCCGGCCCGATCAGGCCGATCGATCCTCCTTCGGGAAACGGCCCGACCAGCCATCCGCCTTCCTCGACTGCGCTGATCGAGGACGCCACGGCGACGACGACGAAGAACCCGGCGGTCATCAGGATTGCAACGGCACTTGCGACCACCGGCGAGACGCGCGGGAGCAGCGGGATCACTGCGATGACGATGCCGAGTACGGCGCCTGGCAACCAGAGCTTCGCGAGGTCCGTGCCGAACAAGTCGCCGAGGTCACCGAGCTCGAGCGACGTGTCGGCCATGACGTCGAAGCCACCTTTCAGCAACAGCCAGCCCGTTCCACCCAGGAACCCTGACACCACCGTGGTCGGCACGAATCGAGCCGTGCTGGCCAGATGGGCGTGACCCAATCCCCACATCGCGAGGCCAGTCAACACCGACGACAACCCGAGCACGACGAGGACGTCGCGTACGGCGTCATCCGACGAGCTTGCAGCAATCGTCGCCACGGCGGGCACCAGCACGATCGCTGCGGTGTCCTGCACCATGCCGAACACCATCGTGAATCGGCTGCGCACACCCAGAAACAGGGTGAACACTCCCGTTGCCAGCACGAAGGTGGACGCTCCTCGCGGCAACCCGGCCGCCGCCGGTCCCGTGAACACCAGCGCCGCAAACGACACCGCCGTCGTGATGCCGTAGATCGCGACGGCAACGGTCCCGATGACGTCGCCGAGCAGCGAGACTCCTGCCGACGGCCTCCGAGTTGAGTTCGTCTCTGCGCCCGCCACGCCGGAATGTCTAGCTGGTGAACGTCTGCAGCTGCGCACCTTCGGCGGCGAGCTTCGCGAGCAGCGGGCTCACTTCCCAGTGCTTTCCACCGAGCGACTCGCTGTACTGCTGGATCTTTGCGACGATCTCGGCGAGGCCGACCGAGTCCGCCCAGTGCATCGGGCCACCCCGGTACACCGGCCAGCCGTAGCCGTTGACCCACACCACGTCGATGTCGCTGCCGCGGATCGCGATCTTCTCTTCGAGGATCTTCGCGCCTTCGTTGACCATCGGGTACAGACAGCGTTCGAGGATCTCCTGGTCCGTGACCTCGCGCTGCTCGTGACCGTTCTTGATCGCAAAGTCCTTGATGAGCTGCTCGACTTCCGGGTCGGGCGTGGCGGCCCGAGTCTCGGCGTCGTAGGTGTAGTAGCCCATGCCGTTCTTCTGGCCGCGACGACCGTTCTCACACAGGATCTCGCGAATCGTCGACGACGATGAGGTCTCTTCCTTCCAGCCGATGTCCAAGCCGGCGAGGTCGCTCATCGAGAACGGCCCCATCGGGAACCCGAACTCGTACAGCACGTTGTCGATCTGAGCGGGGGTGGCGCCTTCCATGAGCATCCGCTCGGCTTCGGCACCGCGCATGAACAGCATCCGGTTGCCGACGAAGCCTGGGCACACGCCGACCATCACGCTGACCTTCTTGATCTTCTTGCCGATCGCCATGGTCGTTGCGACGACCGAGTCCGACGACTTGTC
>CALIOL010000246.1 GCA_938044705.1 uncultured Ilumatobacter sp. | reverse complement strand
GTTGATCAAGATGTCGACGTCGCCGACTGCTTCGGCGAGCTGATCGCACGCTCCCGGTTCGGCGAGATCGGCGGCGTGCAGCGTGACCTCGACACCGTGATCGGCCACGATGCGCTCTCGCACTGCCTCGAGCTTGTCGATGCTGCGGGCGGTGAGGCGCAGATGCACGCCTTCCGCCGCGAACGTCTCGGCAAGGTGCTCGCCGATCCCCATCGACGCTCCGGTGATCAGCGCGATCTTACCGCCGAGCTTCAGGTCCATCACAGAGAAACTACGGCGACGTCAACCGTGCATGGGTTCCGTGCTGTTACGTGCGAGTGAAAGCTCAGCCGCGCGCCGAGGAGCGATCGATGCGTCCGCGGATGCCTGCGAGCCAGTCGTCGGCCTCGCGCCAGCGACCGCCGGCGTGCTCACGTTCGCTGGCCGCGGTTGCTCCCGCAGCTGGGTACGACCCGAGGAACTTCACTCCTCCTTGCTTGGCATGGAGTGAGCGCATCGTGTCGGCCAGCAACTCCTCGTCGACGTGGCCCTCGGCGTAGATGATGAAGCAGTAGTCCCCGAGTCCACCGGCTTTGGTGGGTCGACTGAACAGGTTCGAGAGGTTGATCCGCCGCGCCGCGAACTCCTGAAGGATCGCGATGAGGCTGCCAGGCTCATCAGCTCGCTGGTACACGACGAGGGCAGTGCGGTCGTGGCCCGTCGGTGCGGCCACTCCCGATGCGGCCACCATGACGAATCGTGTTTGGTTGCCGTCGTGATCAGCCACATCGGACTCTGCGATGTCCAGGCCATAGACCTCTGCTGCGACGCGCGGGGCGAGCGCTGCCACCGCAGCGTCCTCGGACTCTGCGACGCGTCGAGCCGCGTCAGCAGTGGACGAAGCCGGAACGATCTCGACCTCGGAGAGACGTTCGCGCAGGTAGCGGTGGCATTGGGCTGTTGCCACCGGGATCGACAACAGGGTGGTCACGTTGTCGAGTGATGCTCCAGGCTGGACGAGCAGACAGTGTTCGATGTCGATGACGACCTCGTTCGTGATGATCAGGTCGTAGTCGAACGCCAACGCGTCCTGTGTGAAGTTCACCATGCCTTCGATCGAGTTCTCGATCGGCACGAAGCCCGCATCCACCTCGCCGCTCTGTACCGCGTCGAGCACGTCGGGCACGGTTCGGTACGGCACGTGTTCTGCGCCGTCGGGAGCCTCGATCGTGTGCAACGCCTGCTGTGTGAACGTCCCGAACGGACCGAAGAACCCGATGCGGCGGCGATCGCCGCTCGTAGGCGTCGCCGTAGGTTCGCTGGATCGTTCCCCGGTGTCGGTCATCGGGCCGAGGCTAACGACCGGGCTCGCTACCCCTCGGGACACATTTTCGAACCGATCCTCGACGGGCGGTCCGATTCGCTCAGCTCGCGTTCGCGAGCGCGGCTTCGATGAACGCGACGGTCTCGTCACCGGTCGCCTGGCCGGCACGCCGGGCGAGCACCGTTCCGTCAGCGTCGACGATCACCGTGAACGGGAACGACGTCCCACCGAATGCACTGATCGCGGTTTGGATCTCGTCGTCAGCCATGGTCGGCCACGGCCAGCCTCTGTCTTCGATCCACTGCGACGGCGGGAAGTTGTCGCGGTCGGCGACGACTGCGGTGCTCACGCCGACCACGTCGAGCCCGTCCGGGATCTGGCCGGCCTCGTCGAGCGAGATCAGTTCCGGGACTTCGTCGTTGCAGTGCGGGCACCAGTGAGCGAGAAACACGATCATCGTGGGATTCGCCGTCGGAGCTCCGAGCACGATCGGTGTACCGTCGAAGCTCTCGCCGCTCACGATCGGGGACGCGACGCCAACCGAGAGGTCGTCGATCGAGCTGTCGTAGGGATCGAGCGATGCGCCATCGACGTCGACCGGCCCGAACTCCTGGAGCCCGGCGGGCTCGGCTTCGACGACGCCATCGGCATCATCGGCGGGCGAGACCTCTGCGTCTTGCACGGCATCGCCTTCTTCGATGTCGACCTCGGCGTCCGACGAGACGACATCGTCGGCACTTCCACATGCGACCAATGCGAGCGACGCCGCGACCGCAACGACTGACGCACGGCGCAGGCGACATCCGGTGGGTTGAATCGGCGGGTCGGAGTCGTTGGTCGAACTGACGGAGCGACGGAGGAAAGACATCACCTCCCCAGTCTGGCGTCCCGTTCGAGCCACCGCATGGCAGCGGGGCTGGTCGTGACACACGCCCGACCACGCCCGCAGCAGGTCGGCCAAGGCGATACCGTCGCCCGCGATGGCGCTTGGTCTCGACGCATCGGTGGTGGGCGACCTTCGCCGCGCCCGACGCGACCGCAGGTTGGGTGACATCGAGTGGTTCGACGTGCTGTACCGGGTCTACCTGTTCGCACTCGCAGGGCTGATCGCCTTGGTCGTCGCCTCCGACAACGTCTCGGGCCTGCTGGACGACGACGTGACCGTTGTGGCATTCCTCAGTCGAGGCCCTTCGATCGCGGGGCTCGTCGCCGCGTTGGCGCTGGGGATCGGGCTTCGAAACGGCTCGGAGGGCGGACCGATTTCGGTCGAATCCGCCGACGTCCGCCACCTGCTCCTCGCCCCCGTCGACCGACGACGGGTGATGCTCTCCCCAATCCTCCAGAGACTCCGAGCGGTCGCGTTCCCACTCGCTCTCGGATTCGGCGCGCTGGCTCAACTGGTCGCTCGCGAACTCGACGCCTCTCGGGGAGCGTGGGCCGCGAGCGGTGCCCTCTTCGGATTGGTCGTCGCAGCGCTCTACGTCGGCGGAGCTGTCGTCGCTCACGCCATTCGACTCCCCCGGTGGCTCGCAACCGCGCTCTCGGGGGGATTGATCCTGGGGCAGATCCTCGTTGCGGTGAGTGCATGGGACAGACCCTTCGTCGACACGAGTGGTGACACGCGGTTGCTCCCGCTACTCGGTGCGGGCTCGCCCAGCCCGGCGAATGCGTTGGGGAGCATCGCGTTCTGGGGTGAACGTCAGCGCACCGCGGACGTCGTCGCACTCGTCGTCGTCGTCGCACTCGTCGTGCTCGCGTCGCTGCTCGGAGGACGCCTCCGGCTCGAGCCGC
>CALIOL010000245.1 GCA_938044705.1 uncultured Ilumatobacter sp. | reverse complement strand
GCGGTCTGGCGCTCGCGCGGCGACTCGCCGAATCCGATGGCGGCCGCCTCGAGCTCACCCGACGACGACCAGCCGAGTTCCGACTCAGCTACGTCGCGTCCGAGTCCTGAAGCCGACCCCGGTCTGGTTCTCAGTCGCGGAAGTTGGATCCGGATGTGGTGGCGAGGAACGCATCGAGTCCGATGTCTTCCTGCTTGAGGAACCCGCTGTCAGGGAGCGCACCGTCGCGAACCATCTCGATCACCGCGGCGACCGATGACGCAGTCGTCCATGCGATCGCGGTCGAGCGAGTTCCGCCGACGACCTTCGGTCGATAGCTCCGGACGAATTCGGCGCGCCCGAGCCGCTGCTCGCGATCGCCTTCGGCCGCAACGTGCACGTACACGACATCGTCGTCAACTGGCGGCTTGGCGTTCGTCAGGATCTGTCCCGCTTCTTCGCGTCGGTCACGCATCAGGAGTTCGTGGAAGAAGAAGTTCATCAGCTCCATGTGTCCCGGATAGCGCATGGTCTTGTAGTCCAAGTTCTCGACGACGCCGTGATAGGTCTCGCACATCGTGCCGAGGCCGCCCGAGGTGGTGAACGCCTCGAGGCGTGTGCCAGCGACATGGACGATCTCGTGCCATTCCATCGGCGACACCCACTTGCGCTCGCCGCCCTCGATCACCTCGCAGTCGTTGAGGTACTCGTTGACGACTCCTTCGGGCGACCAGTTGAACGCGTAGGCGAGTAACCCGGTTGGGTTTTGCGGAAGCGCACCGACGCGCATCCGAACCGAACGACAGCGGTCGAAGGTTGCGATCTGCGCAGCAGCGACGATCCCGACGAAACCTGGAGCCAGACCACACTGCGGCGCCATCACTCGTTCCGACGATGCCGCAAGCTCGCGGATCCGCTCGGTCGTCGGAACGTCTTCGGTGAGGTCGAAGTAGTGAATGCCAGCGCGGTGCGCGCGCTCGGCGATGTCGATGTTCAGGTGGTATGGCAGGCACGACAGCACCGCGTCGACGGACTCGAGGTGGTCGGTCAGATCGTCTGATGCCACGTCGACACCCGTCACGAGTTCCATCTCGAGTGAGTCGACATCATCGAGCGGTACGCGCTGGTCGACTCCCACGACCTCGAACCCTGAGTCGACCAGCAGACGTCCGGCCAAGAGTCCGACCTTGCCGAGCCCCAACACAGCGATGCGCTGCACACGATTGTCCGTCATGTATCAATCATTACATAGAACACTCCGATGCGAAACAAATGGTAGATCGGTGCTGTCAGGTGAGCTAGGTTTCGCAAGATGGGCAGGTCGGGCACGAGACGGGCGACCATCTCGATCGACGAGCTCCTCACCGAGCATCGTTCGTCGTTCACACCGACAGAGCTGCGGCTCGCGACGATGCTCGCCGACGATCCGGCCGAGTGGGCGTTCTCCACCGTGGCGGAACTCGCGCGACAGGCCGACACGAGCGGGCCGACCGTCGTCCGTTTCGCCGTCACGCTCGGGTTCGATGGCTTCGGAGCACTGCAACAGCAAGTCCGACACGATGTCACCGCACAACTCCGGCGTCCGAGCGACCGAATCCGCCAACACGTCGCAACCGACCGCGCCGCGACCCTCGATGCGATCAACGCGACCTTCGAACGACTCGACGACGCGAAGATCGATGCGATCGCTCACAAGCTCGCGGACGCAAGTGGACAGGTGTGGATCGTGGCATCGGAGTCCTCGTCACCGGTCGCCCACCTCCTCGCGACCAACTTGAAACTGCTGCGACCCGGAGTCGTCCACCTCTCCGGATCCAGCCCATCGACCGGCGTGGCGATCGCAGACGCGTCCAAATGCGACGCCGTGATCGCTGTCGACTTCCCGCGCTACGAACGTGCCGTGCTCGACCTCGCGGCGACGCTGGGGACCCGCGGCGTGAACGTGACGGCGTTGACCGACGGACCGCTCTCCCCCCTCGCGACGCTCGCAACCGATTGGTGTGGGGTCGTCGTGCCGTCCGTTGGACCGTTCGACAGCGCAGCACCGACCGTCGCCGTCGCCGAGGTCATCATCGCTCGGGTGGCCAACCGACTCGGCGCCGATGCGACGACGCGGCTCGACGCCGTCGAGCAGCAGTGGACACACGACGGGGTGTTCGCCTCGACCGAGAACTCAGCCGAAGCGGCCGCCGGATCAAACGCTGGGCACGACACCCGATGACCATGCCCGACGACCTCCACTCGCTCGAGATCGCGTTGCTGGAGGCTGCCGACAGATTCACGGCGCGACCGGCGTCGAGCATCGTTGACCCGCTGACCGCAGCGACGCTCCTCGAGGCCGAGGTCACCAGCCGGCTCATCGACCACACCGCTCGCTGGCTGCGATCCGAGCATGGCATCGGCTACTACACGATCGGCTCCGCTGGCCATGAGGCCAATGCCGCCGTCGCGCTCAGCTTGCGGCCAACCGACCCTGCGCTGCTCCACTACCGGTCGGGTGGCTTCTACTTCGCCCGCTCGATGCAAGCCCGTCACGACGGCATCATCTCTGGGGATCCTGTCGCCGACGTGCTTCGGGGAATGCTGGCCAAATCCACCGATCAGATTTCGGGCGGACGGCACAAGGTCTTCGGGAACGCCGCACTGTCG
>CALIOL010000244.1 GCA_938044705.1 uncultured Ilumatobacter sp. | reverse complement strand
GGCTTGCTCGGGATCGATACCGAGCCGTTCCGGATCGACAGCCAGTGCAAATACGGCGCTGTCGCGCGAGGAGACGCATCGATCTACCTGCGTTTGCCGACGCGGGCTGACTACGTCGAGAAGATCTGGGATCACGCCGCGGGCAAGTTCGTGGTCGAGTGTGCTGGAGGCGTCGTCTCCGATGTGACTGGCAAGCCGCTCGATTTCAGCATCGGTGACCGGCTCGCCGGCAACTCCGGAGTCATCGCGACCAGTGGTCGCTTCCACGACGAGGTCGTGGCTGCGGTCCAGTCCGTGCTCGGCTGACGGTCAAGAACCCCACAAGATCGGGGGAGTGCGGGATTCAGGTGTTGACTATTGTCTACCGACGAGGTAGACAATACGGATTATGTCGACAACAGCGAAACCAACAGACGCCGCATCGGCGGCGTCGGCAATGCCGACCGGAGCGAGGCTGACCCACTTGCAGCGGCTCGAGGCCGAAGCGATGCAGATCATGCGTGAGGCGGTCAGCGAGTCAGACCGCCCGGCGATGCTGTACTCCATCGGCAAGGACAGCTCGGTCATGCTGCACCTCGCCCGCAAGGCGTTCTTCCCGAGCATCCCGCCGTTCCCGCTGGTCCACGTCGACACGACGTGGAAGTTCAGCCAGATGTACCAGTTCCGTGATGACACCGCCCGTGAGATCGGGATGGACTTGATCGTTCACCAGAACCCCGAATGCATCGAGCAGGGGATCAACCCGTTCGATCACGGCTCGGCGATTCACACCGACATGTGGAAGACCCAAGGTCTGAAGCAGGCGATCGACATGAACAAGTTCGACCTGTGCTTTGGCGGAGCGCGTCGCGACGAAGAGAAGTCTCGTGCCAAGGAGCGCATCTTCTCGGTCCGTTCGCCTCAACACCAGTGGGATCCGAAGCGTCAGCGTCCGGAACTCTGGAACGTCTACAACGGTCGCCGCAGCCCGGGTGAGACCCTTCGCGTCTTCCCGATCTCGAACTGGACCGAACTCGACGTGTGGCAGTACGTCCACCTCGAGCAGATTCCGATCGTTCCGCTGTACCTGTCCGCGCCGCGGCCCGTCGTGGAGCGCGACGGCACCTGGATCATGGTCGACGACGATCGGTTCCAGCTTCGCGAAGGCGAAGTGCCCGAGACCAAGTCGGTGCGGTTCCGCACACTCGGCTGCTACCCGCTGTCGGGTGCGATCGAGAGCGATGCGACCAGTCTGCTCGACGTGGTCCAGGAGATGTTGCTCGCCACCACCTCGGAACGACAAGGACGATTGATCGACACCGACTCATCGGCCTCCATGGAGAAGAAGAAGCAGGAAGGGTATTTCTGATGGCGCACTCATCTGAACTCATCGCGGACGACATCGAGGCCTACCTCACGTCGCACCAATACAAGTCGCTGCTGCGGTTCATCACCTGCGGTTCCGTCGACGACGGCAAGTCGACGCTCATCGGCCGGCTGCTCTACGAGTCGCACCTGGTCTTCGAAGATCACCTCGCTGCGCTCGAAGCGGATTCGGCCAAGGTCGGCACCCAGGGTGGCGATCTCGACTTCGCGTTGCTCCTCGACGGTCTGTCGGCTGAGCGAGAGCAGGGCATCACGATCGACGTCGCCTACCGGTTCTTCTCGACCGAGAAGCGCAAGTTCATCGTTGCCGATACCCCTGGTCACGAGCAGTACACGCGCAACATGGTCACGGGTGCGTCGACGGCCGACGTCGCCGTGATCTTGATCGACGCCCGGAGAGGCGTCCTGACGCAGACTCGTCGCCACAGCTACCTCGTGTCGTTGCTCGGTATTCGCAATGTGGTGGTGGCCATCAACAAGATGGACCTCGTCGACTACTCCCAAGACACCTTCGAGTCCATCAAGGCCGAGTACCTCGAGTTCGCCGACCAGATCGGCCTGGCGGACGCAGACCACATCCAGTTCATTCCTCTGTCCGCGCTCAAGGGCGACAACGTCGTCGAGTCGAGCGGCAACACCGGCTGGTACGACGGCCCGGCGCTCATGGAGTTCCTCGAGACCGTCGAGGTCGACGATGATCGTGTGTCCGCTCCGCTGCGCATGCCGGTGCAGTGGGTCAACCGCCCCAACCTCGACTTCCGGGGCTTCTCGGGACAGATCGTCGGCGGAAGCGTCCGTCCGGGCGACTCCGTGCGGATCCTGCCAGCGGGAACCACGAGCACCGTGGCGCGAATCGTCACGATGGACGGTGACCTGGATGAGGCCGTCACCGGGCAGTCGGTGACGATCACGCTCACCGACGAGGTCGACGTGTCTCGCGGCGACATCATTTGCGCCGGCGACGACCCGGCGGAGGTCGCCGACCAGTTCGAAGCGCACGTCGTGTGGATGCACGAGGACGAAATGCTTCCTGGGCGGCCGTACCTGATGAAGATCGGGGCGCGCACCGTCGGGCTCACGATCGACGACCCGAAGTACCGGGTCGACGTCAACACCCTCGAACAACTCGCCGCCGGCACGCTCGAGCTGAATGAGATCGGCGTCTGCAACATCGCGCTCGATCGTCCGATTCCGTTCGACCCGTACCCGGGTCTGGCCCTCGGCGAGCGCAACTCCGGCTCGCCCGGCAACCGGGAGACCGGTGGCTTCGTCATCATCGACAAGCTCACGCAGAACACGGTGGGTGCAGGACTGCTGCACTTCGCGCTGCGTCGCTCGCACAACATCCACTGGCAGGACGTGCGCGTCGACAAGGACGCTCGTTCGGAGATGAACAGCCACCGTCCGGGCGTCGTGTGGATGACCGGTCTCTCGGGCTCGGGTAAGTCCACGATTGCCAACATCGTCGAGTCGAAACTCCACACGATGGGCGTTCGGACCTACCTGCTCGACGGTGACAACGTTCGTCACGGACTCAACCGTGACCTGGGTTTCACCGACTCGGACCGAGTCGAGAACATTCGACGCATCGCTGAGGTGTCGGGCCTGATGGTCGATGCCGGGCTCGTCGTGCTCGTGTCGTTCATCTCGCCGTTCCGTGCGGAGCGCCAGTTGGCGCGAGACCGCATGGCCGATGGTGAGTTCATCGAGGTGCACGTCGACACGCCGCTCGAGATCGCTGAGCAACGTGACCCCAAGGGGCTGTACGCGAAGGCGCGGTCTGGTGACCTGTCGAACTTCACCGGGATCGACTCGCCGTACGAGGCGCCGGTCTCGCCCGACGTTCACATCGAGACGGACAGCATCGAGCCCGAGGCCGCTGCTGACATGGTGATCGCGGCGCTGCGTGCCCGTTCGATCATCACCTGAGATGACCTCCACGTGAGCACAGACGTGGACGAACGATCATGACCACCGACTCCTGGATCGCTCTGGCGGTTCTCGCGGTCGCCGTCGTGGTGCTCCTCCTCGACAGGTATGCGCCGATCTTCGTCCTGACGGGGGCGGTCGGTGCGCTGATGTTTGCCGACGTGATCGACACGCAGACTGCACTGAGTGGTCTGTCGTCGACCGCGCCGGCAACCATCGCGGCCCTCTACGTGGTCGCGGGGGCGGTGACGGCGACCGGCACGTTCGCAAAGGTCGTCGACCGATTGCTCGATCGGCCGCGTCCGATGCTCGGATTCCTGACCTCGACAGCGGTGATCTCGGCGGTCGTGCCGAACACGCCGCTGGTCGCCATGTTCGCTCCGCGAGTGATGCGCTGGTCCCAGCGGCGCGGCGCCGATGCGTCGCGCCTGCTCATGCCGCTGTCCTTTGCCAGCATCCTCGGCGGCGTGATCACTCTGATCGGTACCTCGACCAACCTGGTCGTGGCGGATCTCGTGGTACAGGCCGGCGAGGAACCACTCGACGTCTTCGAGATCGCCGTGGTTGGGATTCCGGTCGCGATCGTCGGCGTACTGCTGCTCTCCACCTTGGGCCAGAAGCTGCTGCCGAAGCGGACGGCGGTCGCCGACGACATGGAACAGCGCGGGCGCGAGTTTCAGATCGCGGCACGTGTCTCTCTGGACGGGCCGCTCGACGGTCGCACCATCGCTGACTCCGGGCTCCGCAACCTGGACGGCGTGTTCCTCGCGCTGGTCGAGCGCGGAGGTGACTCAGATCCGACCGCGTTGGCCGCATCGCCGAAGACCGTGCTCCGTGAAGGGGATGTGTGTTGTTTCGTGGGCGATGTGGCCCGAGTCGTCGACCTCCACGGCATCGATGGTCTTGACCCATTGGAAGAGCAGCATGTGTCGAGCGCTGAGGGTCCGGGGACGCGGCTGTTCGAGGCTGTCGTCGCGCCAGCCTCCAACCTGGTCGGTGCCACGCTTCGCTCGGCCAACTTCCGTGGTCGCTACGGCGGCGCGGTGATGGCGGTACATCGCGCAGACGGAGAGCTCGGTGGCCAGCTCGGACGCATCCCGCTCCGCGCTGGCGATGTGCTGCTCGTTCTGGCTGACGACGCGTTCGGTGCCCGTTGGCGGAACCAGACGGATTTCTCGTTGGTGGCGGCGGTCGACGAACCGCCACCCGAGCGTCGATCTCGCTCGTGGCTCGTGATCACCGCGACCGTCGCCATGATCGTGCTCGCATCGCTGGGCGTGTTCAGTTTGTTCGAAGCAGCGGTGCTCGCTGCGGTGGCTGTGGTCGGCGGCGGTGCGATTTCGATCAGAGAGGGTTGGCGAGCGATCAACCTCAACGTGGTCCTGACGATGGCGGTGGCGATCAGCCTCGGTGCTGCGGTGACGGTGAGCGGACTGGCCGACCAGGTGGCCGAGTTGGTTGGGCGGGCGGAATCGCTCGGATTCGGCGATGTCGGGACCGTCGTGGCGATCATGTTGGCGACCATCGTGCTCACGGAGTTGGTGACGAACACGGCGGCGGCGGCGCTGATGGTGCCGGTGGCGATCACGATCGCCAACGAAGCGGGCACCGATCCGAAAATGTTGGCCTACGCGGTGCTGGTCGGGGCGTCGTGTTCATTCCTGTCGCCGGTCGGCTATCAGACGAACCTGATGGTGTTCGGCCTCGGTGGCTACAAGTTCACCGACTTCACGCGGGTCGGCTTTCCGTTGACGCTGTCGACATTGGTGACGTCCGCCATCGTGTTGCCGATCGCATTCGGTTGACCGACGCGCAGCGTCAGGCGCCGCGAAGGGCGGTGTCGGAGGCGACCTGGTCGAGGAACCACTCGTAGGTGCTCGAGATGCCGTCTTCGAGATCGATGGTCGGCTTCCAGCCGAGGTCGCTGAGCTTCGACGTGTCGAGCACCTTGCGTGGGATGCCGTCGGGCTTGGTGTGGTCGAAGATGAGCTCGGCGTCGGGAAACACGATCTGGCGGACCATGTCGGCCAGATCGCGGATCGGCAGGTCGATGCCGGTGCCGACGTTGACGTGGCCGTCGTCGGAGTAGTTGTCCATCAGGAAGAGGCAGGCATCGGCGAGGTCGTCGACGTGGAGGAACTCGCGCATCGGTGAACCGGTTCCCCAGATCATCACTTCGGGCTCGCCGGATGTCTTTGCTTCGTGGAACTTGCGCATCAGCGCCGGCAACACATGGCTGGACGTCAGGTCGAAGTTGTCGTTAGGCCCGTACAGGTTGGTCGGCATTGCCGAGATGAAGTCACTGCCGTACTGCGTTCGGTAGGCTTGGCACAGCTTGATGCCGGCGATCTTCGCAATCGCGTAGGCCTCGTTGGTGGGTTCGAGCGGACCGTTGAGGAGTTGGTCTTCGTCGATCGGCTGGTTCGCATGCCGCGGGTAGATGCACGACGACCCGAGGTACAGGAGCTTGGTGACGTCGGCTTCGTGAGCGGCGTGAACGACCGTTCCGTGGATCATCAGGTTGTCGTAGATGAACTCGGCGGGCCGTGTGCTGTTGGCGAGAACCCCGCCGACGGTTCCGGCGACCAGCAACACGTGATCCGGCCGGTTGGCCTGGAACCACGTGGAGACGGCGGCTTGGTCGCGCAGGTCGAGTTCTTGTCGGGTGGCGGTGAGGACGTTCGTGAAACCATCTCGCTCGAGTCGCCGCATGATCGCCGACCCGACGAGGCCTCCGTGGCCAGCGACGAAGACACGTGATGCACGGTCGATGGGCTGTACCGGTTCGTTCATGCCGACAACGATACTCACGCACCAGCGGGGCAATTGGGCGCGAAGGTGTCGTGGAGCGTCTCATTCCCTCAACATTCGCCGTCGCCGATATCTGGCGGGCGGCATCCCGGCGGATTGTGGAGCGATCCTGGCGCTGGGCGCAATGATCCCTCCACATTCGCGGCGCGGCGGCGCAGGTCGGGTCGGTGCGGTGCGGTGCTGTGCGGTGCGGTGCGGTGGGGTGCGGGGCGGCGCGGTGGGGCGGGGAAGCGGCAGGCGGGAGCGTGCGTACGTGTGGCCATGGGGTGTTCAATCCTCGATGGGGGCGAGGTACGCAAGGCCGACGTCGCAGGTCGTGCGCAGCGAACACCACCGACAACTCGACCCGGCCTGACGTCGGGGCGGGCGGCGTTCTGCGCTGAGTTCGACGATGGCGTTGATCGCGTCGAGCGTCCGGCGCATCGCGGTCTCGAGGAGCGCTTCGGTCACCTCGTCGGCGTGGGCTTCGGCGGCATCCAGGTAAAAGGTTGCGACTTTCCGTGGCGGGATCTCACGGACCAGCGTTTCGAGCAGCGCGTAGAACGCCAGATCCTGGCGATGGCGTACATGCGGTCGGCCCGTCTTCAGGTCCACGATGACCTTGCGGCTCTCGAGCCCGTCTGGCTTTCCGAACAGCAGGTCGACCTTGCCGGCCAGCGTGATCGGGCCTCCGCTCGGCCATCTGACCGATGCTTCCATCACCGGACGCCACCGCTTCGAAAGCGGTGGGAAGTTCTCGATGAACGACGTGACTCGCTCGACGCTCTGGCCGCGTACGTCTGCCTCGTCGCCGGAGGACAAGGCTGCGACCCACAGCCCGATGCCGCTGTTCTCATCGGCGAGCCGACTGAGCGCTTCGTCGACCAAGTCGATCGGGGTCGGGTCGCCGCGCCACGAGACGAGGAGCTCGATGGCTCGATGGGCGATGGTTCCCTTGGCGTTCGCTGTCGTCCATTCGAACTCGTCCGGTTCGAGGGAGTAGGTCTCGCACTCGAGTACCGCCGCGATCTTGTGTTTGGAGATCCACAGTTCCTGTCGGTCGTCGAGCCGCGCCGAGAAGTGGTCGAGCGCAGCGCGCATCTCTGCGCGGACGTCCGCGATGAAGGCTCGGTCGAAGACCACCGGTTCGTCGCCGCGTTTGAGCCGATCCAGCGTGCGTTGTTGCACCGGGCTCAGGACGACCTCGCTCATCGGAGGGCACTGTAGGCGTACGAGCGGCGCGAAGGGCCTGGTGAGATCGTCTCCGGACGGGATCCGGAATCTGCCCGTTGGCGGCCGGTATCGTCGGCGCCCGATGTCCAAGACGACCGCACTGAACATCATTCTCGGCGTCCTCGTGGCCGGCCTGCTGGCAACGCTGGTGTATCAGGAGACCACCGAGTCCGACGCGATACCGGCGACCACCACGACCGCGACCACGCTGCCGGCGACCACGACGACGACCACCACCACGACGACGACCACGACGACCACGACGACCACGACGACGACCACACTTCCGATTCCGACCACGTCGGTCGTCCCGACGGAGCGGTTCTTCACCGGTGTGCTCGTGGTGAACGGGACCTCCGCAGGAGAACGAATCCCTCCGGTGATCGAGCGACTGACCAACACGGGCTACTTCGACGTGCGTGGTGTCGCCGGAACGATCGCGGCACAAGAGACGGTGATCTACTACGTCGAGCCGTTCTTGGGTGAGGCGCAGGTGGTTGCCCAGGACCTCGGCTTCGACTTGGCGACGATCTCGATCCTCCCGGCGGACGAGGCGCCTCCTGTCGCGGGTGTCGGTGTGGCCAAGGTCATCGTGTACCTCGGTCCGGGAGAGCTGCCTGAGGCACCGCCGTTACCGGAGCTCGACGAACCCGTCGAGCTCTGACGCCGCACGCGAAGCGAGCTCGGGCGTACTCGGGGAAGTCGCACGGTCTGCAGCCAGCGTCGTTCCCGTGCAGATGGATCAAGCGGTGTGATGCGCATGTGGACACGCGGCGTCTCAGCGTGGCGACGTGGGCCGACTCGCGACCCGGCGGAACGCTTGCTGGATTCGGACGATCCGGGACGCACGACGTGCGTGGCGGGGCGCTCCAGGCGGCCTTGCGTGAGTGTTCGCTGCAGAACTGCACGACGAAGGTCGTCGGGAGCGCTGCGAGCAGCAAGAGCAGGGTGACATCGAGAGCTGCGGTCATGAGTGGTGAGTGATCACCGTAGCTCACTGCAGCACCCTACGCGGTCAGAAGACCACGCAGCGGGAGATGGTGAGCGAAGAGTCCCTGGTCAGACGCCTGAATATGGCGAAAAAATTGTCGGAAGATGGTCAGCAACCCGATGCTTCGATCGTCGCTTCACTGTCATCTGAGCGAATGAGGTCACCTTCGACCCACGTGGCGATGTCGGATGCTGTGGTGCCGCGCCACTCGATGAACATGACGTTGTCGATCGTGAGTTCGCCGCGAAGAGCCGGAGGGGTGTCGATGAGCATCGTTGTCGAGTTCGGTACGTCGCCGGTCTCGGCGGAGCCGAAGAGCGTGCTCGGGACCTCGATCGTGATGCGGTGCCAGCGCCCGTCAGCTGGAACGGGAACGTCCAACTCGACCTCGTGAAGCCGGGTGCTCTCCGGGTCGACCGTCGGGTCGGTGTCGTCGAAGTCGAACGACACGAGCCGGATCTTGGGCATCTCGCCTCGAATTCGTTTTGCGTCGAGTGCGATCTCGTACGTCGCCGGAGCGTCCAGCGGCTCGCCGTCGCGATCGAACAGGCGATGAGCATCGATGTCCATCCGGGCGCCGACTCGAACGGTCGTGGTCGTGTCGGTGTCGGAGAACAGCGTGAACGCGCGGTCGAATTCGGTCCCGCTCGAGCCGATGTCATAGGCCCAGCGTTCGGAATCCTTCGACACCAACCAGTTCACCGGGAATCGTGTCGGGCGAACCTGCGCTGTCGACCTGTCGAAATCGCCCCAATCGAACAGGTCGGTACCGACGGACACGCCGGGTTCGAGGTTGTCGGTACGGACGAGCGCACACGCTTTCAGTCCGGTGCCGAATGGGTCCGTCGTTTCGATGGTTTCGACCTGTGACGATCGCTCCCGAGTGATCAGGCCGCTGTTGCGGTCGAACACGACGGCTGCCGAACGGTCGAATTCTCCCTGTGGATACGAGGCGGCGGTACCGAACGGAATGTTCTGGGCCCGGCTGTCGAGCACGCTGCCGACCGAGAGCTCTTCGATTCTCGCGCTGGTGGCGGGTTGTGCGGTGCGGGCATCGAGGAGGCGCACGATCTCTTGGGCAGCGTCGCCCACGACGGGTACTGGTCGGTAGCGATCGATGATGATCGGCAGGAGGCGTGCTTCGACGATGCGGTCGCCTTCGGTGATGATGCGCAGCACAGCGCTCGGGAAGGTGCTGAGGAACGCCTGGTCGAACACCAGGTTGCCGAGGCTGTAGGCGATGAGTTTGTCGTCGTACCATTCGACGCCCTGAAGGACATGTGGGTGGTGGGCGACCACGGCGTCGGCGCCGGCGTCGATCGCTCGACGCGCTGCATTGCGGATGAACTCACTGTTCACTTCGGCGAACTGGAATCCGCCGTGGATCTGGACGGTGATGAAGTCGGCTCCTGCCGAACGGAGCCGCTCGATCTCGGCCTCGACGGCCGTGCGCTCGTACCGCGCGGGACCTCCGTGGCCGCGTCGGGCGACCCAGTCCTGCAGCTCGGGGAACACATCGAAGGCCGCAGCCCAGAGTCCTTCGATGTCGTCGAAGTCCTCGAAGGCTTCGGACGTCTCGACCTCGTCGATGATGTCCCACACGTCGCGAATTCGCATCTGGCGCTCGATGACGACGACGTCCTGGTCCGCTGACCGGAAGCCGAACGTGCGGAGCTCGTACTGCCAACTCTCGCTCTCGGCGAGGTCTGCTGGCACGGGCTCATCACCCGACGGCAACTGGTCGTTGACGAAGTCGCCCGTCACGGTGGTCACGGAGATCACGCCGAGAGAGCGTTCGCCGACTTGCGACAGATGCCCGCGTATCGCATCTTCTTCTGTTGGGCCGGCACCGACGTGGTCGATCGCTGCATCGTCGAGCACTTGCAACGTCGCATCGAGGCCAGCGTCGCCCCAGTCGTAGAGGTGGTTGTTGCCGAGTGCGACGAGGTCGACGCCCATCTCGTCGAGCGCTTCGGTGACGAGGGGAGTGGACTGGAGGAGGAACCTCTTCGCAGGTAGCGCCTCGTTTGGATGAAGGTCGCCGACGACCGTTTCGAGGTTGACCGAAGTCCAGTCGGCTGCTGCGGTGATCGGCGCAACGTCCGCGACCACGCGTCGTGCGGAATCGGCGTCGTGAACGAACGGGGTGCTGAGCTCGGGATCGAGGTAGCGCCGTCCGAGCATCACGTCACCGCCGAAATGAAGGCTGGTGCGTTCCTCTCCTTCGAGGCTGTTGCGGCTCCAGAGTCTGACTTCGAGGTTGCCGTCGCGTGGGGCGACAGCGACCGGCTCAGGCAGGGTGTCGTCGGTCTCGATCGTGACGACCACCGGCGATTCGATCGACACCACCGCGACGCCGTCAGCGTTGCTCTTCGTCGTGGTGTCGCCGAAGGAGACCTCGGCATCGGCCACGGCGTTGCCGAGTTCGTCGACGACGCGAATCGACACGTCGGCTTCGGTGAACACTTCGTCTTCGAATTGCTGGTTGAGTGCGCACGAGGACGACCACAGTGCGATGCCTGCAAGCGTGGCAGCCAAGGCGCGTCCCGGTCGAGCAATCATCGAATGGTCATCGGCATGATTGGCAAGATTCTTGAGAGTTGCGCCGCCTTGGGGTTCATTGGTTGTCCGAGACATCCGATGCAACGAGTTGTGCCTCTCGTGTCGCATCGGATGTCTCGGAGATCGTGAGCTCGGCCAGCGAAGCGATCGCTCCGGTGGCCGAGCCGCGCGGAACCGGGCGCATGCCGCGGTCCGCGATGAGGGCGTCTTCGAGCACGGCTCCCGTGTCGAAATCGAATGGCGCTGACCCTGTCGGGGTGTGCTGTCCGTCGGGGGGTCGCGAGCCGGTGAGCTCGGCGAGTTGCTCGTCGAGCCAGCGTGCTGCGTCGTCGGCTGCCTCGGGGTTCTTCTCGGCCCATTCGTCCCAATCGGTGACGACGAGCGAAGCAGGTACGTCGAGTCCTGCGACGTCGAGCGGATCGGTGAGCATGGACTCGGCAGCGACGGGTTCGAGAACGACCGACGCGGCGGCGGGTTCGAGCACGGCGGGTTCGGGTTCGACAGGTTCCACGACGCTCGGTTCCGCGGTGACCGGTTCCACAGTGACCGGTTCGGCAGTGCTCGGTTCGACGAGGCTGGGTTCCGTGATGCTCGGTTCGATGGAAACCGGTGGCAGGAAGACAGGACGGCTCGCGACGGGTTCGGTGGTTTCGAGCATTGCGTCGTCGTGGAGGTCTTCGGCCTCGGCCTCGCTGTCGCTGCTGCGGCCCCGAACGAGTGAGACCAACTGCTTCTTGTAGAGCACCACGGTCGCGACGACGGAGAGCACCTTCCAGATCGGATGGAGTGAGATGCCCTCGACGACGGACTCGACCCACCAGGTCGTCGTCACCGCAAACGTTCCGGCGAGTACGAGGCCCCGAATGACGCTGCTCGGCGACGTGCGTTGCGCATCGTTGGCGAGCAACCCCGGCAGCATCAGTGGCGTCAACGCGAGCGATCCGACGCCGAGTCGTTGTTCCCATTCGACCGGGAGGAATCGGTCGCCCAGCCAGAGCCCGCTCCACGCGATCGAGGACGACACCAGCAACATGGACGAGAATTTGCGTCGCCCGAACAAGATCATGTGACGCATCAGATACTTGGCCACGATCAAGTAGGTGAGCGTGGCGATGATCGCGGCGACAACGACCTGCAGTGGGTCCGCCATGAACATGCCGACGAACGCGGCACCGATGAACCCGCCGCTTCGCAGCCCGTAGTTGTGTGCGACAGCCCACGACGCGATCACCGACAAGACGATGGCCAGCGGCAGCCAGCTGACGCTGATCGCCGTGCTGCCGAACCCGGTGACGGGAGAGAGGTCGTTCACGCCGGGCAGATCCAGCAGGAGCGCAACGGCGATCGGAATCATCACGATGAAGCCCGCGATCATCACCGACCGCGCGGTCTTCTTGATGCCCTGGCGGGCCATGTCGTGGGCGATCAGTGCCGGGACGATGTAGCCGACCCCGGTGAAGAACGGGATGTCCATCTCCCACAGCCAGGTTCCCGATGGGCTCAACCTCAGCATGACCGTTTGGATCGCGGTCGATGTGACGGCCAGGACGGTGAATTTCGTGCGTCCGTAGAGCAGGAAGTGGCGGGACAGGAATCTGTTGACGAATGCGTACGTGAGCAGGGCATTGACGAACGTCGCGACGATCACCAAGGGGTGGATGATGAAGACCGCGATGTAGCCCGGGACGACGATGGATCCCGTTGTCAGGTGCCGCCGTTCGTACATGACCATCGACACGGCGATGCCGAGCACGAATGCGAAACGCACCCACTCACCCGACAACAGATAGTCACGCATCAGGTCGCTCGCTTGGCGACCGCGGCAGACAGTTCTTCTTCGAAGTCTGTGTGCCACGGGTCGGCCTCGTGCTCGAAGTACTCGAGCATCTCCTCGGCCTGATGGGTGTGGATGTTCACGAAGCCGACGACCAGCACGTGCGTGGTCGGCATCTGCAGGATCATCTGTCTGATGATCTGTTCCTGGGTGAAGTCGTGCTCGTCGCCGAGGTTCAAGATGTGCTCGGGTGCAAACCCGTTCTGCTTGACCCGGTCGGTGACGAGTCCCTCGTAGGCGCCGAAGGTCACCAGTCGGTCGAAGGAGAGATCGTTGACGCCGACGTCGGCGAACTGGATGGCGCGGCGCTCGCGGTCCGCGCGGTTGTTCAAGATGCCCACGACGGTCGTGTCCTCGGTCATGAACGGGTCGAGCTTCTCCATGGCAGCGATCATCGACTCACGGTCGTTGACGGCGAAGAGGTTGGCCCAGGTGACCTTCTTGGTCGCGCCGGGTGCAGCATCGATCGAGCCGTCCCCGATTCGGAGTTCCTTCATGCGCAGCACGCCCGGGTCGGGCTCTGCTCGTGCCATCCCTCGAATGGCGACGTCGCGTGGGATGCCGATGATGTCGGCAATGGACAACGCGATCGTGACGTTCTCCTTGAACGAGATGAACTCGAAGGTGTTGTTCTCTTCGTCGGTGATCCGTTCGGGGTCGGCAACGATCAGGGTGGAGCCGTTTTCCTCGGCCACCTCGTGCATGATCGCGATGATCTCCGGGTTGGACTCCGAGGTGACCAAGGTCCCGTCGATCGGGCAGGTCGAGAGCAGTGACCTTGCGATCTCGGGCAGCGTCTCGCCCATCACGTCCTGGTGGTCTTCGCGGACGTTGGTGATCACTCCGATGTTCGAGCGGACGATCATCTGCTCGGAGACCTTCTGGTACTCGGGCTTGAGCGCCATGCATTCGATGACGAGCGCGTCGACATCGGGGGTCACGTAGTTCCGGCACAGCTCGATCTGCTCGAGGATGGTCGGAGGACCCTTGCGTTTGATCGGCTCGTCGACACCGTCGCGGTTGATCACCGCTGCGAAGGTTCCCGTCGACTTGGCGACGGTGACGAGACCGTGTTCCCGGAGCATCCCCGCGATCATGCGAGAAACGGTCGACTTGCCGCGGATCCCGTTGACGTGGATACGCCAAGCGAGAACGTCGACACGACGACGATGCGCCAGAGATTCGAGTCTCCAACGGAAGATCAACGCGACGCCGACGACGATGCCGGCGATCACTATGAGAGGCACACGTGTTCATCGGTGTCTGTTGCCGCAATCTTGAGTCACGCTGACCGGCAAAGCCATCTTTTGACGTGCAGCGTCTCGTTTCTCTCAAGGGTGGTCGCGCGGCCTCAAGAATCGCGATCCGGTGCCGACACCGACAAGTGATGCGCACGTACACGACAATTTCTCTTGCTGCGGCCCTGGCTGTGTCGACCTTCGGCGCAGCCGGCGGCGGCTCGGTGTTCGCTGCTGACCCGATCGACCAGGCAGCGGACAATTCGACGCTGTCCGATGATCAGCTCGCCACGGCGCGCCGCATCAGCCAAGGCGGCGGCAACACGACCAGCCCAGATGATCTCGGCCCGTTGCCGCTGGCCGGTATCGGCGAAGCCGCTGCCACCCTCCTGCCCGAGTCGGAGCGACCGACGGGAGCAGAGAATGCTGCGGTGCGCGGCAGTGTGGTCATCACCGAGATCCTCTTCAACCCGGCCGCTGTCTACGACTCTCGTGGCGAGTGGTTCGAAGTCGTCAATACGACCGATTCCACGATCGACTTGAGTGGCTGGACCTTCGGCGACGAGGTCTACGACGTGCACACCATCTCAGCGCTCGAGATCCCAGCCGGCGAACGCGCCGTGCTGGCCCGCGTTGCCGACTCCAGCCGCAACGGTGGCGTGGACGTCGACTACGAGTTCGGCGACTCGGTCATCTTGTGGAATGGCGGCGACCGAGTCGTGCTCCGTGACGCTGAGGGCTCGATCTCCGACATGGTGAATTACGGCGAGACGAGCTTCTCTCGCCCCGAGGGTCGCTCGCTCTCGTTCGCAGGCAACAGCGATCTGAGCGCCGAAGCCACCAACGACGACGGTGCCAACTGGTGCGAAGCAACGCAGACGCTTCCCGCCGGCGACTTCGGCAGCCCTGGCGCCGCGAGCGAGTGCGACTCGTCGCAGGCTTCCTTGGTGATCACCGAGATCATGAACAACCCGACGGCGACGTCCGACTCGGTGGGTGAGTGGTTCGAGCTGCTGAACACCGGAGGCGACGTCGACCTCAACGGCTTCTCCGTGCAGGACGACGACGGTGAGAAGTTCACCATCAACTCGACGTTGAAGGTTGCCGCTGGCGACACCGTCGTCATCGCCCGAAACGGCGACACGTCGGTCAACGGTGGCGTCGTTGCCGACTACGACTACGAGTCGCAGATGCTGCTGCACAACACCTTCGACGAGTTGGTCGTGACCGACGCCGAGGGAATCCAGGTCGATGCGGTGCGTTGGGATGACGGCCGCACGTTCCCGGACCCGATCGGCGCCTCGATGCAACTGGCCGCTGTCGGCGCAGACAATTCCGACGGCGCCAACTGGTGCCTCTCCACCCGTCGCTGGGCGACCGGTGACCTCGGCACACCCGGCACCCAGGGCGATTGCAGTGCGTCGGGGATTCCGACTGTTGTCATCACCGAGATCATGTTCGACCCCGAGCTCACAGCGAGTGAGCGCGACGGGGAATGGTTCGAAGTGGCCAACGTCGGGAGCGAGCCGGCAGTGCTCGACGGCTTCTCGCTGCGCACCCGCTCCCAGGAACACGTCGTGTCGGAGCTGACGATCGCCGCTGGCGATCGCGCAGTGCTGGCCGTGAACGCAGATGCCGAGTCCAACGGCGGAATCACGGCGGACTACGCCTACGGCACTGACCTCGCGCTGTACAACACGACCGGTGTGGTCGAGATCGTGACGCCGGACGGCACCACGGTCGACAGCGTCGAATACTCGGCCTCGCTCGGCTTCCCCTTGG
This sequence comes from uncultured Ilumatobacter sp., assembly GCA_938044705.1. Classification (GTDB taxonomy): domain Bacteria; phylum Actinomycetota; class Acidimicrobiia; order Acidimicrobiales; family Ilumatobacteraceae; genus Ilumatobacter_A. The sequence goes on along the minus strand of CALIOL010000244.1, from coordinate 283 downwards.
AGAAGGCTCACTCGATCGAGCTCGGAGACACGACGACCGATAATGCGCTCGGTGCGAACTGGTGCTCCACCATCGATCGCTACAACGACGAAGACTTCGGCACGCCTGGCACCGCCGGCGACTGTGATGAGCCCGCTCCGGCGTCACCGCTGATGATCAGCGAAGTGATGCGCAACCCTGCGGGGGTCACCGATTCCTTGGGCGAATGGATCGAGATCTACAACCCGACGTCGGATCCTGTCGACCTCCGCAACTGGAGCATCAGCGACGAAGGCTCCGAGCA
>CALIOL010000243.1 GCA_938044705.1 uncultured Ilumatobacter sp. | reverse complement strand
TCGTCAGGTCGCTCGTACCGCGCGTCGTTGGTCCCAGGCGGCGACGCGCTCGGTGTCTTCATAGTCCTCCCACCGGACCAGTCGCCCCCAGGCAATCTCGAGCCAGAGAACGGCTCGGTTGTTGTACTCATCAGCCTGACCCGCTGGCCCCGGGACGAAGGACACAACGCGAACGGCGATGCGCGTGTGCCACGGCGGACCGTTCACGAGGATGTCCTCCACCTCGAACTTGACGTTCTCCGCGACGAAGCGATCCGCGAATCCGGTCGCCTCGTCGATTCCTCGGTGCGTGACGTGGCGACGTCGCCCAGGCTTGACCGAGCGGTACATCGTTGACCACGAGTTGTCTCCGGGGAACGCGAGCTCGAAGTCCGGGTGCGCCAGTTTCAGCAGTGTCGAGTAGTCGCCATCGTTGAGGCGCCTGACGCTGGATCGCATCAGTGCTCGAACCATCGGCTTGTACATCTGCCCACCTCTCGACTCGCGGCTAGAACGATCACTCTAATGCTCATCGCCTCGGGAGTAAAACGATCGTTCTAGAGTGAGCGGCGTGGGCTCGACGCGCGACAAGATCATTACGGCGAGCAACGAACTGTTCCGCCGATACGGCTACAACGGCACATCGCTGGCACAGATCTCCGAGGCATCCGGAGCGACGACCGGTTCGATCTACCACTTCTTCCCCGGCGGGAAGGTCGACCTCGGTGTCGCCGTCGTGAACACGACCGGCAGCATCTACCGGGAGCTGTTTGAAGCAATCGCCGGAGCGGCCGAGAACCCCGTCAACGGCGTCTACGACGTCTTCGTCGGCGCCGCGGCCACGCTCGAGGAGACCGACTTCATCGACCCGTGCCCGATCGGGACGATCGCTCGCGAGGTTGCCAACGTCAGCGATCCGCTTCGGCGCGCCGCCGCCGACGCAATGAACTCATGGATCGATGCGGTCACAGCTCACCTGACGGCAGCCGGCGTCGACGACGACGCGGCCCGAGCACTCGGGGAACTGAGTGTTTCGGCGATCGAGGGCGGTTTCGTTCTCGCCCGCTCGAGACGCGACGCATCGGTGCTGGTTCGATCCGGCGAACAGGTCACGAAGTTGATCCGTGACGCCGTCGACGCCGCTCCATTGACTCAGCGATCGGGGACGTAGTCGAAACTGAACTCGCCGATCCAGATCACGTCGCCTTCCACCGCTCCCGCCTTCGACAGCATCTTGGGCACTCCGAGCCGCTCGAGGCGGTAGTCGATGTAGGCCAGGGCCTCCGGCGTCGTGACGTCGTTGAGCGCAACCACGCGCTCGACGTCACGGCCGACGAGACGGAATGAGCCATCGTCTTCGCGTTCGACGAGCGCGCCGCTGGGCTCGGGGCGGATGACGATGAGCCCGTCCTCGTACTCGACCGCCTGACGGGCGTCGTGGACCAACGCGGCGAGTTGTCCCACCACTGACGAGACGCCGTCGCCGGTGATCGAGGACATGACCTGACCGTCCCACTCCATGACCTCGAGATCTCCGTCGACCACCATGTCGGCCTTCGTGCCGACCACGAGACGAGGCCGTTCCAGCAGGTCGGGCTGGTAGTTCCCGAGTTCTTCGAGCAGGATCCGCTCCTGCTCGTTCGGCCACACCTCTGCGGTCGGGGTCAAGTCGATCATCAGACACAGCACGCGGGCTCGCTCGACGTGGCGAAGGAACTGATGGCCAAGACCTCTCCCTTCACTCGCACCCTCGATCAGGCCGGGAATGTCCGCGACGACGAACTCCGTGTCGTCGTCGACCCTCACCACACCGAGGTTCGGTTCGAGTGTGGTGAACGGATAGTTCGCGATCTTCGGCTTCGCTGCTGAGATCACACTGATCAGCGTGGACTTGCCAACGTTCGGGAACCCGACGAGCGCGACGTCGGCCATGAGCTTCAGCTCGAGCTTCAGCCATCGCTCCTCGCCGTGCTCTCCCTGCTCGGCGAAGCTCGGAGCGCGTCGCTTGTTCGACAAGAACTTGTGGTTGCCTCGACCGCCGCGGCCCCCGGCAGCGGCCAGCCATCGATCACCCTGATTGTTGAGCTCGGCATACACCTCGCCGGTGTACAGATCGCTGGCAATGGTGCCGATCGGCACCTTGATCTCGAGGGACTCGCCTCGGCGACCGTGCATGTCCTTGCCTTTGCCGTGCACGCCGCGTTCGGCTTTGCGGTGCGGATGGTCCTTGAACGCCAGCAACGACGCCACGTTGTGGTCGGCGACGAACCAGATGTCTCCGCCGTTCCCCCCGTCGCCGCCGTTCGGGCCGCCCATCGCCTCTGGGCCTTCCCGACGGAAACTGATGCAGCCAGCTCCACCGTCACCGCCCTTGACGTTCAGTTGGCACTCATCGACGAACTGGGACACCACGTCAGCGTACCGAGGTCTCTGGTTTCGATCCGCTCCCCTCTCCGCCTCCGTTGCGTCGACGGGTCGTAGCCTTGCGACGGATGGATGACTTGCCGTTCGTGGACGATGCTGTGGAGCGCGCTGACCGCTGGGCGTCGACGATGGCCGGTCACTCCGACGACGAGGTCGTCGTGGCTCACGCCGACTCTCATGCCACCGTCGGCGACGCCGTCATCTTGACGCGTGAATCCCGAGAGGAGCGCGAGGACGAATTGCTTGCGTCGAACGCAACGAGAGCGGTCGGTGCTGGCTCACGAACCGTCGAGGAAGCACCCGACCCGTACCGAACGTGTTTCGAGCGTGACCGCGATCGAATCCTGCACGACTCGTCGTTTCGCCGACTGGCCGGCAAAACGCAGGTGTTCGTGTTCCCAGGCGACCACCAACGGAATCGGATGACCCACGCGCTCGAGGTCGCTCAGGTCGCGAGATCGGTTGCGACGTCGTTGAGCCTCAACGTGCCACTGGTCGAGGCAATGGCGATCGGCCACGACTGCGGTCATGGCCCCGGTGGGCATGCAAGCGAGGACGCCCTCTCGCCCTACCTCGAAGAGGGTTTCGACCATGCCCCGTGGGGTGCCGACGTCACGCTGCGCCCGCTCAACCTCTGCGCCGAGACCCTGGACGGCATCCGCAATCACTCTTGGAGCCTTCCAGCGCCCCAAACGCCCGAGGGTGAAGTCGTCTCATGGGCCGACCGAATTGCCTACGTCTGCCACGACTTCGAGGATGCGGTCGCGTCCGGCATCGTCACTGCAGGCATGCTTCCCGACGTCGTCGCCGAGCGTTGCGGCACCGACCGCTCCGGGCAGCTCGGCACGTTCGTGCGAGCAATGGTCACCGCAACGATTCGAACCGGCAAGGTCGGCATGGTTCCCGATATCGCCGAGGCGCTCGCGGCCTTTCGCAAGTTCAACTACGAGAACATCTATCTGCGACCAGCGAGCGCGAAGCAAGCCGACGCCGTGATCGTGTTGCTCCGGGCGCTCGTCGAGCACTATGCAGACCGTCCGCACGCCATTCCCGACGCCACCGCTGCTGCCGTGCTCGGCGACGACATCTCGATCGACTTGGTCGAGGCCGGTTCGACCCAAGCTCTCCGCGCCGCCGTTGCCTATGTCGCAGGCATGACCGACCGCTTCGCTTGCGAACGCGGCCTTGCGGAGCTCGATTGGGATCCCGCCAAGTTGCCGAGGGCCGTGTAGCGAGGTCCGTGTCGCCGCGAGCGCTGCGGGCTACAGGAAGTTCGCTCGGATCCCCAGACCCATGATGAACAGTCCTCCACAGCCGTAGAGCAAGTGGATCTTGTCCGAGATGAACGGGCTGTTGCGGTAGCTGTAGAGAATCGCCACCGCGAAGATGGTGCTGAACCCGTACAGCGCGTGAAAGGAGTCGAGTTCGACTCCTTGCCGGTTGACGATCACCGCTCCGGTGGTGGCGACGACGATCGTCGAAACCTGGGCAATGGCGGTGGCCCACCACAGCACTCGGTGGCGAATCGCCACCGTGTACTGGGCCGCGACGGCCCATACCCCGACCGCTGCGTTCGACCCGATCAGGAACCACCCCAGCCAGCGGTGAAGGTCGTTCAGACTCACGTGGTCGACGTCACCCGTCGCACGGTCGACCACCGATGATGGCCTCGACCACGTCGTCGTCCGCAACACCGCTCAGCCGTCCATTGAGATTGTCGTTCACGATGAACGACGGTCCGATGAACTCGTCGCCCTGCAGCAAGGTCGCTCCCGGGTACGCCGCCAGGAGCGCGGCCACGCTCGAGCCGGCTCCGATGCTCTCCGCGGTGGCCAGACCGGACGGCTGCGGGTCGCTCGTGCCCGCAGCGCCGTAGAAGTAGGCATAGAAGTGATCTCGCCCCGTCGTCACGCTGGACACGTCGCCGAACTCGAGTTGCAGCTGGTTCCAGTTGACCTGCCGGATGCGCGTTCCACCGCACGGTCCGATCTCGAACGGATCGACCCACCCTGTGTCGCGGGTCGGAGCCCCAAGCAGACTCGTCACGAAGGTGATCGTCTGCTCCGGGTCAGCACCGAACGGCACGGCGCCGAGGCCGTCTGCACCGAGCACGAAGTCGCCACTGGGCGGGGCCTGAGTGGTTTCAGGCGCTGTGGTCTCCGGTGGAAGCGTCGTCGTCTCCGGCGGAAGGGTGGTGGTCTCAGGCAGCGGGGCGGTGGTGATCTCCGGCTCGGTGACGGCCGGTGTCTCCTCGGTTGTCGCAACCGTCGGTTCGGCTTCCTCGAAATCTGGCGCCTCAGACGTCGTCGTGATCAGCGTCACCTCGGGCAGCGTCGCGTCAGCCTCATCGGAATCGCCTGCACAGGCGCCGAGGACGATCGAGACAAGCGCAATCACCAGAACCGGTCGGGATCTCATCGAACAATCATGCACGACACCGACCGTGGTGACGCGGACACTCGACGATCCTGAGCCGAATTTGACATTGCCGAGAGATGGGCTGGGTTCAGTCGAAAATCCAGCCGTCTCGGTACGGCGGCGTTCGGTCCGATTCGATGAACCATTCACGGCCGAAAGCCATTGCGAAGACCTCATCGGGCATCTCGAGAAAGAACGACGAGTCGGTGATCTGGCTTCGATGGCAGCGCATGGACGCACGCTTCGCTTCGGAGCGATCGGTCACGTCGACGCAGAGCGTCAAGACCTCTTCGGGTTCGCCGAACGGGTTGCCGTCGTCGGCTGGACCGCCCGGGTCGAACTCTTCGTCGCTGCTGTCGTCGGGCGACCCCATTTCCAGTCCCGACTCCTTGGCGGCGGCGAACAT
>CALIOL010000242.1 GCA_938044705.1 uncultured Ilumatobacter sp. | reverse complement strand
CCCCGAAGCGGTCGGTACTGCACTCGATGTGCTCGAAGACTGGCTGAGCGCCGCAACCCTCGACCCTGCCGAAGTGGAAGCCGAGCGGGGCATCGTGCTCGACGAGTGGCGATCACGCGTCCAGACGTCGAACGGCCGAATCTTCGACCGATTCGCCGGTTTCCTGCTCGAAGGCACCGACTACGACGGACACCTTCCGATCGGTGGTCGCGAGGCCATCGAGGGCATCGAGGCTGATTCGCTCCGCCGTTTCTACGACGATTGGTATCGCCCCGACAACGCCGCCGTGATCGTCATCGGAGACATCGAAGAAGACGAGATCGAGGAGGAGATCGAAACGCGCTTCTCCAGCATCGAGCCACGAGGGTCCAGCCCGGAGCGGGTTGATCTGCCGGTGTCTCCCGACGACGTGACGCGAGTGGAGATCGTTGACGACGCCGATCTCGCCGAAGGCTTCGTCTCGCTCAGCCTGCCGCTCGCGGTCGAAACGACCACGCTTGAAGCCGACGCGCAACAATCGATCCTCGACCGGCTCGCGCTCGACATCGTCGCGACCCGGTTGGACAACGATGCGCTCCGCGGCGATGCGCCCTTCGAACGAGCGTCTGCGGGTTCGAGTTCGTTCGTACGCCTGCTCTCTGCCCCCGAGATCAACATCGATGTCGACGGAGCCTCCGTTGCCGCGGCGGTCGAGGCCGTCGTCGACGAGCTCGAGCGAGTCGCTCGGTTCGGTGTGACGACTGCCGAGCTGGAGCGTGCGATCGCGTCTCGTCGAGCCTCAGCGCAACGCAACTTCGACGGGCGTGACTCTCGCCAGGACTCGTCGTTCGCCGATGAGTACACCCGTCACATCCTGGAAGGTGAGTGGTACGTCCCTGCGCAGCGAGAGTTCGATTTCGTCAACGAGGTCCTGGACCGAGCGACTGTGGAAACCGTGTTCTTCGGTCTGGTCGAACGGTACGAGTCGGCAGGGCTCCACGTCTTCGTCGCAGTGCCATCAGCGGAAGCGGGCGATGTCGCCGATGCAGCTGCGTTGATCGAACTGGTCGACGCGGCCGGGGAGCGTGACCTCGAACCGCGAGCCGACGAAGCGGCGATCGGTGACTCGTTGATCGAGTCGCCCGACCCTGTCGAAGAGGTCAGCGTCATCGAGCTCGCAACGGACCCCTTCACGCCTGCGCTCGACCCCCTCGTGCTGCAGTTCGCCAACGGCGCGCGGGTGTCGTTGAACACGACCACCATCGTCGAGAACGAAGTTTTTCTGTCGGCGAGAAGCGTGGGCGGGCTCAGCTTCGTCCCCGATGAGTTCGTTGCGGATGGGCAGGCGCTCGGCGCGGTGATCGGCGACAGTGGCGCAGGCGAGTTCGACCGCGTCGCTCTGGAGGCATTCCTCGACGACAAATCGGTCTCGCTCGCACCGGACATGTCTCCGCTGACCAACGAGATGTTCGGTACCGCGGCGACCGATGACCTCGAAGTGCTGTTTCAGCTGATCCACCTGCTCATGACCGACCCGCGGGCCGACCAGACCGCGGTCGACCGATATGTCGACGACCGTCTGCCGTTCGCGCTCGACCCGTCGATCAATGCCGGGTACGCCGAGTTCGACGCCCTGACGAAGGCTCGCTACGACGACCCGAGGTTCTTGCTTCCCACGCCGGAGTCGCTTGCGGCTGTCGATGCCGACGACATCGAAGCGCTCGCACGCGACGCGTTCGGGTTGGAACAGCGCCCGTGGTCGTTTGCGTTCAGCGGTGATTTCGATGTCGATGAGGTCACCGACCTCGCACGTCGTTACATCGGTTCGGTGCCCAATGGGTCGGAGGCAATCGGAACGGCACCACCGGAAGAACCGCCGCCGCCCGCCGGAGTCGTTGTTGCCGAGGCTGATGGTGGCGAGGGCGACACCGCAAACGTGTCGTTCCTGTTCACCGGCGAAGCGACGTCGGACCGTCGCGACGACATCGTTGCCTCGGTCGTTCGTGAGATCGTCGGCAACCGGCTCACCGACTTCATCAGAGAAGAGCTCGGTGACTCCTATTCGCCGACTGCCCGACTCGAACTGGGCGATGGCGCGCTGCCGCCGACGGAGCTCTACATCTCGGTGTCGACGGCGCCTGATCAGATCGAAGAAGTCTCCGAGTCGGTGATCAGCCAGCTCGACGACCTGAGTACCGCAGGTCCGAGCGAGCGAGAGTTCTCCAACGCTGTGAACACGGTCGCCGAGCAGCTCAACTTCATCAACAACGTCCAGATCAACGAAGAGGCGCTCGCGGTGCTCGTCGACCCCGACGGCAACGAGTCCTTCGATGCATTTGTCGAGCAGGCGCGACTCATCGGCGACATCACCGAGGCTGACGTCGCCGAAGCCCTCGCCACCTGGATCGATCTCGACCAGTACGTCGAGGTTCGCGTCACTCCTCGCGCCTGAGGTTCGCCGGCACTGTCGTCGCCAACGCCGTGCGCTAGGTCGCCGGTCAGCGGATTGGCCAACACACCTTGGTGAGCCAGTCGGCCGGGTCGGGGACTTCGCCCGGGTCGGTGAGGAAGAGTTCCCAACGGTCACCGGCAGGTTCGTGAGCTGATGCTGCAATCCACCGGTCGAGTGCGGCGTGGGCAGCACCGAGCTCCTCGTATGGCCCTTTGTGGGTGGTGACCGCGGCCAGCCCGGCCGGAAGGTCGCCCGTGCGGATTCCGCTCGCTGCTGGCGGTGCTTCCGCGGGAGCTGTGACGAGCGGTATCCCGGCATCGATCACGAAGAACGCTGGAGTCGTCGAGAGGTAGCGAACGAATGGATGGCCCGCAGGCGCCAGTCCGGCCTCCATCACGTACGAGAACACCGTCGGCAGCACCTCGGCGAGCACGGTGCCCAGCTCGTCGTGACCGACTCGCCGGTTCTGGAAGAGGATGGGCACCTGGTCGAGGGTTTCGGTTCGG
>CALIOL010000241.1 GCA_938044705.1 uncultured Ilumatobacter sp. | reverse complement strand
GTCTTCTGCGTGTCACGCAGACCAACGATCTCGATCTCGTCGCCGGTGTGGATGATGCCCTGCTCGACCTTGCCGGTCACCACGGTGCCGCGACCCGTGATCGTGAACACGTCTTCGATCGGCATCAAGAACGGCTTGTCGAGGTCGCGCTCGGGGGCGGGGATCGCCTCGTCGCAGGCAGCCATGAGTTCCATGACCTTCTCCTGAGCAGCCTCGTCACCCTCGAGCGCCTTGAGCGCCGACACGTGAACGACCGGGGCGTCATCGCCCGGGAACTCGTACTCGGTCAACAGTTCGCGAACCTCGAGCTCGACGAGCTCGAGGAGCTCTTCGTCATCGACCATGTCCGACTTGTTCAGCGCGCACACGATGTAGGGAACGCCGACCTGGCGAGCCAACAACACGTGCTCACGCGTCTGGGGCATCGGGCCATCGGTTGCGGCCACGACCAGGATTGCTCCGTCGACCTGCGCAGCGCCGGTGATCATGTTCTTGATGTAGTCAGCGTGACCCGGCATGTCGATGTGGGCGTAGTGACGGTTCTCCGTCTCGTACTCAATGTGCGAGATCGAGATCGTGATACCACGAGCCTTCTCTTCAGGCGCCTTGTCGATGCCCTCGAAATCGGTGAAGTCAGCAAGCCCGCGAGCCGACAGAGTCTTGGAGATCGCAGCCGTCAGCGTGGTCTTGCCATGGTCGATGTGACCCATGGTGCCGATGTTCACGTGCGGCTTGTTCCGCTCGAACTTCTCTTTGCTCATTGTTGCTTCCTCTTCCTCCGAGGTGGATTCTTTCTGGGACTTGACTGGTAGCGGCGGTCGGACTTGAACCGACGACCTTCCGATTATGAGCCGGATGCTCTGACCAACTGAGCTACGCCGCCGTGTGGCTTGGTTGATTGCTCGTCGCCGAGTTTCCCCGACCACTGGTCGAGCCCTCTGTGAGAATCGAACTCACGACACCAGCCTTACCATGGCTGTGCTCTACCGACTGAGCTAAGAGGGCGTTATTCAGAGGCACCCGGAGGCACCCTTCGGGCCACAGCTGCGCTGCGGCCAGCCCACGAGTGTACCGAGCATCGCGCCACAACCACCGCGCGTTTGTGGCGTGGCGTGCGACGGCTGGCACGTCGCCGCCGACGGGTCACCGAAGCGTCCGAATCGTCTCGTGACGCGGTGTGGCGCACCGCCGGATACGTTCGTGCGCCATGGTGGAACCGACAACCGAGCGCGTCGACGTCGTGACGCGCATCGCGACCATCGACGATGCCGAAGCCATCCGGTCGATCTACAACCACGAAGTCCAGAACCACACGACGACTCTCGATCTCGTGCCTCGCAGTCTCGAAGACCAACAGGAGTGGATCGCGCAACGTTCCGGAGCATTCTCCGCCGTCGTCGCCGTTGTGAAAGCGACTCCCGACTCGGTGGTCGGGTTCGCTTCGATGTCCCCCTACCGAGAGCGAGCTGCGTACTCGACCACCGTAGAGAACTCCGTCTACGTGTCACGCGCCCACGGTGGGCTGGGCATCGGACGTGCACTGATGGACGGGTTGATCGACACCGCTCGAGGATCGGGGTTTCACTCGATGATCGCTCGGATCGAAGCGAGTGGCGACGCTTCGCTGGCGCTGCATCGTGCGTGTGGATTCGAGTTGGTGGGCGTGGAGCGTCAGGTCGGCCGAAAGTTCGGTCGCTGGCTCGACATGGCCGTCATGCAGCTGATGCTCTGACCGTGGACTCCAACGGCGGATAGGTTCGGTTCGTGGCAGCACGACTCGACGCATTGATCCTGTGTGACTTCGCACAGATCCGCGAAGGCCTGCTCTTCATCCAATCCGGCGGGCTCACCCGATTGGTCGCTCAGTCGTTTCCTGCCGGCTTCAGCTGTCACGTCGCCGCGATGGTCCATCTCGAACCGGACGAAGCGGTCGATGCACACACCATGGTGATGAAGGTGAAAGCCGCCGACACCGCCACGCTCGTCGCCACGGTGAATGTCGCACTCCACGAGACTCCGCGTGCGTCCGGTCTGGCCCCCGGTGAAGGTCGCCAGGTACCGATCGTCATTCCGGTGCACAAGATCAGCTTTCCCGGCCCGGGTCAATACGACCTGCACGTCGAGATCGACGACGAATTCGCTGGCGACTTGACGTTTCGGGTCGAACATCGACCGTCGTGAGCGCTCGTGGAGGGCGGGGCCCCGTCTGCGATGATGAATCCCGATGAGCGAGTGGAAGGTCGACGTGTCCGGATCGACCGCGGTGATCGGACCGTCTGGGAACGCCACGTTGCGCGCCAAGGAACGCTCGATCATCGCAGCGCTTGCGCTTCATCATCCGGCGCCAGCGAACGCTGCCTCGCTCGCGCCGCTGATCTGGGGCGACGAGTTGCCGAACACGGCGATCAAGTCGGTCCACAACCATGTCTCGCGCATCCGCACGAGCACACCGAACCTGATCGACACCGACGATCTCGGCTACCGGTTCCACGACGGCACCGAGATCCGGTCGAGTGGCGGACCGGCGAGTTACCTCGACCTCGCTGACCAACCGACCGTCGCCGTGGCACGCGCCCGCGATCGCGTCCAGGCGTTGCGTCGAGCCGAGGACGAGGTCCGAGAACGGGTCCGCAGCGGCGCAGACGACGACCTCCTCGCCGAGATCGAGGACCTCGTCGACATCGCACCTCACCGACTGCTGCGCTGGTGGTGGCAAGCGTTGTTGACCGCACGCCTCGGTCGGCGTCAACGGGCACTCGAGGTCTTGCGCGAGTGCCGACGAGGACCGGTCCATCTGGACACGGCCGCTCGCGGCGCGCTCGATCTGTTCGAACGTGCGATCGCTGACGACGACGTGTTCCTCGACAGCCCTGCCGCTGCTGACCCACGGTCGCTGGGCGCTGACCCAGCGTCCGGGCCCGACCCGTCGTCGACGGTTGCACCGGTCGGCATCATCGACGCGACGGGTGTGGTCGCGTCCACGCTCGCAGACATCGACGACAGCGCCGGCACGATCACCGTTGTCGCACCAGCCGGGGGCGGCAAGTCGAGCGTGCTCCGTTCGATCGCCGAGCGGCTCCCCCCGCTCGGCTGGCACTGTTTCACCACCACGTGCTCGCCGCTGGACATCGACCCACTCGCACCGCTCATCGACCTCGACACGCAACGTCGAGACCGCGCCGGGGACTCGACGCCACGTTCTCGAGACGGCGAAGCTGCCGGCGACTTCTCGACCGCACTGTTGGCGTCGCTCACCGCACCGGCAAGTCGTCGAGTGCTCTTCATCGTCGACGACGTCCACCACGCATCGGACGAGACCGTCGGGTGGCTGCAACGGCTCGCCGATGGGGTGACCGTGTCCGGCGACCACGTCGCCGTGCTGTTCGCCACGCGGCCGGGGCCTCCCACACCGCTGACCACCCAACGCGAGATCGAACTTCCTTCGTGGGATCGGCCCGCGGTCGAGGCATACCTTCACTCGTTCGCCGCACCTGGTGCGTGGACCCTCGGCGCAGCTCGGTGGATCGAATCGCGAGCCGACGGCAACCCGCTGTTCGTTCGCGAGTTGACGATCGACGCGCTGCGACGGCTCCCCGACGATCCCATCAACGTTGCGTTCGTCGAGCCGGACGTGGCCTCGCTCGTCTCCGGACAGTCCGAGTTGCAGGTCGACTCGCTCCCCGAGCGCCTCCGTCGGACACTGGTCACCGCGGCGACACTCGGCGAAGAGTTCCGGCGCTCCGACCTCGCTGCGCTGACCGAGAACGTGTCACCGATGCTTGCGCTCGGCCAGGCGCATGGCCTCGTGGAACCCATCGATACGGAGCGATTCCGCTTCGTGCATCAGCGGTTTCGCCAGTCCTTTCTGGACCTGCTCGATGCGGACGAACAGATCGCCTTCGCGCAACGTGCAGCCACGTTGATCACCGACTCGGCGGACACCGAAGATCGGCTTGCCGAGCTCGCACGATTCGCTCGCACCGCTTCGAGCCGCGACCCCGAACGTGCGATCGTGGCGACCATCGCGCAGGCCGAACGCGCACTCGACGAACTCCGCCTCGAAGAGGCGCTCAGTCTGGGACGACTCGCGATGCAACTCGTGGAGGATGCCGAAGGTCGGTCCTCGCGATGGGCGGCAACGACCGTGCTGGCCGGAGTCGCGGCGATCGACACCGGCGATGCCGATGCCCCGGACCTCCTGATCGCAGGCGGCACACGCGCCATCGAGCTCGGCGATCACGACATCGTCGGACGCGCATCTTCTCGTCTCGGCGAGCTGAGTCCATCCACTCGTATCGGGCAGGTCGACACCGACACCGAGTTGTTGTTCCAGCATGCATACGAACACGTCACCGACCCCGCCCATCGGGCCATGGTGTGTCGCGGCGGAGCGTTCGCATCGACGCTGGCGGACGACCCAGAGACGTCGCGTCGCCTCTACTTCGAAGCGGACGAGTTGTCCCGCCGAGCCGGCGATCGAACGGTCCGCGCCGAAGTGCTCGCCGCGGCCTACACCCCCCTCAGCCGCCCCGAGGACGTACCTCGGCGCCGGGAGATCGCCACGGAACTCCACACGTTGGCCGTCGAACTCGGTCGGGCTGATCTCGCGTATGCCGCACACCGCTTCGACTTCAGCCACGCGATCTCGTGGGGATCGAGCGATCCGAGGATCCCCATGGTTGCGATCGAGCAGATCGCCCAACAGCTCGGTCAACGCAGCAGGAACTGGAGTCTGTACGCCTTCCGCGCCGCGATCGCGTTGCTCGACGGCGACACCGTCGAGGCGGAACGACACGCGACCATGTTGCTCGGAGACGACGTCACGGCAAGCGAGCAGCTCAAGACCACGACGTACGGCGCCCATCTCTTCGCAATCCGTCTCGCTCAGGATCGGATGTCCGAACTCGACCCACTCGTGCTCGGCCTCATCGAGGATCAGCCCGAGCTCACGATCTGGAAGGCCGTACGCGTCGCCACCGCAGCGCTCGATGACCCCGAGGCGGCGCGAGCGGCGTTCGACGATGTCTTCTCCGCCGATGAACACCGGATTCCGGAGAGCTTCACCATGCTCGCGGGACTGATCTACGCAGCCGAGGGAGTGCTGCGGCTCGGTGACACCGAGCGGGTACGCATCATGGTCGGACATCTCGCGAAGTACGAGGATCGCTGGGGGTGGTTCAACGTCGGAAGCGTCGGCCCGGTCGACCTCACACTGGGTCGTCTGCACGCGGCGGCCGGCGACACCGATGCGGCCCGCCGCTGCGCGATGCGCGGGCTCCAGTCGACGAGCCGCGTCAATGCTCCGGCGTACGCCGGTGGTCTCGCCCGTCTGGTGAGCTCACTGCGATGAGCTCCATCGTCGTGAGCGTCGCGCCGGGCGAACCTCTCTCGGCACGCGTGGACGGTGTTCGAATCGACTTGCGACCCAAAGAACGTGTGGTGGCGGCGGCGTTGGCGCTGCACCACCCGAATGCCATCACGCTCAGCCACCTCATCGGCCTCGTCTGGCCCGACAACGTGCCCGCGACCGCCAAGCAGTCGATCCACAATCACCTCGCTCGGTTGCGGACCGCCGCGCCCGACCTGATCGAGTCACAGGTCGCTGGCTACGTCTTTGGCGACGGCGTGTCGATCGAGGTCGAGGCAAGTCCCGCGCTGAGCGACCCGACCGACACGGACTACCTGATCGAGTTCTCCGACCTTCCCGAGGTGCGGCGAGCGCGCACCGAGTTCGTCCGTCGCCATGTGGTTGTTCGTCGCCCCGACCTGGTGGACACGATGCGCAACGGCGTCGAACCCGAGGTCATCGAACAGCTCGAGGACACCGTTCGCGGTGCGCCGGGAGACGAGCGGTCCTGGTGGTTGCTCGCGATTGCATCGACTCGAATCACCGGCATCGCTTCGGGTCTCGACGTCGTCGATCGAGCGCGCTACGCGCTGAGCGACGCCGGGCTCGGTCTCGGTCGGCGACTTCTCGATCTCGAAGGAATGCTGCGCGACGGCGTCGACGACGTCCACGTGTTGCTTCGCGATCCGTACGGATCCTCCAGCAGCACCGGCCCTGACCCGCTCGACGACGCGATCTCGACTCGCCTGGCAGCGGTGCGTGGAGTCTGGACCGAGCACGAACGGTTCCTGATCTGCGTTCGCGGACCGGACGACGCACTCCGTCGAGCCGTGCTGGCCCGAATCATCGACGACGCTCGCGCCAGCGGTTTCTCGACGGCGTTCGCCCGGCACCTCGAGGGAGACATCGGTCCACCAACGCTGCGCGTCGCGCATCGTGGCGCCCGCCCGATCGTCATGGTCGTCGACGGTTTCGAGCGACACCACGACCCGCGAACACTGGCCGAGCGGGTGTCGAACCGTTTGCCCACGCCGGCGACCGGCTGGGTCATTGCGCAACCATCAGCGGGCAGCGACGACGCAGCGCTGCAGCTCGTCGGACTCGACGCAGACACCCCATTGCTCGTCGTCGAGACACCGGCACGTTCGGAAGTCGCGGTCGACGGAGCGCTGCGTGCACCGATCGAGAGAGCGGCGGCGACCACGAGACATCTGCTGCGGTTGCTCGCAGCGATCGGCGAGCCGATCAAGCCCGAACATCTTGCCGCCATCGAGCCGGGCACTGTTGCCGCCGCGCTCGACGCGGCTCGCGCCGGGTACGCGCGTGTCGATGCTGCAACCCAGACCATCGACCTTGCCAGCAACGGGGTGGCGACAGCCGCGCTCGAGGAGCTCGACGACGCTGGTCGTCGCGAGTTGGCAACCGACCTGTTGTCGTTGGAGCTCCCTGCACTCGACGGGGCGCGACGGTGTGAGCTTCGGTCTCGCTGGTCGATCGAGGCCTACGGGCCGCAAGACGACCGGACGATCGCCCTCACGATCGAGGCTGCGGACGCATACGGCACCCGCGGCGAGTACGACGTCGCTGCCGCGATCTGCCAGCGGACCATGGACCCGATCGTCGCTCAGCACGGCCGCTCGGCGTCATGGTGCCAGCTTGCGATCCAAGCGGGGCGCGCGATGTTGGCAGGCGGCGACCCTGCCGGCGATGCGCTCCTGGCGGACGTCGTGACCGCGGCGTGCGAGCTCGGCGATGATGCCGTTGTCGCGCATGCGACGCACGAGTGGTGCCGACTCGGCACCGCCGGCGGTGCCGGTTCGAGCGACGAGGCGCGACTCGCCGTCACGCTGGATCTCCTGACGCGCCTCGAGGACCCGGGTCATCGAGCGAGGGTGGGGGCCGCCAACGCAATGGTGCTGAGCCTTGCGGGCGAGCCAGCGCTGCTCCGCGAACGGTTCACCGCCGCGCTGGGTGATGCGACCGCGAGCACGGACCGAAGCGCGCTGGTCGAGGTACTTCCGATGGCGTACATGTCGCTGCCGTTGCACTCCGATATCGACGCACGTTTGGCGCATGCGACCACTCTCGAACAGCTCGCCGAGGAACTCGACCGACCGGATGCTCGATGGGAAGCGCTTCAGCTGCGCTACTCGTGTGAGGTGATGAGCGGCAACCCAGCGTTTCGTTCGACACTTGCCGAGTTGCTCACGGTTGCTTCGCAGCTGCACGAGCACAGCCGCGAGTGGGAGATGCACTTCATTCGCTCGAACGCGGCGCTGATCGACGGCGACCTGGAACGAGCGAAGCGTGACGTCGACCAGTCGTTGAGCTTCGCCGGGCAGGTGAGCGAGGAGCGAGTGCTGGCGGTCTTCGGCGCGCACCACCTGGTGGCGTCGATGGTCGACGGATCCGCCGGCGAACTCTTGGACACATTGCGAACGCTCTGTGCCGACCAGCCGGGAATCGGGGCGTGGAACGCCGCTCGAGCGGTCGCAGCGGCGTCGGCTGGTGAGCACGACGAAGCGGTCACGGCGCTCCACCAGATGATCGATGGCGACGAGTTGCGATTGATTCGGGACCCGATCTACTCCGCGGGTCTCATCGCGTTCGGGGAGGCGGCCGCAGCGACACGCGACAGCGCATCGCTCAGCCGCGCCGACCGCGAGCTCGAACCGCTTGCCGGTCAATGGTCGTGGTGCGGTTCGTGCACGTTCGGCCCGATCGACCTCACTCGGGCGCGCGTCGCGGCCGCTATGGGGGACCACACGCGGGCCGAGAAGCTCGCTGCCGACGCCGTCGTCACGTGTGCCGACATGCGTGCACCGGTGTTCGCTCAACAGGCGACCGACCTGCTGCTCGACATCGCGACGCGCTGAACATCAGCCACGTCGACGCGTTCCGTAGCCTGGCCGGATGGACCTCGACGGAACCCTCGACGACGAACTTCTCAACAAGGTCACGTGGAAGATCCCGAACGCGTTGGCGCTGGTCGGGTCCGCCCACGAGGGCGAGCGCAACGGAATGACGACCAGCTGGATCACACAGTTGTCGATGGAGCCCGTTCTGATCGGGGTCGGCGTCGACAACGACGCCGTCACGCACCGGTTGATCTCACAGAGTGGGGTCTTCACGCTGAACCTGTGGGACGCCGAGAACACGCGGGTCTTCGTCAAGTTCTCGAAACCTGCCAACGACGACGGCGAGACCCTCAACGGCCGCGCGGTGTCGACAGCGGTCACCGGTGCCCCGATTTTCGACGAGTCACTCGCCTGGATGGACTGCGAGGTCCGCCACACGCTCGACCTGGGAACACACACCCTCTTCGTCGGCGAGGTCGTCGCAGCGGCGATCAACGACGACGAGGCACGCCCGGCATCGATGTCTGACACTCGCATGAAGTACGGCGGCGTGAAGCGTCACTGACGCAGCTGCAGCGCCGAAAACGTCGAGAGCCCGCCAGCTCGTGCTGACGGGCTCTCGCTTCATGTGGGCCGAGTAGGATTTGAACCTACGAAGGCATACGCCGGCAGAGTTACAATCTGCTTCCTTTGGCCGCTCGGACACCGACCCATTTGGTCCCCGCTCGTCAGGTATTCGATTCGAGACTTCTCATCGATCTGTCGAACAGGGCATTGAAAGCGTACCGTTCCGCCAAGGCCTCGCAACCCGATTTTCGGGTCCCGGTAGCGGGCCCCGCTACCGTTTCGATCATGGCAAGTTTCGACGTCGTGTCCGAAGTGGACGAGCAAGAAGTCAAGAATGCGGTCGACCAGGCTCAGCGAGAGATCTCGCAGCGGTACGACTTCAAGAACACCAACTCCTCGATCGAGCTGAACGAGCTGGTGATCACCATGCACACCGCCAGCGAAGATCGCCTCGACGCGTTGCGTACCGTCGTCGAAGAGAAGCTGGTCAAGCGCAAGGTCTCATTGCGCGGCGTCGAGTACGGCGACATCCAAGAGGCAACGCAGAACACGGTGCGCCAGGTGATGACGATCGCTGTCGGCATCTCGTCGGAGAAGGCGAAGTTGATCAACCGGACGATCAAGGAGAAGGGTCCCAAGGGCGTCACGAGCCAGCTGCAGGGCGACTCGATCCGCGTGAACGCAAAGAAGCGCGACGCCCTGCAGGACGTGATCGCGATGCTCAAAGCCGAGAGCGACATCGGCATCCCGCTGCAGTTCCAGAACTTCCGGGACTGAACGGCAACACACGGTCATCGCCGTGGTCAGGCGGAGTAGGAGTAGTTGGCGCGGAGCTCCTCACCTTCGAACACGTCCGAGTGGCGCACCGTCCAGTTCTCGTTGTCGTTGACGATGTAGAACTCGCGGTCGCTTTCGACGTCCTCGAAGTCCGGAGCGGGAAGCAGTTCGAGAAGCTGCGCTGACTGGCCTGCTACATCGGCTGCTGACCCGGGCCCAATCGCCCACATCAGACGCCCAGTGGTGGTCGGATCGCCGTTGAACTGGTTGATGCCCGGGCCCCACGACCAGCTGGTGAGCGACCATCCGAGCGTCGAGCCGGTCTCGAGGGCTGAGCCCATCTGAGCAGCAGCAGGTGCGGTGAGCTCCGGGAGCGTCCCGTCGCGGTTGCCGCGAGCGGAGATCTCGATGAAGATGAGACCCGGTGACTCGGTGGACTCGGCGGCGACCACTTCGTAGCTCAGGGCATCGCTGCCGAAATCCGACCGGAGGTCAACGGCGCTCTGGGTGGTTTCGTCTCGGCTTGCCGAGGATTCGCTCAGGTCGTACTCGACGCCCGTCGCAGAGATGATGGCGGCTGAGAATGCGTCACGAACCTGCTCGATCGTCTGGTCGGTCGCTGCGACGAACGTGGCGGACTCGAACACGGAGTACTCGGCCGTCTCGGAGAACTCGTTGACGGCGTAGTCGACGTTGTATTCGATGCCGATCGCCTCACCTGCCGGAATCGGCAGCGAGGAGACGCCCGCCTCGGCGACGAGCACAGCTGGATCTTGTGCGATATCGGCCATGTCCAAGCCCGTCGCGCTGTTTGCGCCGATGTCGACCACGATGAGCGCCTCCCCCTCGCTCGGCGCCGACGACGGCTCCGGCGGGTCGGTGGCGGGCGGGTCGGTGGCGGGCGGGTCGGTCGTGACCGGAGGCTCGGTCACGGGCGGAGCGGTGGCCACGGGCTCGGTCACGGGCGGTTCGGGCTCAGGAACCACCGTGTCGGCCGACGCGGCTTCGGTGACTTCGACCAGGCGGGGAACGTCGATGCCGCATTCGAGGTCGTCGTCGATCTGGTCGGCGAGGTCGTCGAGCGCATCCTCGTCACCGATCTCCGCGAGGTCTTCGAGGTCGCCGAGATCGGTGCGTTCGCCGACCCCCTCGAGCTCCTCCAGTCGCTCGATCTGGCGCTCGACACCATCGACGTCACCATCGGCGGTCTCGTCGACGAGGCGTTGAGCGACGCGGCAGACCTGTTCGTCGTCGGCACTCGACGGTGAGTCTCCGCACGAGGACGCAACGATCGCCAGAACGAGCAAGCCCGGGATGACGGGGTGACGACGGCGGCGGCTGCGGTTCGGTGTGGTCGTGGGGTTCATTGGATCTCCTCGGGGTGGTGTGCGTGGGGCTCATGTTGAGGACTCGCACGCCGAACAGAAACGGGGAACTGTCCCCGGTGAGGTGTCCCCTCGGGCTCTTTCGCGCGTCCTCAGCCACTCCTCAGGTACATCAGCCAGACTGTTCGGGATGCGGATCCTGGTAGTTGACGACGAAGTCCGACTGGCGCAGTCGATCGCTCGCGGGCTGGCAGCGGAAGGTTTCGAGACCGATGTCGTCCACGACGGGCTCGATGCGCTCTGGCGCGCACGCGAGGTCGACTACGCGGCCATCGTCCTCGACATCATGCTCCCCGGCAAGAACGGCTACGAGGTATGCCGGGAGCTTCGCGAGGAAGGCATCACCACACCGATTCTGATGCTGACCGCCAAAGACGGCGAATACGACGAAGCCGAAGGCCTCGACATCGGCGCCGACGACTACCTCCGCAAGCCATTCTCCTACGTCGTGCTCGTCGCCCGGCTGCGAGCGATGCTTCGCCGAGGCATCAGCACCGCGAACTCGAACGCCACCGTGACCGTCGGTGCCTTCACGTTGGACCCAGGCCAGCTTCGAGTCACCTGGGCGGACTCGGCAGTCGAGCTCACGCCGCGAGAGTTTGCCGTGCTCGAGTTCCTGGCCCGCCGGTCACCCGACGTGGTCTCGAAGCCGACGGTACTCAACGCGGTGTGGGGTCTCGACTTCGATGGCGACCCGAACATCGTCGAGGTGTACGTCGGGTATCTGCGCAAGAAGATCCACAAAGAGGCGATCCGCACCGTCCGCGGCGCCGGCTACCAGCTCTCCCTCAAACGATGAACGCCACCACTGCTCCTCGAACGCACAAACCGGCTCGCTCGGTCCGAGCGCGGGTCACGATGATCGTGACCGTCCTGTCAGCCCTGGCCTTCGCTGCGGTCGCTGCGGTCGCTCCGGGTGCGATCGGTGATGTCCTCGAAGACGACCTGCTCGACGCCGAAGCCGACAACGCGTTCGCGTTCAGTGAGCTCATTGCCTTCGAAGGCGACGGTGCCACCGAGTTCATCCTGGACGGGGCAGGCGAGCCACTCGAGGTACAGCCGGGGACCGTGCTGACGGTGCAGCCACAGGCCGCCGAGCTCGAGCAACTCCTCGACGAGCTCGGCATCGACTTCGACGCCGTCGAGATCGCAGAGTTCGAGGATGTCGAGCTGGGCGCCGGTGACGCGTTCAACCTGGCAACGATGGAGCAGATCATCGCCGATCGCGTCGACCTGCTCGAACGGGTCGACGGCTTCGAGCCACTGGTCGGTGCCGCTGGAGGCGCCTTCGGCACCGTCATCGACCCGTTCACCTTTGCGATCATCGACGCCGACGGCCGCATCGACGTCGTAGAAGGCGACGTCGAGTCCCTCGACGTGCCGGTGATCACCCAGTTCGAGCTCGACGAGTACCTCTTCGACGACCTCGGAATCCTTGCGGTCGAGTCCGGGTCACTGGTGGACGTCGACACCGAGGCGCGAATCGTACTCGGGGTGCGCGAGGTCGAAGGGCTACAGCTTCTGGTGACCGCGGATGCATCGGCAGTCGATCGCAGCGTCACGGGTATTCGCACCGGGATGTGGCTTGCGGTACCGATCCTCGCGCTCGCGATCGCTGCGCTCGCGTGGATGGTGACGAGCCGGGCGCTGCGCCCGGTCAGATCGATCACCGACCAAGCTGCCACGATCTCGGGTGGTTCGCTCGACGCGCGTGTCCCGGTCCCGGACTCTGGTGACGAGATCGCCACCCTGGCCGAGACGGTGAACGAGATGTTGGATCGGCTCGAAGTCGACGATCGAACCCGACGGCGGTTCATCTCCGACGCCTCGCACGAGTTGCGGTCCCCCGTCGCCGTCATGCGAAACGAAGCGGAAGTGGCGCTTCGCCACCCGGCAGCCGCCGACATGGACGAACTGGCGACGACCGTCGCGGCCGAATCGAAGCGGATGTCGATCATCATCGACGACCTCCTCGCACTCGCACGCCACGACGAGGGTGTTCCGACCGCTTCGACCGAGGTCGATCTCGACGACATCGTGCTGCACGAGGCGAGCCGAGGTCGACGCGTCCCCGTGGAGGTGTCGGCAGTGTCAGCTGGCCGCGTCGCAGGGCGCAGCGACGAACTGGGTCGACTGGTCGGGCATCTGCTCGACAACGCCGCCCGTCACGCAGCGACCTCGGTGTCGGTGTCGCTCGGCACCGTCGGCGATCGGATCGAACTCTCGGTCGACGACGACGGACCCGGCGTGGCGACTGATGATCGAGAGCTGATCTTCGAACGATTTGCTCGGCTCGACGACGCCCGCACACGCGATCAGGGCGGAGCCGGGCTGGGGCTCGCCGTCGCTCGAGGCATCGCGGAACGCTCCGGCGGGACGCTGACGGTGTCGGAATCCCGCCTGGGTGGAGCCCGTTTCATCGCATCGTTCCCCAGCTGATCTGGCGCTTTCAGGAGCTCTCAGTCTCAGTTCAGGCCGTGTTGAGACCGTTGACTCGCTGCACTCATCCGAGCCGGCGAACCCCCAACAGACAGGACTCATCATGAATCAGCTCCCCACTCCCGACCCCGTGGACCGCGTGGACACACCCACACTTCGACGATCGCCGCGGCGACGCTTGGCGGTCACCGTTGCCACCGCCGGCTTGCTCGGCGTCGGCGGGCTCGTCGCCGGCTCCCAGATCGCAGGGGCGACCGCTCCCGTGGCGGACGGTTCCGTCGAGGCCGGCGAACCGGTCGAGGCCGACCCGGAGGCAGAGTTCGAGGCGCAGTTCGAGGCATACGACTCGTGCATGGCCGAACAGCTCCCGGGCGTGTTCGGAGGCGACGCCATGTCCGACGTCGATACCGGCGAGGCGATGGTCGAGTGGGAGGTCCCCGACAATGTCGCGATCCACACCGGCGGCACTGATGGGGACTTCACCATCCTCGACCTCGGCGAGGGCGACAGTGTCATCACGATCACCAAGACCGATGGCGAGGTGCAGGTATCGACCGACGGCGACGTCGAAGAGATCGACGTCGCCGAGCAGATCGAGTCGATGACCGATGCAGAGTGGGAAGCCGAGTTCGAACGGTTCGACGCCGCGCATGAGAGGTGCGAAGACTCGCTGCCCGATTCCGTCGAGTTCGCTTCGGCCGTCGAGGTCCTGACCGAGGCGGGTGCGACCGACGAGTGAGTGTCAGGTTCGGCGGGCTGCGAGCAGCGCGAAATCACCGGCTGCGTCAGCGAACACCTGCTGCGTCGGTTCGCCACCATCGGGCCCGCCGAACCCGGCTTCTCGGAGTTCGTCCAGAAGGTCCTCCGGATCGAACTTGGTCGAGATCTCGACGCGAATTTCCTCTCCCGCTCCGAGGTCGAGGTCGAGGTCCAGACCTTCGATCCGGGCGGTCATCGGGTCCTCGGCACGCAACCGCATGTCAATGCGGTGTTGGCGACCATCCCAGAACGGGACGTAGCCGAAGTTGCCGACATCGAGGTCGCCGTCGTACGCCGAGTTGATGTTGGTGAGTGCGTTGCGGATGAAGGCTTCGGTGATGCCCTGGCTGTCGTCGTACGCGGCGATGAGACGGTCGACTGGCTTGAGCTGATCCATGCCGATCAGCACCCAATCGCCTGGCGACAAGACATCAGCCAATGCGCCGAGGAATGCGCGTCGTTCTTCGACGTAGAAGTTGCCGATCGTCCCGCCGAGAAACATCACGAGTTTCGGCCCGGCGGACTCGACGTCTCGAAGGCGATGCAGGTGTCGCGTGAAGTCGCCGACGACCGGTGAGATGTGGATGTCGGGATGGCGTTCGGACAGCATCGCCGCTGCATCCAGGACCGTCTGCTCGCTCACGTCCAGGGGCACGAAGCGTTCGATGAGACCGTGTGCGGTGAATGCGTCGAGCAGCGTGCGGGTCTTGTCACTCGTGCCGGAGCCGAGCTCGATCACCGTGGTTGCTTCGGTGACCTCGGCGATCACG
>CALIOL010000240.1 GCA_938044705.1 uncultured Ilumatobacter sp. | reverse complement strand
CAGATCGTCGTCGAAGGACCGTTCCGCACCGCAGCAACTGGCGTCCTGATGACGTTCATCGGCCTGCGGTTCGCGATGGCCGCACTGGACGACAAGAAGCGCGCTCGAGCAGCCGCCTGATCTCGGCACGGTGCCACGCATACTCGTCCGTCACACTGGGGTGATGGACCGCAGTGCTGCACCGACCCTCGAACGGCGACTGGGTGGTGCACTCGAGCCGGTGATCGGACAGATCTACTTCGCTCCCGAAGCACATGCGGGCTACGAAGCGCTCGGCTTCGAACCGTCGGTGCACCGTGCCGGAGACGTGCAGTTGCCCGACGGCCCCGCCTACTTCACGAGTCGCGGGTCGGTCATGGGCCAAGTCAGCGGCCAGGTGGTCGCCTCGGCGTTCGCGGTCTTCAACCCGGATGTCGTGGTGCCGTGTGTCGAGTTCGGCTGGTCATTGGTCGATGCCGACACCATCTGCGCCGCACGCGATGCGGCGGCGCTCGCGCAACTCGAACGCATCCTGAGCTCCGAACCGGCTGGCCGGGACCGTGCAGCTGAGCTGTTACTCCGAGCCACCGATGGCCTCGCTGTCGAGGGTCGTCCGCTCGCTGCGGGCATCACCCGGCTCGCCGACCCGGATCATCCACTCGGTGTGATCTGGCGACACGGCGATCTGCTCCGCGAATACCGCGGCGACAGCCACACCGCGGCGTGGATCACCGCGGGGTTCGACGCCATCGAGATCGGCCTGCTGACCGAGTTGTTCTGGGGGCTTCCTCCCCGGAGTTACGCGCGAACCCGCGGGTGGACCGACGACCACTTCGACGCGGCCAGCGATCGGCTTCGATCTCGTGGACTCATCGACGAAAGCGGATCCTTCACCGAAGCCGGACGCGCTGCGCGAGAGGCGGTCGAACGGGTCACCGACGAACAGATGGCGCCCGTGATGAACCGGCTCGGCAGCGGCGCCGACGAGCTGATCGACATGCTCGAACCGTGGGGCCGTGCGATTCGCTCAGCAGGCGGCTACCTGTCATCAGGGCCGCACGACTTGGCTGCGCGTTGAGATCGGTGCGGCCGTGAAGCCTCAGCCGTAGGTACGGCCGCGCCACGTGTGCACGCCACGACTCGCGATACCGCGCGCCAAGGCGACCGCAGACGCAGCGTCGGCGAACGGACTGAGCCAGTACGCAGCGTCAGCTCGGTCGTACGCCGACCGCGTCCCGGCGAGTGTGCCGAGACGACCCGCGAGCAGCGCGAGATCGATCACGTCACCGCGACGCAGCACCAGGCGGGGGAGCGGAAGCACCTGTGCAAGCACGATGACCGCCAGGTCGAGCTGCTGGCGTGCCGGGGATTCGACGCCCGGAAGCGCCAACGAACGCCCCCAGCCCTTCCAGGTGTCGCCGAACGACTCGAACATCCTGACCGTGAGCAACTCGGCCGCGTCGAGGAACGCAACCGACCAACCGGTCGCGGCAAGGTGCCGCGCGAGCGCGACGTCTTCGACCACCTGGTCCGCGACGACGGACATGCCTCCAGCTTCGAGGAACTCGTCCCGCTTCAGCGTCATGCATTGTCCATTGGCCATCGCGCGGTCGGGTGGTGTGTCTGCGCCGGGAGGGCCGAACCGGTACACGAGCGTGGTCAGCATGGACGCGTGGAGCCAACGGGCGCCGGGAGTCGGGCACTCGAACTTGCCGCCGACGGTCAGGAAGCCCAGGTCGTCCTCGATCGCACGCGCCACTGTGGCCTTGGGGAGCCGTGGGTCGGGGCGAGTGTCGGCATCGAGCGTCACGACCCACGTGCTCGTGGCTGCCTCGATGCCCTGCTGGAGTGCCCACGCCTTGCCAGCCCAACCTTCGGGGAGCGGCTCGCCGGTGATGACCCGCGCTCCGGCGGCTCCAGCAATCTGCGCGGTGTCGTCGGTCGACTGATCGTCGACGACGATGATCTCGCGCACGCCCGGAGCTGTCGTGATGGCGTCGAGCAATGGTCCGATTCGGTCGGCCTCATTGCGGGCGGGGATGACGACACCGATCGATGGGGGACGTTGCAGCCCGGTCGGCTCCTGAGCTGCCGTCATCGGCGCCAACGGCGCTGCAGTTTTGGCTGCCTTGGCGAGCTGCGACACCGCTGCGGCGCCCGCAGCCACGCGAAGCCCACGCGATGTCCACGTCAGTGCGCTGCGAGCCCGGCTCATGCGGTGTCGTCGTCGATCATCTCGGCAACGATACGGGCGCTGGTGGTGACCAACGGCAGGCCGCCGCCGGGGTGACTCGAGCCGCCCACGAGGTACAACCCGTCGATGGTGCCCCGATTTCGTGGGCGCAAGAATGCGGCCATCTTGCCGTTCGATGACGTGCCATAGATGGCCCCTCCCGGCGCTCGGTAGTTGTGCTCCATGTCTGCGGGCGTCATCGCCGCGCAAAAACGCATGCGTCGCCGGAGGTCCACGCCGTGCTCGGCGAGTCGGTCCAGAACGAGGTCGCGGTACTCATCGGCGTCGACCTCGATACCCGGCGGAGTGTTGACCAGGAGAAACCAGTTCTCATCGCCTTCGGGGGCCTGGCTCGGGTCGGTCGTGGACGACACGCATCCGTAGATCGTCGGGTCGCTCGCGAGTTGTCGTGCGTCGATCTCGCGGAACTCCTGCAGCGAGTCACCGGAGAACCAGACGTTGTGGTGGTGAATGCCCGGGGTGGTACCGCGGGCACCGATGCACAGCACGAAACCGCTCGTGGAACGCGGCGCCTTGCGCACGGCCTTCAGCGCTGCGTCGTCGGGCAGCAGGTCGGAATAGAGATGGCGGGCGTCGGCATTCGCCACGACGATCGGCGCGTCGATGTACGAGCCGTCAGCGAGTTCCGCTCCGGTGACGCGGTTCGGCGACCTCGTGATCGCCACGACCTCGGTCGAGGTTCGGATCTCGACGCCGACATCAAGCGCAACCTTCTCGAATGCATCGCGCAGCGCGCTGAGTCCGCCCATCGGGTACCAGCACCCGAACCGAGACTCGATATGCGGGATGCACGAGAGCGTGGCCGGAGCTTTGTCGGGCGAGGAGCCCGAGTAGGTCGCGTATCGGCTTGCCCACTGGCGCAGGCGGTTGTCCTCGAACGTGTCGCGAGCAGCGCGGCGAAGCGTGCGCCGAGCGTCGATGTGCAGCAGATCCTTCGCCGACTCCATCCGCTTGAACAGCGACACCGGGCCCGACATCGGTCCGGCAAAGAACGTTCGTTCTGACACATCCCAGATCACTCTGCCGTTGCCGTCGAACTGCTTCCACTGGTCACCGGCTCCGGGCGAAAACGCATCGAATGCCGCCGCGGTCTCGTCGGGATCGTCGGCGACATCGAGCGTTGTGCCATCGCGCCACGAGTAGCGGAACTGCGGATCGAGGCGCACCATGTCGACCTGCTCCTCGAGCGACGTCCCCGCCACTCGGAAGACCTCGTCGAACACGTGCGGGAGGGTCACCAGCGACGGTCCGATGTCGAACGAGAACCCGTCACGCTCGTACAAGGCCAGCTTGCCACCCACGACATCGTTGCGTTCGACCACGGTGACCGGGTGGCCCGCAGCACGCAACCGAATCGCGCAGGTCAGACCGCCGACGCCACCGCCGATCACGACCACAGGCTGAGGACGCTTCGCCGGCGTCTGTTGAGGGGGTCTCATCGGCTGATCCTTTCGCCGACCAGGTTACGGCCAGCGGCGACGGCGATCGGAATCATTCCGAGGCCACCCACCGCTGCGACGAGCGGATCGCGGAAGTACTTGGCGAAGCCAAGCGTTTGCATCACCGACATGTACCCGTACTGGCCAACGAGCCGAGCATCGGGGTCTCGCCGCTCCGGCGGCAGTGCGATCTCGAACAGGGTCATGATGCCGAACCCGGTGAGGAGCCACCCGGCGTAGTTCGACAGCGGAATCCCCCGGTAGACGCCTCGCTTCACCCACGACCAGTAGCCCTCGCCGACCATCTGCGGGTCGAGGAACAGATCCCATGCCGTCATCGCCACCGAGCCGAGCGCGATGCGCCGAACCGGCGTCGAGTGCTGGCCGAGCGCTGCGTGTGCGGCCTCGCGCGACGGCAAGCCCATCCCGAACCACGCCAGTGGCACGATCACGGGGACGTGCGCGATCTGTGGTCGAAGCGCCTCGGTGTAGCCGTATTGGCCGAACGGCAGACCGGTCGTGGTCCCGACTCGCTCCACCGCGCCGGTCGTCACCGCCGTCGCCGTCGCTGCGCCCCCCGCACGGGCCGCGCCCCAGCGCTTCACGGAGTTCGCCGTCGACACAGCAAACATCCCGCCGACGACCACTGAGGAGAGCATTCGCCGGCCGGCGCCTCGCTGCGGGAGCAGCGGCGTCGCAATCATGCCGGCGATCGTCGCAACGCCGGCCGCAGCGGCGACTCGATCGGCCCAGCGGTCGGTCGTCGCGGTCATCGCAGGAGCGAGCCGACGAGCTTGGCCTTCTCAGCTGTCGACACCGACGCGCGGGACTCGAACACGTCGTACTGCTGCGCCTCGATCTTGTCGAGGATCCGTGCGTACAACGTGTGAGCAGCGCCGACGCACTTCGCCGATCGGTCGGGAAGCATCGAGATACCGATCTCCGCCGATCGGTACAGCTCACGACAGCGGTCGATCTCGAACTTCATCAGCCCGACGAACTCGGGAGTGACGCGTCGCTGCGTGAGATCAGCTGAGAACTTCCGGCTGTCTTCG
>CALIOL010000239.1 GCA_938044705.1 uncultured Ilumatobacter sp. | reverse complement strand
CAGACTGATGGACGTCTACGAGCGACTCGACGAGATGGACGCAGACACGGCAGAGGTGAGAGCGGCCGCCATCCTAAAGGGACTCGGCTTCACCCATGCCATGATGCACAAGGCCGCCAAGGACTTCAGTGGAGGGTGGCGCATGCGGATATCGCTCGCCCGCGCTCTATACCTCAAACCATCGTTGCTCATACTCGACGAGCCGACCAACCATCTCGATCTGGACGCGATCGAGCAGCTCGAGCTGGCGATCGGTGCCTTCGGCGGCACGGTGCTGTTGGTCACTCACGACCGCTCCCTCTTGCGTTCGGTCGACTTCTCGCGTGTGATCACCGTGAACGCGGGAGTGGTCTCGGAAGGCGATCTCGCCTCGATCGTCTGATCGATCGCGCTCACTGTCGGTGGGGTGGGGTGACGTACAGCGCGTCGCTCGAAGTCCTGCGAAAACTCGTATTCAAGATCACCACAAGAGTTGGGTTGACCACTGTTCGCGTGTACGGCGTTTCCGTAGATTTGCGTCAGTCGCACTGCCTGGATCTTCGGGCAGTACGTGAGGGATGGACATGGCGGACGGGACGGGACAATCGAGACGGTGGCACGGGCGACCCGCCATGTCGTGGGCGGTGCGCGTCGCGATCTTCGTCGTCCCGTTCATCGCAGCGATGAGCGTCGCGTTCCTCCTCTCCTCGCTGCTGCCGGTGGCGTCATCGCTCGGAGTGCAGGTCGTGCGTTGGGTGGCCATCGTGGCCGTGTCGACCGTTGCGATGATGGTTGCCGATCGCCTCGCTCGCCGACTCCTGCCGTTGTCGGTGCTCCTCAAGCTCACGCTCGTGTTTCCGGACCGCGCTCCGTCGCGCTTCGGCGTCGCGATGCGTACCGGCACGACCGCTCAACTGCGCCAGCGAATCGACGCAGCTCGAAGTGCTCCGTCCGGAGAGACGCAGCAGGAGGCAGCGGAGCGGCTCCTCGAACTGGTCGGTCTCCTCAGCCATCACGATCGGCTGACCCGCGGCCACTCGGAACGAGTGCGGGCGTACAGCCACCTCATCGGCGAGGAAATGGGGCTCACCGAGTCAGAGCTCGACAAGCTCCGCTGGGCCGCCCTCCTGCACGATGTGGGCAAGACTGCGATCGACACGGCGATCCTGAACAAGCCGGGCCGGCTGACCAGCGACGAGTTCGACACGATCAAGACCCATCCTGATGAAGGTCGTGCCCTGGTGGCCCCGCTGGCCGATTGGCTGGGCGAGTCGATCCAAGCGGTCTGGCAGCACCACGAGCGATTCGACGGTCGGGGGTACCCGCAAGGTCTGAGCGGCACCGACATCTCGTTCGCAGCGCGTGTCGTCACCGTCGCCGACTCCTACGACGTCATGACGTCCGCTCGTTCGTACAAGAAGCCCATGAGCGCAGAGGCGGCCCGCGCCGAGCTGGCCAATTGCTCGGGGACTCAGTTCGATCCGCACGTCGTTCGTGCGTTCCTCACCATCTCGTTGGGCCGCCTGCGGCTGATGACCGGCCCGCTCGCATGGTTCGCCCAACTCGCGCTCTTCGAGCCGGCAGGCGTGGTCCACGCGACCTCGGCGTCGGCCAACTCCGGCGGGTCCGGCATCGCTGGAGGATCGGCGGGCGCCGCCAGCGGCGCCGGATCTGTCGCATCATCGGGTTCAGCTCTGACGTCTGCGTCGACGGCGACCGTGGCGACCGGTGGGTCGGCAGGTGCAGCGTCGACGGTGGCAGCAACTGCTGCGAGCGTGGTCGCCAGCGCGGTCGGTATCGCCGCCGCGACGCCGTTGGCCGTCGTGCCTGATGCCACTGCCGATGTGGCGATCTTGTCAAGCGCGGAGGTCGCAGATGATCTGCCGGCTCCCGAGGACACGGTGCTGGTTCTGGACGCCGACGCGCTCGAGGCGTCGGTCGCTCCAGCGTCGAACCCGACCTCCGAGGCGCCAAGCGCTCCCGCTCCGGACGCTGCCGCAGACGCCGTCGTGTCGGTGCCACCCACAGCGGAAGCGAGCGCGCCGCAGGCAACGGCGACCGACGCAGCGCCATCGACCACGTCGCCGGTGATCGAGTCCGCAGCTCCTGCGACGACGACCACCACGACCGCCCCGACCGCGCCATCGCCGGCCACCACAGTTCCAGCGTCCACCACGACCACCACATCCACGACGACGCCGCCCACGACAACAACCACCTCATCGACGACAACAACCACGACGCCGACGACCACGACGACGATCCCCGGGATTCCAGCAGCTTCGGTGTTGTACCTGGGCGGAGAGGCCGTCACAGCGATGCCCGCGCCAGCGTTCCACTCGATCACCGCTGCTGATCCGCCCGACATCGACCTGGTCAACGTCGATGCCGATCGCGACGCAGAGCCCGGAGCGTTCATTCAGCGCAGCGCCGATGGCATCGACAGCAACGACCCCACCCAACTCTTGGTCTTCAGCAGCACCCTGACCACCCCCTACGTCATCGAGGAAGATGTCCACGTCGATCTCTACGTCGCCGCTCAGGACTTCCGACGCCGAGATGTCCGCGTCGAGGTCGGGTTGTACCGCTGTGCCGCTGGGACGTGTGCGCTGTTGGATTCCGATACTCGCGTGAGCAGAAACGCCGATCGATTCAAGCTGACGAAGTTCCACTTCGTCGACCTCGAGACGACCATCGGTGTCGGTGAATCGATCGAAGTGCGAATCGCAGTGCTCGACAACTCGGAGGCAGACGGGTGGTTTGCGTTCGGCACGCAGCGATACGACGCCAAGATCAGACTCGTCAGCGACGACTGATCTCAGCCGGAAAATTCGGGTCTGCTGGAACTCGATCGCGTCGTGAGGCGACCTGGACGATCGTGAACACACGAACGATCAAGAAGATCTCCGCTCCACTCTTTGCCGCCGCGCTCTCTGTCGGAGCTGTCGCGTGCGGTTCGAGCGACGACGCCAGCGATTCCGCTCCGGGCGACAGCAGCGAGGAGTCGGCGTCGGCTGAGGTGACCGTCACCGATGCGTGGGTTCGCGAACCCGCAGACGGCCAGACGCTCGCAGCGGGGTATGGCACCATCACCAACGGGGGTGACGAGGCGATCACGCTGGTCGGGGCATCTGCGCCGGTCAGCGCCACCTTCGAGATCCACGAGACCTCGGTGGGCGACGATGGCGCCATGTCGATGGCCGAGCGGGAGGACGGCTTCGAGATCGCCGCAGGCGAGTCCTTCACGCTCGAGCCCGGTGGACCGCACGTCATGATGCTCGACATCGACCCAGAAGAATTCACCGGGCCGCTCGACCTCACGTTCGTGTTCGACTCGACGGAGGTGACGGTCGAGGCCGAGCTGCGTGCCATCGGCGACGCCATGGAAGATATGGACGAGATGGACGAGATGGACCACTCCGAAATGGACATGGACGAGATGGAAGACGACTCGATGGAGGAAATGGACGACAGCGACGGCTGATCATCGCCTCCCATCGGCACCTTGTCGACCCGCCCCGGTTCCGCCTCCGGGGCGGGTCGATCCATTTTTCGCCGAGTCAGATTCGTGGGGTCGGCAACCAGATCACCGCGTGTTCCGTGTGACTCACTGTGACCGCGACAATGGGCAACTGGTGTCCCGATGACCGATGACGACTACGACGACCTCTTCCGGTTGGCCTACCCCCGCCTCGTCGCGATGGGGCTCGCGATGTCGACGTCGCGTCACGTCAGCCAGGAACTCGCGCAGGAGACACTGCTTCGCGCCCACCATCGGCGCAGCGAACTCGCCATGTACGACGCTCCGATGGCGTGGTGTCGACGGGTGATGGGCAACCTGCTCATCGATCACCATCGAAGCCGCACGTCGGAGGTGGCCGCCGTGGAGCGGCTCGGTCACCGGTCGGCGACGCAGGCCGATACGACACCGGACCCGGCGACCGTCGCCGCATCGGCGCGATGGGAGGACCTGGTCCGTTCCCTGACGCCGCAGCAACGCGTCGTCGCCACGCTCTACTACGCAGAGGACCAATCGGTGGCAGAAGTCGCCGACATCATGAACATTGCGACCGGCACGGTCAAGTCGGCGCTCTCGAAGGCCCGTACCAACCTGCGCCTACGCCTCGGTGGACCCGACGGCCGGATCGAGGAGGCCCGCTCATGAGCGAGCGTGACGATGAGAGCATCGACCATGAGCTGAGCGGCACCGCGATGGCTGCCGCACACGAGCACGAGCAGACCGTGTCGGCTGCCGAGACCGAGGCTGCTCTCCAAGCGGTCCGGTCGCGGATTGCTGCGGGTGATCTCGGCGGCGCGCCGCCATCGATTCCGTTGCGTTCCGGGTCGAGCCAGCGATCGGTCTGGGTGCGGTTCGGTGCCGTCGCTGCGGCCGTCGCAATGGTCGCACTGGGCCTCGTCGCCGTCGCCGGTGGCCGTTCCCCGAACAATGCGTTGACCCCTTCCGACGTCCCGGAGACACCGAGCCCAGGCACGGCAACGGCACCGACCGACGTCGAAGCCGGCCCGGTATCGACCACATCGACGGTCACGACGACGGCGACGACGACCACCTCGACGACGCCGTCAGCGACGGTGCCGGCAAGCGTGCCATCGTCGCCCCAAGTGGTCGCCGTCGATGCGATCGATCCGCCGAGAACGGTCGAACCCGTCCCGTTCTACGAGGTGGCGCTCGAACCCGACGTGGAACCCAGTGACTACGAGTTCGCCGTCGGCCCGGACAACCTCATCATCAATCGAGTCGGTGACCAGGTCGTCACGATCGTCACGCCGTCTGAGGGTGCTTTCGACGAGCGCACACTCGTGCTCGACGAAGGGCTCTCTTCGGTGGTCGCCGGGCCAGGCGCCGTGCTGTACGGCTTCGGCGACCTCGTGTTCGATGACGGAAACGACGTCGTTCCGGCCGGCCGCCGCTTCGTCGCCATCCCGTTCGACGGCAACCGCGAGGGCCAAGTCGTCGCCTCCTCCGAGGTGGCCCTCGATGACTATCTCGAGATCCCGGACTACTTCTTCGGCCACGGCCCGGACGGAATCGTCTCGCGAGGACGCGACGGCGCAACCGTCCTCGGGCACGTCGGCGAGGACGGTCAGCCGCAGGATCTGAGCGAGTCGGGCGACAACGGGACCCCGTTCCCCGTGTTCGACATCGGTGCCGACCCCACGGGGCAGGGTGTCCTCGACGTGGAGTCCATCTCGCTGCGCGGTACCGGTCTCTCGTGGCAGTTGGACATCGCTCGTGACCCCGCATGGGCGGGCTATCCGTTCGTCGGAGCGAACGTGGTGGCCCCCGGGCTCGACCGGGTCATCTACGTGGAGCGGATCGGCGCCGACACTCGGCCCGACCTGGATTTCGGTCCGAATGCGATGCCGGTCGTCGCGCTGCTGAACTACGACGGGTCAGGCGAATGGGTGCGGCTACCCGAGGACTGGGACGTCGTGGCCTCTGACGTGTGGGGGACCCTCTTGGCGCGTTTCACCGCCGACTCCATCGAGCTTGCGTCGCTCGACGACCTGGTGCCTCCCACGGGTCCGGGCGAACGGCCGGTCGCCGACCCCGGGCCCGTGGGCCCAGCCGTGACCACAACGACCACCATCACGACCGTCGTCGACGCGACCACCACGACCAGCATCCTGGAAGGTACGGGCGGAGAACTCGTCCAGCCGTCGGCGATCGCACGAACCTGCGACGACAACAACCGGTGCACGCAGTTGGCAACCACGGAGAACGGTCGGATCGTGAGCTTCGATCAGTCCTTGGGCGCACTCCGTGTGTACGACGCCACGGGGAACGAGCTGCAACGCGATGTCTCGATCGTGGAGTCGTTGGCTGACGTCCCGACAGCCTTGCTCCACGTCGGGCCCGACGACGTCGCCTATTTCTCCACGAGCCCGCCGGATGCCGCTGACGGCTCGAGCGAACTCGTTGCGATCCCGCTCGTGGGATCCAACGCTGGATCGGTGGTGATGCGCTGGGTGAACGTCGACGGGACGGGAGACAGCACGTTGATTCCACGCAAGTCCGGCCTCACGGTCGTGCCGTGTTGTGGTGGAGACGGCACCCGCCCGTCGTCGGATGCCACGATCTACCGCTGGGTCGACCGAAACGGGGAGACCACGGAGTCGACCGCGCCATCATTCGATCTCACCCTGGGGGACGACGGCAACAGCTTGACGCGGATCGACACCGCTGACGATGGCAGCGCAGTCTTCACGCGGTTCACACTGCCGACGGCGTTTCGGTTTCCGCGAGACTTCCCGACCGTCGTAGCAACCGATGACGGTGGTGCAGTCGCTGTCGACTACGTGCCAAACCAATCCGGTGGTGGTTTCGCAATCGTCGACTTCGACACGGACTGGCCGGTCAATCGTGTTGACAACGGCGACGTGTACTACGTCGCCCAGGACTCGCCGCTCGGAGTCCTGGAAGCTTCCGGCACGATGCTGGTCGGCAGCGGTGGAGGATTCGTGCGACGTGAACTCGGCGATGTCGCGAGCCGGTCCTGGCCTGGTGAGCATCAACTACTCGATGACCGCACGACGATCGTCGCCGATGGCCTCAACGAGTTCATCGACGAGACAGCCCCTGCGTGGGCCAGCGATGCGGTGCTGTTCGGCTATCAGTTCGTCCCGTGGGCGGGTCCGAACGAGCAGGTGCAGGTGACGCTCGAAGACGGCCCGTCACCCGTCATCGTCGTCGAGACCAC
>CALIOL010000238.1 GCA_938044705.1 uncultured Ilumatobacter sp. | reverse complement strand
GAAAGTCCGGGAACGAGGCGGTCGAGACGCCGGGCGAGGCCGTGCGCGCCCAGCTCGTCGTGGAGCGCGTTCGCACGCTGCGCGAAGTCGAGAGCCCGAGCCTGGTCGTCGAGGTGGGCAGCGATCCGGGCGCCGTCGACGAGGACGAGCGCGCGTTCCGGGCGCAGCCCGATCGACTCGTAGTGCTGCGCCGAGGTGTCGATCAGGTCGAGATCGCCGTCGACGAGCGCTCCGCATGCGTCCCGAGCAGCGCGATTGCTCCGCACCTGATCGTCGAGGCCTCGGAGCTCCCGCGTCACGTCGATCGCGAGGTCGCGCTCTTCGGAGCGGATCGCGGCTCGGACGAGCTCGGGTCCGATCGTCGACATGCGCGAGCGGACGTCGAGCGCGACGACGAGCTCCCACAGCGTCCGCAGGTTCGCCAGCGTGGCCGCGTCGTCTCCGTGAAGGTCGGCCCACCAGGCTCGCGCCCACAGAACGGCTTCGGCCCCCGTGCGGGCCTCGCCAGCGACGAGATCGTCGGCCTCGGCGATGAGCGCTTCAGCATCCACGTCGTCGCCGCGCCACAGCAACGCCACGGACTGAAGACTGAGCAGCCAGGGCATCGCCATCCGGTTGCCCGTGTCCCGAGCCCACGACAGGCCAGCATCCGATTCAGCGACGGCTTTGTCCCAGTCGCCCCGCCGCAGGTGCATCCCGGTCGCCATGGCGGAGATGCCGGGCAATGACCACACGGAGCCGAAGCGCGCAGCCATCGAGCGCGCCGTGACCGCGAACGGTTCGAACTCGTCGTAGTGCTCACCGGTCAACAGGGCGTCGGCCAGAAAGAGATGAGGGTTGCCCCGCAGGGCGTTGACGTCGTCGCCGGAAGCGTCGACGGCAGCGCGGGCGTCGCGCACGGCGTCGTCGATTCGTCCTACGGTCTTGTTGGCCCACGACCGCGCACTGAGCGCGATGACATGGGCGATTGGGTCGATCGTCTCGTCCTCGATCAGCGCTGTCGACCGAGCGATCGCCTCGTCGTGCTGGAACGCCATTGCCTGATGGATCGCGGACTCGGCGACGGCCTGCTGGCCCCGCGGAAGATCGCCAGCTTCCACGAGAGCGTTTCCTGCGCGCAGCATCGACGTCGCTGCCTCCGCGAGCCGTCCTTGCGGTGTGAGCGACTGGGCGAGCGCAAAGTGCAGCAACGGTCGCTCCGCCGGCGACTCGGACGCTGCCAGATGGCTCGTCGCGGTCTGCTCGGCCTCGGATGCGCGGTTCGTCCAGGCGAGAGACTGGACATGAGCGAGGATCAACCCGTCGG
Source organism: uncultured Ilumatobacter sp. (assembly GCA_938044705.1). Classification (GTDB taxonomy): domain Bacteria; phylum Actinomycetota; class Acidimicrobiia; order Acidimicrobiales; family Ilumatobacteraceae; genus Ilumatobacter_A. The sequence goes on along the minus strand of CALIOL010000238.1, from coordinate 3,052 downwards.
TTGGTTGGGGTTGCAGCCGACATGCTTCCTCCAGCAGCGCCGATGCGGCTGCGGGGTCGGTGCGCAACAGGCCTTGCCCCGCACGCTCGAACCACACCGCATTGCTCGGCGAAGGGTCGGCGCGGTCGAGGTGGCGAGCGACGGCGACGGCGTCGGCACCGTCATCCGCGAGGCGGGCGGCAGCTTGACGGTGGAGGGCAGTCCTCGCCCACTCTGGGAGGTCGCGGTAGATGGCCGTACGGACGAGGTCGTGGCGAAAGGCCAAACGGTTTCCATCGTTGAGCAGCAACTCCGTATCGAGGAGCTCAGCGCATGGGCTGACGAGTGACCCGGCGGGCACACCGAGTATCGCTGCGACCTCGGTGAGCTCGAAGCTCGACTCGAGCACGCTCGCGGTCCGAATCAGCTCGCGAGCGGCCTCTCCGACGTCGAAGAGGCGCGAGACGAGCACGGTGGACGCCTGGTCGGCGAGTTGCGCTGATCCGTTGTCGGAGAGATCGACATCGAAGGGCCGGTCGCCGTTGGTGTGCGACTCGATCTCGACCATCGAGCCGCTCCGCACTGCTGCATCGACCAGCTCACACACCATGAGCGGATTGCCTTGTGCGCTGTCGAGCGCGTGCAGGAGCTGGGGTCCAGGTCGTCGGCCGACTCGCTGCTCCGCCAGGAGGGCAACTGCTGGCGACGACAGCGGACGCAGTTCGATCGACGGCGAGGTGCTGTGTGCGCGGGTGATCAATCGGCCGAGCGGGTCGTTGGGGTCGTCGGGCGGCCGAGCACCGACGACGAGCTGAATCGACGCGTCTGGTGATGCCTCGACCGCCGCGTACAGAACACCGAGGCTTCCCGAGTCGGCCCACTGTGCGTCGTCGAGCACGAAGATGCTCGGTTGCGTTGCGCATCGCCGGCTGAGTTCGTCCAGCAGCGCATCGAAACGCCGAAATCGATCGTCCGGTCCACCCGACACTCGCGGTGGAAGTGGTTGCGGTGCTTCCACCGAGGTGGTGGTGAGCTCTGGCGATGGTGAACTTTCGCCGTGGGGCATCGCGGTCAGAAGGCGAGTCACGATGCCGAAGGGAATGTCCACGTCGGTCGGTACCGCACAGCAGGACACGACGGTGGCGTGTGCGGATCGCGTCGTGACGGCGGAAACGAGCTCGTCGAGCAGCCGGGACTTTCCGCTGCCGGATGGTCCGACGACCACGACCGGAGTCCGATGTTCTTCGACCGCGGTCAGGAGTGCGGCCAACTCCGTGTCGCGCCCGACGAGGATGTCGCCGGGTCCGCCGCGGCCGGCATCGATGGTCATCGTGGTCGAACGTAGTTCGGGCGCACCGCGATCGGCGGCGAAATCGGGCGGCGGGCGACCTGCTTCAATGGCCGGATGAGCTTCTCATTCACCGCTGAGGTCTGGGAGTGGACATCGCGCACGTCGTGGTTCTTCGTCAACGTTCCCGAGGACCAGGCAGATGAGATCGAGGAGCAGTTCGGTCGACGGGCGGCAGGTTTTGGGTCCGTTCGCGTCGATGTCACGATCGGCTCGACGAACTGGCAGACCTCGATCTTCCCCTCCACCGAAAACGCGACGTACGTGCTCCCGTTGAAGAAGGCGGTACGCAAGGCCGAGGGTCTCGAGCCGGGGTCGCTGGCGACCGTCGACCTGCAGGTGATCGTCGACGACTGATGCGCCGACATCCGGTGAGATGATCAGCCGTCTGCAACCGCAGATTGCTCGTGGCGTTGCATCGTGTCGACGAGTATCCGCTGGAGCGCGTCGGTCTCGATGGTGTGACCCGCTGGTCGCGCGAGCTCTTCGATGATCCTGAGCCACGCCATGCGGATCTGAGTGCTCGGATCACCGGCGTCGTGCGTGAGCTGCGCTCGCAAGATGGGTACGAGCCGGAGCATGAGGTTGTCGGGACGCGCAGCGACGTCGGGCGCGGCGTCCACGATTGCGGCGCGGACGTCACCGAGCCCATCGACCTCGCCGTCGTCCCAGCCGGGTGTTGGGGGAGCGTCTTCGGACTGAGCGATCGCAGCGGCGGCAGGAATCAGCCCGAACATGTCGGCGGCTTGGCGGTCGGTCACCTGCGGGGCGTTGCCCATGTCGATGACGGCGTTGGCGATCGCACCGATCAACACGATCTCGAATGCGGGGACCGACGCTGCGCTCAAGGTTCGGTAGTGGTCGAACAGTTCGCGGAGGGCGGGGTGCTGGTTTGCCACTCGGCCAACGTACCTGCGCCGCCGTGCGGCTTCAGCGGACGGCGAGCTCCAGGCGCTCGACGCCGCGAAGGTTGATGCGACCGTTCCACTCGACCTCGCCCGTGACGTGTGCGTTCGGGAACCGGCGAAGGAACGAACCGATTGCCACTTGGGCTTCGAGCTTCGCGAGCGATGCGCCCAGGCAATAGTGCGAGCCGCTGCCGAAGGACACGTGCTGTCCGGGGTGCTCTCTGCGGACGTCGAGCTCGTCGGCGTCGTCACCCCACTTGGCGGGGTCGTGGTTGGCCGATGCCAGCCCGGCCATGACGAAGGTGCCGGCGCCGATTGTCGTGCCGTCGAACTCGATCGGTTCCAGCGTGATGCGGCGCGAGAACTGCACGGGTGACACGAATCGCAGCAGTTCGTCGACGGCGTTGACGTCGAGCGACGGGTCGTCGCGCAGGATCGCTGCCTGTTCGGGACGCTGCAGCAGTTCGTGGATGCCGGTACCGATCAGGTTCACGGTCGTCTCGTGGCCCGCGACGAACAGCAATTGCACCTGATCGCGGAGTTCGGTCGCCGTGAGTCGATCGCCGTCCTCTTCGGCCTGGATCAGCGCGGTGAGGAGATCGTTGGCGGGGTTCGCCCGCTTCCACTCGATCACTTCGGAGAGCAGGGCGTGCATGTTCCGCTCGGCGTCGGCGGCGGCGAACACCTCTTCTTCGGTGATGATCGGGTCGAGCGTCTTCACGAGGGCCGAGGACCACTGTGCCACCTGGTCCTTATCCGACTCCGGCATGCCGAGCATCACCGAGATGACGTCGAACGGCAGCGGGAACGCGAGGTC
>CALIOL010000237.1 GCA_938044705.1 uncultured Ilumatobacter sp. | reverse complement strand
ACGACAACGGCCACCAGCAAGAGCAGAACTACGACAACGGCCACCAGCAAGAGCAGAACTACGACAACGGCCACCAGCAGGAACAGAACTACGACAACGGCCACCAGCAAGAGCAGAACTACGACAACGGCCACCAGCAGGAACAGAACTACGACAACGGCCACCAGCAAGAGGAGCAGTACGGCAACGGCCACCAGCAGGAACAGAACTACGACAACGGCAACGGCCACCAGCAAGAGCAGGAGCAGTACGGGGGCGGACACGCCGAGCCCGAGCCGGTCCACCACGAGCCCGCTGCTGAGACCTACGCCGACCCCGAGCCCGTGCACCACGAGCCCGAGCCGGTCCACGACGAGATGATGGGTGAGTGACGAACCGTCCCTCACACGGATCTTTCACTGACGTTGAGCACCCCGGGGTTTGCCCCGGGGTGCTCGACGCGTCACCATCAGGACACTGAACATGAGCAACGCAGAATCGCCCACCGCATCCCCGCCCACCAGTGCAGCAGCTGACGCCCTCCAGCAAGGCGCCCGGGCAGCAGCCGCGTACGGCCGAGACGATCTCGCCGCCCGGTTAGCTGAGACACGGCGCAAGCTCCTCGAGCCCACCGTCAACGTCGTGATCGTCGGCGAGTTCAAGCAGGGCAAGAGCTCGTTCATCAACGCGTTGCTCAACGCTCCGATCTGCCCGGTCGACGACGACATCGCCACGGCGGTCCCGACCTCGATCCGACATGCCGAGAATCGCGGGGCGTGGGCCATGACCCGACCGGTGCTCGCCGACGGAAACGTCGGCGAAGGCACCCCGGCCCGTCAGCCGATCGACTTCGACCAGATCGTCGAGTTTGCGACCGAGCGGGCGAACGACCCGACGACCAAGATCGATGGTGTCGAGGTCGAGCTCCCCCGCCGGCTCTTGGCTGATGGTCTGGTTCTCGTCGACACCCCGGGCGTCGGCGGGTTGGGTTCAGCGCACGCGACCGCGGCGCTCGGTGCGCTGTCGGTCGCCGATGCCGCGATCTTCCTCAGCGACGCATCGCAGGAGTACACGCGCGCTGAGATGGACTTCTTGAGCCAGGCGTTGGACATGTGCCCCCACGTCGTGTGTGTCATGACGAAGACCGACTTCTACCCGGCGTGGCGGCGGGTGAAGGAGCTCAATGAAGGACACCTCGCACGTGCCGGGCACGACTCGCGGATCCTTCCGGTGTCCTCGGTGCTTCGCAACGAGGCGTTGCGACGTGACGACAAACAGCTGAACTCCGAGTCCGGTTTCTTGGATGTGGTCAAGCTGCTCACCGACGAAGTGGTCGGCGGTATCGAGGTTCGCGAACGAACACGCGCCAGCCAGGACCTGCTGGCCGTCACCGAACAACTCGTCGCTCAATTCGAGTCCGAACTCAGTGCCCTCGAAGACCCGGCGGCTCGTTTGGAGCTGACGCGCCGACTCGAAGACGCCAAGTCGCGATCGGAACTCCTGCGCGGCTCTGCAGCGAAGTGGAGCACAACGCTGAACGACGGCGTCACCGACCTCACCAGCAACGTCGACCACGACTTCCGACAGCGCGTCCGCAACGTACTTGCCGAGGCCGACCAGGCAATCGAAAACAGCGACCCGTTGGAGACATGGGCGGAATTCGAGCCCTGGCTGACGAGCCGCATGTCCTTCGAGGTGGCGGGCAACTACCGATTCTTGACGGAGGAGTCCGCTGAGCTCAACCGCCGGGTCGCGGAACACTTCGAGTTCGCGGGCGGCGACGTCCTCGAGCATCTCGACATCGACAATCCGGCAGGGGCGCTCGGCCGCGTCACCGCCGCCACCGATCTCGACGCCGAAGGCACCAGCGCAGCGGCGAAAGGTCTCACCGTGTTGCGCGGCTCCTACAGCGGCGCGCTGATGTTCACGCTGATCGGCGGAATCGTCGGCATCACCGTGCTCCCGATCGCAGCGGTCGGCATCGGCCTTGCGCTCGGTCGCAAGAGCTTGAAAGAAGAGAAGGCCCGCCAGCTCACTCAGCGGCGCGGTCAGGCCCGCACGGTGGTGCGAAAGTTCAGCGACGAAGTGTCGTTCCAGGTCAACAAGGACAGTCGAGACACATTGCGCCAGACTCAACGCCAGATCCGCGACTTCTATTCGGCTCGGGCCGAAGAACTCCACCGGTCGACGAGCGAGGCGCTGAACGCCGCGAACCAAGCAGCTCAGATCGACGAGCGCGAACGCAGCGGCCGCATCCGTGACGTCAAAGCCGAACTCGAACGGCTGGCTCGGCTTCGAGAACGAGCTGCGTCGTTGCCGTCGGCTGCGGGAGGTGCGCGATGACCCTCGTCGACCAAACCCGTGACGTGCTCGGCCAGGCCGAACAGGTCTTCTCCGGGACGCCTGCCCTCGAAGAGATCGTGCGTCTTCGCGACCGGCTGGACGCACCGCTGCGTGTTGCTATCGCCGGCAAGGTGAAGGCGGGCAAGTCAACCCTGCTGAACGCTCTCGTCGGCGAGTTGCTCGCACCGACCGACACCGGCGAATGCACGAAGGTCGTCACCTGGTACCGCGACGGCCACACCTACGAGGTGTTGCTCCACCCAAGCGAGGGCGGCAAGCCCGTTCAAGCGAGGTTTCGCCGCGACGACGGCGCCATCGACATCGATCTCGACGGGCGCGACGCGTCGCAGGTCGACCGGATCGAAGTCACGTGGCCGTCGAGCGGATTGCGCGCCCTCACGTTGATCGACACCCCGGGCGTCGGCTCGCTGAGCGAGAGCGTCGCGACCAAAGCCTTCGAGTTCCTCGACCCCGAGGACTCCGAAACCCCCGCCGACGCGGTGCTCTATCTGATGAAGCACATTCACGCATCGGACCTGCGTCTGCTCGAGGCATTTCACGACGACTCGGTCGCGAACCCCAACCCGGTCAACGCCATCGCGGTGTTGTCGAGGGCCGACGAGATCGGGGCGGGTCGTCTGGACTCCATGGAGTCCGCCACGACGATTGCAGGGCGACTCGGCGAAGACAGCCGGCTTCGCCGCTTGGTGCAGATGGTCGTCCCGGTCGCCGGTCTGTTGGCGGAAACCGCCGAGACGATGACCGAAGCAGAGTTCCGTGACGTACAGCGCCTTGCGGAACGCGCTGACGAGCTCGAAACGCTGCTGTTGTCCGCGGACCGATTCGTCGAAGGGCGTCCGGAGACACCATTGACCTCGATCGAGCGGGAGCGCTTGCTCGCCCGGTTCGGATTGTTCGGCATCCGCGCCGCCATCGGGTTGATCAGTTCTGGCGAGGCGAACTCGTCCACGTCGCTCTCGGATCAGCTGTTGGCGATGTCCGGCCTCAACAGGTTGCGCCAGGTGCTGACCTCACTGTTCGTCGATCGTGCCGACGTGCTCAAGGCTCGTTCGGGGCTGCTCGCTGTGGAGCGACTCTGTTCGGAGCATCCGGGTCGGCCCGGCGTCGACGCACTGGAAGCGGAATTGGAGCGGGCGATGGCTGGCGCCCACCCGTTCAACGAGATGAACACGATGGCCGCCATCCGCAGCGGTTGGGTCACCGGTCCTGCGAAGCAGCTCGGCGAACTCGAGCGGCTCCTCGGTGCGAGCGGCACGGCCGGTTGGGAACGGCTCGGTCTGGACATGCCACAGCAGCCCGACGTGGTGAAGGCTGCCGCGATCGAGCAGCTCGGCCGTTGGCAACGCCTCGCAGAAAACCCCCTGACCGCTCACGACATGGCGACCGCGATCCGAGTTGCGATCCGCTCGCTGGAGGGCCTCGTTGCTCACCCGCACTAGATCGTTCGCAGCCGAAGCGATCCCGCCACGGCAGCCGAGAACTCACTCCATGAAGTCAACGTCGTCAGTGCCGCCCAGCTCGGGTTGGGTATCAGCGGTGTCGAAGTCGTCCGGGTCGAAGTCGCGTGCGGGCTCGACTGCGGCATCGACGGCGTCGCCGGACTCGAACGGATTCGGGTCGGAGCCCACCGTGTCGGCAAACGAC
>CALIOL010000236.1 GCA_938044705.1 uncultured Ilumatobacter sp. | reverse complement strand
CACGTGGCGATCGAGAACTGGGAGCACGACTTCAACATCGGGACGGTGGTGCGTAACGCGAACGCGTTCGGAGCCGCCGGCGTGCACATCATCGGTCCGCATCGCTGGGACCGGCGCGGAGCCATGTCGACGCACCGATATCTGCATCTCGACCATCACCGCGACGTCGAGTCGTTCGTCGACTGGGCCGCGTCGGCCGCCCTGCCGATCGTGGCCATCGACAACGTCGTCGGAGCGGTGCCGATCGAGTCGGCTGCACTGCCCGGCGCGTGCGTGATGCTCTTCGGCCAGGAGGGCCCCGGGCTCACACCGGCGGCGATCGAGGCTGCGGCGTTGACGTGCGAGATCACCCAGTACGGGTCGACCCGCTCACTCAATGCGGGAGTGGCCTCGGGGATCGCGATGTACTCCTGGGCACTTCAACACGCGCCCCGCTGACCAGACGGATCAGGTGGCTTGGGCCACCCGAGCTTCGTACGCGGCAGGCGCGAGGGCCGCCGCCTCGGCAGCGGCGACAGCACCGACCACCATTACGGTCGGAGACGGGAACGGGCAGCCTCGCCGTGCGGTCTCGGAGAGGTCAGCGCGCGCGACCTGCTCGTCAACGGTTCCCGCGGCGTGGGCGAACGCCACCGGTTCGGATGGATCGCGCCCGTGATCGAGTAAGCGTTGGGCGACGGCATCAGCGGTGGTCGCAGCCATCAACACGACGAGGGTGGATCCCGATTCGGCAAACGCCTTCCATTCATGGTCGGACTCATCACATCGGTGACCGGTGAGGACCGTGAACGACGACGCAAGTCGGCGGTCGGTGAGCGAGATTCCCGCGAGCGCGGGGGCGCCAAGCGCCGAGGAGACACCGGGAATCACGTCGACGTCGATGCCGGCCTGAGTCGCCGCTTCGATCTCCTCTCTCCCACGACCGAAGACGAACGGGTCGCCGCCCTTCAAGCGCACCACGTGCTTGCCTCGACGAGCTCGCTCGACCATCACATCGCAGATGTCCTGCTGGTCGGGCCCGTATCCCTTGCCTTTACCGACCGCGATCCTCTCGGCTCGCCGTGGCGCAAGATCAACGAGTTCGGGATCCGCCAGCCGGTCGAACACCACCACATCAGCGCGACCGAGCGCCGCAGCGCCGCGGACGGTGATCAGATCCGCACCACCAGGTCCCGCCCCGACCAGCGTGACCGTGCCGCCGGGGTTCGACGTCGCCGCGTTCGATCCGTCCCGCTGCGAACGTCGGCCGCCCTCGACGACGCGAAGGAGGACGGGAATCGCTTGCGCAGTACTCGTGGCGTCGTGCGTCATACGAGAACGGTACGAAGACCCGACGACGCCGCTGTGTGCGGTTCGTTTCGTACAGATGAACAAGCCCGCCCAGCCGCCGAACAGGCCTGTGAGTCGGCAGCATGAGTCCATGTTGAACGGCCGCACCATCGCCGTCACCGCAGAACGTCGTGCCCACCAGCAGATCAAGTACTTCGAGTCCCGACATGCCGAGGTGCGGTGGGCTCCCGTGCTGCGCACCGTCGATGGAGCGAGCCGCGCAGGCACCGATGCCGCCACGTCTCGCATCGTCGAAGAGGGAATCGACCTGTTGGTCGTCCAGACCGGGCAGGTGCTGAATTGGTGGTTGGACCGCGTGCCCGCCCAGCAGCAACCGCTGCTCGCCCACGCACTCGCACAGGCCGAGATCTTCACGCGCGGCTCGAAGGCAACGAGCGCAGCTCGCCGCCACGGATACGACGTCACGTGGCAGGCCCCCGGCGAAACGGTGAGGGACATCGTGGCGGAGCTGCGTTCGATGGATCTGACGAACACGCGCTGCGCTGTGCTCCTCGATGGAAACGACGACCGTCAGGTCGTCGAGACCGCCCGCAGTCGTGGCGCTGACGTCATCGAACTCGACGTGTATCGCTACTCGGTCCCGGTCGATCGAGGGCCCATCGATGCACTGATCGACGACATCGTGTCGAAGCGCATCGACGTCGTGACGTTCACGGCGTCCCCGGCGATTCGCCATCTTCGGTCGCTCGCTGCGGAGTCAGGAACGCTCACGGCGCTCGACACCGCGATGACGACGCACTGTCGGCCAGCGGTGGTCGGACCGGTGTGCGCGACCACCGCCATCGACGCCGGCTGGTGTCACCTGATCGAACCGTCGACGGCTCGGCTGATCCCGATGCTCGATGCCATCGTCGCAGAACTCGTCCCCAGCTGAGCTCGTCAGGGCGACGTGACCACCGGTTCGATCCGGACGGCGCAGTACTTGTACGCGGGCTGGCGTGAGTACGGGTCGAACGCGGGGAACGTGAGCTGGTTGGTGTCGGCGAAGTGCATGTTGACGAAGACCTGGCCGGGCTGCACGGTGCCGGTCTCGATGACGTCGACGGTGATCGCTCCGCGCCGCGACACCAGGCGCGCCTGTCGACTGCTCGCGAGTTCGTAGCGGGCGACGTCGTCCGGGTGGACTTCGACGTAGTTCACCTTCGCCGTCATCGACGACAGCACCTTGGACTTCTCGGTGCGCGTCCGGGTGTGCCAGTCCGCAGCACTCCCCCGCCCGGTCAGCAACACCAGCGGGAACTGCTCGTCGATCTCTTCTGCCACCGGTTGGGGCGAGTCGAAGATGAACGCGGCCCGCCCGTCGGGGGTGAAGAACCGGCCATCGCTGAACAACCGCCGCTCCGCCGAGTCGTCGGGCTGTTCGGTTGTCGACGGGTACGGCCATTGGACCCCACCCACGGAGTCGAGCATCTCGTAGCCCTCGATACCGGCGAAGTCGCAGGGCTGCCCCGCCGACAGTTCCTGGAGGAGCGCGAACGTGTGCTCAGGAGTCTCCCAGGCGGCGAACATCTCGCCACACCCCCACGCATCGGCGACCGACTTGAAGATCCAGAAGTCGGCCAGTGCCTGACCCGGCGCTTGGCGGACTTTCGTGACGTGGCCGATCCGACGTTCGGAGTTGATGAAGGTCCCATCCTTCTCGCCCCAACCGGCGGCCGGCAGCACAAGGTCAGCAGCCGCTGCGGTCTCGGTGCTGTGGTACATGTCCTGCACCACCAGGAAGTCCAGCTTGTCGAGCAGTTCGTTGCCGCCGTTCTGGTCGATCCACGAGTGCGCGGTGTTCGTGGCGATCACCCACAGCCCTTTGATCGTCCCTTCGTCGATGCCCGCCATGATCCGGTCATAGGACCACGAAGCCGTGTGCGGGATGGTCGACTCGTCGACTGCCAGCACCTCGGCAACACGCTTGCGATGGTCGGGGTTGGCGAAGTCGTGGCCGCCGAGCAACCCCGTCGTGTTGGAGAACAGCCGGCTCCCCATGGCGTTGCACTGGCCGGTGATCGAGTTGGCACCGGTCCCCGGTCGACCGATGTTGCCCGTCATCAGCGCCAGGTTGATGATCGCCTGCGCAGTGCGCACGCCCTGGTGGCTCTGGTTGACGCCCATCGTCCACCAGAACGACACGTTCCGGCCAGCTGTGATCGCGTCCGCCACCGCATCGAGTTGCTCCTCGTTCACACCCGTGCGTTCAGCGACCGCCTCGACCGGGAAGCGCGCGACATGCTCGGCGAACGCCTCGTAGTCCGAGGTGTGCTCGTCGACGAAGGTTCGATCGACAGCGCCCTTGTCGATCAGGAGCTTGGCGAGGCCATAGAGCAGTTCGAGGTCGCTCGCTGGTTCCAGTGCCAGATGGTGCGTCGCGGCGGCTGCTGTCTCGGTGCAACGAGGATCGACGACGATGAGCGTTGGATCGTTGGGATTGCTCGCGACTCGCTCCCACATGATCGGGTGGGCAATGGCGAGATTGGAGCCGACCAGGACGATGACGTCGGATGCTTCGAAGTCGGCATAGGTGTAGGGCGGGGCGTCGAAGCCGAAACTCTCCTTGTACGCAACCACCGACGTCGCCATGCACTGGCGCGTGTTCCCGTCACCGTGCGTGATGCCCATCCCGAACTTGGTCAGCGCTCCGAGCATCGCCATCTCTTCGGTGGGAATCTGACCCGTCGAGAGAAAGGCCATCGCTTCGGGTCCGTGGGTCGCTTGAACGGCTTTGGTCTGGTCGACGAAGTAGCGCAACGCCTCCGCCCACGACACCTCCTTCAGCACGCCGTCGGCGCCGCGCAACATCGGGGCGGTCGCGCGATCCGGAGCGTCGAGTGGCGCAAGTCCTTCCCAACCCTTGGGGCACGCCATGCCGGTGTTGACCGGGTAGCCCGGCGACGGCGTGATGTTGATCGCCTCACCGTCTCGGAGGTGCACGTCGAGCGAGCAGCCCGTCGAGCAGAAGCCGCACACCGACCGGACGACAGCATCGGGTTCGATCGAGGTGGGCACCTGGCCGAGCCCGAGTGCACTCGGTGTCCGCTCCAGCTCACGAGCCGGCTTCCACGGTTTCGCCAGCGACCGGACGACGCGAGTGTTGATCATCGGTGCGCTCCAGGCATCGTCGACGGCGCGCATGCCTGGAAGAACAGTCTCCGTTCGATGAGCTCGGCTCCTGCCAAGATGAGCGAGCCGAGAGCAACGACCGCGACAGCGAGCGGTTCGGCGGACTCCGAGACGGCCCCGACGAACGCGCCGGCCACGATCACTCCACCGGCGGTGGTGCACAGCTGCCGGCGAAAGCGGGCGTCAGGAGCAAGCGAGCCGGACAGCAACGCAGCAGTTCTGCACAGGTCGACATCGTCGGAAGCGAAGACGCTGCGCTCGACCTTCAGCTTTGCGGCGACGACGGCGAGCAGCACGACCGCAGCGCCGACACCCAACCAGTTCGCGCCCGAGGCAAGCCACGCCAGCCCGGCCAGCGCAACCGTCCCACCAAATCGGATCGAGGTCTGGGTCGCAGCCCACCAGGTTCGTCCCGTGGCCACGTAGACCATCGCTGAGCAGGCAACCGCTGCAGCGCCGACCGCAGCTGCAAGCGCAGCGACGGACGTGACGAGGGCGGGTCCGCCGAGACCCGTGACCGACAACGCAACAGCGGCGAGGGCAACGCCGATGTACGCCGAGAGCACGATGACCTCCCGACTCAACCAGGAATGCCGCCAACCGAGCACCGCTCTCCACGCCTTCAGTGGTTGCCCGAGGTGCGTGAACGAGGCAAGGGCGGCGCTGGCACCCAATGCCGCGCCGGCACCGAGACCCACCGATCGCTCGCCATCGGTCCACCCGTTCCCGAAGAGTGCGGTCGAGAGGAGTACGCCGACCGACCACTGACTGACCACGAGCATGACGACCAGCGGAAGGTGGGCGTGTTGGGGAACGACGTCGTCGGTGTCGACGGCGACGGACCCCTCGACGCTCAGCGAGCGGCCCCGGTACAGGGTGGTCGGGTTGGTCAAGTGCGACGGAGCCGCGCCCGGCACGAGTCGAGCATCGCTCGCGGTCGAGCCGGCGACCTCGTCGGCAATCGGTGACGTCGAGACGGTCGTGATCGAGATCGCCTGGGTCGGGCAACCTTGGATGCAGGCTGGTGCCTCCCCCTCGGCCAGCCGATCGGAGCACATGTCGCACTTGCGGACGATCCCCAGTCGACTGTTGTAGACGGGCACGTCGTACGGACACGTCAGCGTGCAGTACTGACAGCCGATGCACGCATCGTCGAGGTGTTTGACGATCCCGGTGACCGGGTCCTTCACGTAGGCCTCGGCAGGGCACCCGGTCAGGCAACCCGGGTCGGCGCAGTGATGGCAGGCCGTCGTCACCGTCTGTTGTGCGGGCGCCGCGACAGCCGTCGCAGACAGCTGCAGGGTGACAGGTCGCGCCGCAGGTTCAGCGGGCGCGACGACCACGCCGACCGCTCGGAAGGATTCGCCCTCGTCGAGACCGTTCAAGCTGTGGCACGCCGTCACGCACGCTTTGCAACCGCTGCATGCGTCGAGGTCGACCTCGAATCGATACTGCTCGCCCGCCGGTGGCGCCGACAGCGGAATCAGCTCCGACCATTGGCCGGTCCGACCGGACACATCGGTTCGGGCGAACCGTTCGACGACGCGGAGATCCGCTTGGGCCGCCAAGTACTCGTCGACCGGCGACATCGTCACGATTCGCTATGTGCTCCGTGTTCGTACTCTGCGAGGAACCGCAGGACCTCTTCGCGGTACCCGTAGAACCGCGGATCCTCGAGCACGGCTTTGCGATCGCGGGGACGCGGGAGGTCGATGTCGAGCACCTTGCCGATTCGCGCATGAGGCCCATTCGTCATCATCACGACGCGGTCTGCGAGCAGGATCGCTTCGTCCACATCGTGGGTCACGCAGATGGTGGTGACCTTTGTGCGGTTCCAGACTTCGACCAGCACGTCTTGGAGGTCCCACCGGGTCAGGCTGTCGAGCATGCCGAACGGTTCGTCGAGCAACAGCAGCTTCGGGCTGAGCGCAAAGGCCCGGGCCAGGCCAACCCGTTGCTGCATCCCGTTCGACAGCTCGCTGGCCTTCTTGTGCATGGCGTCGCCGAGCCCGACACGCCGCAGGTAGTACTCGACGACCTCGGCTCGCTCGGCTTTGGACGCGTTGGGATACACCCGTTCCACGCCCATTTCGACGTTCTGGCGCGCCGACAGCCACGGGAGGAGCGACGGTGCCTGGAACACCACTGCTTTGTCGGGCCCAGCACTGCGAATCTCGTTGTTGTCCAGCACGATGCCACCGTCGGTGATCTCGTTGAGGCCCGCCGCCATCGTCAGGACGGTGGACTTGCCGCAGCCGGAGTGACCGATCAGCGAGACGAAGTCGCCCTTGTCCATCAACATGTTGATGTCCTCGACGACGGTCAGCGGACCAGTCGGCGTGGGATAGATCTTCTTCAGGTTGAAGAGTTCGAGGTACCGACGCGTCACCGGTGACGCCGCAGCCTCGCGGTAGGCCTTCGGGAGCAGATCGACCGGCTCCAAGGTCGGCGCATCGGTGTCGCCCACGGTTGCGGTCGGCTTGTCGGAGTTCAGCTGGTCGAGGAACCCGACGATCTCGTTGCGAAGCTCTTTGTAGTCGGGGTCATGGTTCAACTCGGTCCGAATCCGAGGTCGCTGGACGTTCACGTCGAACGTCTTGGCGATTCGAGCGCCGGGGCCCTGGTCGAGAATGGCGATTCGGTCGGCGAGCAGCAACGCTTCGTCGACGTCGTTCGTCACGAGCAGAATCGTTCGCTGCTCGATGCCTCGGATCCGCTCGATCTCGTCTTGCAGTTTCGAACGGGTCAGCGCGTCGAGTGCGGACAGTGGCTCGTCGAGCAGGAGGATCTCGGGTTTGGTCGACAGGGCCCGAGCGACGGCCACGCGCTGCTTCATCCCTCCCGACAACTGACTGATCTTGCGATCGCGAGCGTGACTCAGCCCGACCATCTCGATGGTGGAGGACACCATCTCGGCCCGTTCGTCTTTCGACTTGTCGGGGTGCACGGCATCGACGGCGAGGGCCACGTTGCCCTCGACGTCGAGCCATGGGAGGAGCGAGTAGCTCTGAAAGACCACGCCACGGTCGGGGCCGGGCCCAACGGACGCAACGCCGTCGACGAGCACTTCGCCCGCATCGAGTTCGATCAGCCCTGCAATGGCCGAGACGAGCGTGGTCTTGCCCGACCCGGAGAATCCGAGCACTGCGACGAATTCGCCGCGGGCAATGTCCAAGTCGAGTCCGTCGAGGACCGATGTGGTGTCGCCCGACGATGTGTAGCTCTTCGACACGCCGCGCAGGCTCAAGACCGGGTCGGAGACGCGGTCCGCGCTGGCGGCTTCGGTGATCGGCTCGATCAACGTCATGTCAGGCCACCCGGTTCCGGCTGACGAAGTTCTCGATCACGCTCATGATGCGGTCGAGGGCATAGCCGATGAGGCCGATGACCACGACGGCGAACATGATGCGAGACAGCGACTCGGAGCTGCCGTTCTGGAACTCGTCCCAAACGAACTTTCCGAGGCCGGGGTTCTGCGCCAACATCTCCGCGGCGATCAGCACCATCCAGCCGACACCGAGCGTCAAGCGCATGCCGGTGAACATGTACGGCAGCGCCGACGGAATCACCAGCTTGGACAGCTGCTGGCGCTTGTTCAGCCGAAGCACCTTGCCGACGTTCAGCAGATCCTTGTCGACCGACGCGGCGCCCACCGCCGTGTTGATCAAGGTGGGCCACAGCGAACACAACGTCACGACCAACGCCGAGATGATGAAGCTCTGCGGCAGGATCGGATCGTCGCTGACCGTTGCGGCCACCACCAGGGTCACGATCGGCAGCCATGCGAGCGGGCTGATCGGCTTCATCACTTGGACCAGCGGGTTGATCGCCGCTCGGAAGGTCGGGGAGATACCGCTGAGCAAACCGAGCGGGATGGCGATCAGCGAGCCGATCAGGAAGCCCAGACCGACGGTTCGCAGCGACGTCCACACCTGGTCCGGGAACGTGGCCGTGCCCGTGTAGGCGAAGTCTTGGACTTCGCTGCCTCGTCCGGCTTCGATGAGCGCCTGATTCCGAACGTCCTGCGCCGCAAGGAATTCGGACTCGGCTGCACGGTCGGCTTGCCAGTCGTCGTAGAGACCCTGTCCCGCCTCGAGCACTTCCAGCGGCCCCGGCAGCGTGCCGAGCGCCGTATCGATCTGTGGAGCAATCGCAGCCCACATCAACAAGAAGACCAAGATGCCGACCAACGGTGCGAGCACCGACCGCCACGAGGGCACGAATCGCTTCCACCGACTCGGTTGACCACCGGCGTCGGACTCTTTGGACTCGCTCGCCGAGGGCGAAAGTGAGCCGCCCACCGCCGTCGCCGCGACGACGTGCGTCGCCGCTCCGTCGGCCGTCATGGGCACGTCGGGAACGGCGTTCGCCTCGTCGTCGATGGTGCCGGTGTCGATGTCTGAACTCATGGTCGTTGCTCCTGGTTTCGCTCGTGTCGATGCCGGTTGCTGGTCGGCCCGGTCAGCCCTGGACGCCCGCCGAGGTGACGGTCTGGCCTTGCTTCAGACCGATGTCGAACTTGTCGAGGTAGGCGTTCGGTTGCGAACCGTCGAACGTGATCTCGTCGATGAAGCCGTCCTGCTCGCCCTTGAAGCCATCGGTTTCGGGGACGCTCTCCGCAGGGATCACACCGGCGTCGACCAACTGCTGGGCAGCGGTGAGGTAGATGTCGGTGCGATAGACGGTTTCGGCGGTCTCGATGTACCACTCGTCGGTCTGGTCGGCGTCGATCTGACCCCAGCGGCGCATCTGGGTGAGGTACCAGATGGCGTCGGAGTAGAACGGGTAGCCGGCGAACTCGCGGAAGAAGATGTTGAAGTCCGGTGCGTCGCGAGTGTCGCCGGCCTCGAACGTGAACTTGCCGGTCATCGATGCGGCGATGACCTCGACGTCGGCGCCCACGTAGTTCGGCTGCGCGAGGATCTCGACCGCTTCCTGGCGGTTGGCCCCGTCATCGGCGTCGAGCCACTGTTGGGCCTTGATCATCGCTCGGACGATCGCGTAGGTCGTCTCCGGGTTGGTCTCGGCGAAGTCGGCGCGCAGCCCGAACACCTTCTCGGGGTTCAGACGCCAGATCTGATCGTCGGTGATGATCGGAACGCCGATGCCCTGCTGCACTGCTGCCTGGTTCCACGGCTCACCGACGCAATAGCCATCGATCGTTCCGGCATCCATGGTGGCCGGCATCTGCGGCGGAGGGGTGACCGACAGCGGAACCTCGGCGGCGATCTCACCGACGGCGTCTCCCGACGAGTAGTAGCCGGGGCTGATCCCGCCTGCCGCGAGCCAATAGCGAAGCTCGTAGTTGTGAGTGGAGACCGGGAAGACCATGCCCATGTTGAACTGGTCTCCTGCGGCAGCGAACTCGTCGATGACCGGGCGGAGCACCGATGCTGAAATCGGATGAACCGGCAGCCCGTCATCGCCCTTCGGGAGGTCGGGCTCGATCATGTCCCACACCTGGTTCGACACGGTGATCGCGTTGCCGTTCAGATCCATGCTCAGCGGCGTGATCAAGTCAGCTGCGGTGCCGTAGCCGATCGATGCAGCGAGCGGCTGGCCGGCGAGCATGTGGGCTCCGTCGAGTTGCCCGTCGATCACTCCGTCGAGCAGCACCTTCCAGTTGGCCTGCGCCTCGAGGGTCACGTTGAGTCCCTCCTCGGCGAAGTACCCCTTCTCGCGGGCGATCGCAAGCGGTGCCATGTCGGTCAACTTGATGAAGCCGAGCGTGAGGTTCGGCTTCTCGATCGGTCCGCCGAGCACCAACGGTGCTGACTCGCTGTCATCTCCACCCGACGTGTCCGGGGCGGCTGCGGTCGCGTCGTCCGAATCGGAGTCCGATCCGCCGCAAGCGGCGAGGGCAAACCCGCCAGCCGACAGCGAAGCGAGAGTGACGAGGGCTTGACGACGCGTGTACTCGTTGTTCTGCATGCGAGCCAGTTCATCGGAGTGCGGTTTCGGAGCCGTTCCGCTGATGTGAACGGTTCGTCCCCGTCTCCGCACGCCCGACGCCGGTCACACCCGCGGTGTTCACAGCCGCCGGGGAACGCTGTGCGGTGAGCGACACATCGCGCATGGACCGCGACCACTCGAGCTCCCAGACACCTACGTTGCGCTGGCGCGATAGCCGCGTCGGATCACTGTTTCGATGCCAACCCCGGCCCGACCGAGACGTTGTCGAAGACGACCGACGGTCACTTCCACGACGTGCGTGTCGGTTTCACCGCGACCCCAGATCGAGCGCAGCAGCAGCTCCTTGGAATAGACGACACCGGGCTTCACCAACAGCGCATCGAGGAGCTGCCGTTCGCGTCCCGTGAGCGAGACCGGATCGGCTCCGTCAACGGACACGGTGCTGCCCTTCAGCATCAAGTCGCAACCGCCTACCTGCACCATGCTGCTCTGTTCGCTCAACGCTGCAGTGACGAACATCGCCATTGCGCCGAGCCGCGAACGCTCCGGAAATCGAGGATCTCCCAACCCCGTTTCGAGGACTCCCTGAGCGCACACCGGGCCGACACAGAACACTTCGACGTGCTCGGCGCACGCGGCAACGACCTCGTCTCTCCGGTTCATGCTCTCCGCGATCGCCACGAAGTTCTCGACGGCTGGGCGTGCCGTGAACGTCAGCGCATCCACTCGCCGATCGCACACGGCACGCACCAGCGATTGTGCGGGGCCGAGATCGTCGGGGATCGACCAGCGGTACACCGGTACCCCCACCACTTCGGCACCCATCGCCTCCAGGCGCTCGACGATGGTGCCGCCAGCGGCTCCATCGAGTTGAACGCCAACCCGCTTGCCGGCAACACCGATGTCAGCCAGGTACGCGACGACTTCGTCAGACGTCGCATTCGGGGCGTTCCACGCGACCTCGAGGTCTGCGGTGACCGCCGCACCGTGAGCCTTGGGGCCGCGAGACACGAGCAGCGCTTCTGACAGCGCTGTGCGCAGCTGATCCCCGATCAAGACCGAGTCGGCAGCTTCCAGCCAGCCCCGAACCCCGATGCCCGTGTTGAGCACGACGACATCGACGGGTTCGGCGAGAAAGGCCTCGGTCGCTTCGAGAATCTCTGCCTCGGGCCGCAGCGGATGCGTCCGAATCGTCGGGCCGTGCAGGCACGCGGCGCCACGTCCCTCGAACAGCGAGATCTGCTCGCCGCTTCGACGATCAGCGGTGACTCCGATCGTGAAACCACGTAGCGCGGAAGACATGCCACGATCGTGCCGGGATGGTGTTTCGGGCGAGTTACGCCGACATGACGGGCGCGCCGACTTCTACCTGACCGTCGTGAAGCCGCACGGGGAACGTCTCCAAACGGAGGTCGGCGCGATCGAGACAGGCACCTGTTCGAAGGTTGTAGCGCTGCTTGTAGATCGGCGAAGCGACCGTCGGGATGACCAGTGGCGGGTTCCCGACGCTGCCGACCAGGCCACGCGCCATGACCGGTGATCCTGTGTCCGGGTCGATGTGGGACACCGCACACCACTCTTCGGGTTCGGCGTCGACCGGTGACAGGCGAAAGATCGCAACCGGCTGACCCGCAACGAGCGCGGCGACTCCGCGATCGCGGCGAATTCGGTCAGCAGCACACACCGTCACCCAGCTGACCGCGCCGGCCGAGTCCGACTCGCTTGTCGTCACAGGATCTTGCTCGATGGCGGTCATGTCGACGCTCCTGCCGGTGCGGGGATTCGTTGCCCACGTTCGGTGACCCAGACCGGAGTACTCGTGGCTTCGGGTGCGTTCACGAATTCGACGAACTCGGCAGCTCGAGCCGGATCGGCCAGCGTTGCCGCCCACTCGCATTCGTACGTTTCGACGTGTGCAGCCATGTCCGCATCGAGTTCGTCACAGATGCCGAGCGCATCGTCGACGATCACCGAACGTAGATACTCCATCCCTCCGTCGAGCTTCTCGAACCACGTGGAGGTGCGTTCCAACCGGTCAGCGGTACGGATGTAGAACATGAGGAATCGATCGATCGTGCGAATCAACGTGTCGTCGTCGAGATCGGCGGCGAACAGTTCGGCGTGGCGCGGAACGCGCCCCCCGTTGCCGGCGAGATAGAGGTTCCAGCCCACCTCGGTTGCGATGACTCCGAAGTCCTTGCTCTGCGCCTCCGCGCACTCCCGGGTGCACCCAGACACGGCGGACTTGAGCTTGTGCGGCGCTCGCAAGCCGCGGTACCGACGCTCGATCTCGATCGCCATCGTCACCGAGTCCTGCACGCCATAGCGACACCACGTGTCGCCAACGCAGGACTTCACGGTCCGCAGCGCCTTGCCGTAGGCGTGGCCCGACTCCATCCCGGCGTCGATGACGCGCCGCCAGATGAGTGGAAGCTCGTGGAGCTGTGCGCCGAAGAGGTCGATCCTCTGAGCGCCGGTGATCTTCACGTACAGGTCGAAGTCCTGCGCGATGGCTCCGAGTTCGATCAGCTGCTCGGGCGTGATCTCTCCGCCCGGCACTCGCGGAACGACGGAGTAGGTGCCGTTGCGCTGCATGTTCGCGAGCGCATGGTCGTTCGTGTCCTGCAACCCGGCTTGGTCGCCGTCGAGCACATACCCGTTGCTGAGCGAAGCCAGGATCGACGCCACGGTTGGCCGACAGATCTCACAACCTCGTCCCGTGCCGTGCGCCGAGATCACCTCGGCCCACGTCGTGTGTCTGTGGAACCGAACCAGGTCGAACAGCTCCTGGCGAGAGTGAGCGAAGTGGGCACACAGGCTGCGGTCGACCTCGATGCCGCGCTGCTCGAGTTCGGATTCGAGCAGCGCGGCGAGGCCGGGGAGGCAGCCGCCACAGCCGGTTCCCGCGGTTGTTTCCGACTTCAGACTCGCGAGGTCCTGGCAACCCGCGTCGATCGCCGTCTTGACGTCGCCGCGCAGCACGTTGTTGCACGAGCACAGTTGCACCGAGTCGGGAAGCTCGGCAACGTCAGCCACCGACAAGCCGTCTGGCAGCACGAGGGCCGCAACGTTCTTCGATGCCATGGCGCCGGTCGACATGGCGTGCAACGCATCGAAGTTCGTTGCGTCCCCGACGAGTACGCCGCCCACCACTGCTCCGTCGCTCATCGCGACGCGCCGGAACACCTTCGTCGTCGGATCGGCAAACACGACTTGGTCGTGTCCTTCGATCACTGCGGTTTCGCCGAAGCTCGCCACGTCGACCCCGAGGAGTTTCAGTTTGGTCGAGAGGTCTGCTCCTTCGAAGGTTGCATTGCCGCCGGTGAGCTGCTCGGCGAGCGCCTTCGCCATGGCATAGCCCGGCCCAACGAGTCCAAAGGTGCGTCCGCCGTGGCAGGCGACTTCGCCGATTGCAGAGATGGCGGGGTCGACCGTTGTGCAGGTGTCGTCGATCACGACGCCGCCACGTTCACCGATATCGAGTCCGCACTCCTGCGCAACCTGGTGGCGCGGACGGATACCCGCCGAGAAGACCACGATGTCCGCATCGATGAACGAGCCATCGGCACCTCGGAGACCGCTGACCACCTCGGTGCCGGCGGCATCGATGCTCTCGATCTGCTGCGTCGCGAAACCGAGGTGCGTGGTGATGTCCATCGAGTCGACCCACCGTCGCAACATCGCAGACGCGTCGACATCCAGCTGCTGTGGCATCAACCGTTCAGCCATTTCGACGACGTGCGTGGTCGTGCCGAGATTCTTCAAGGCGTTCGCGGCTTCGAGCCCCAACAGGCCGCCGCCGACCACGACGCCGGACAGTTCACGATCGCCGCACTGGGCGGCGCGCTGCTGGACCCATTCACGGATCGCGCGAAGGTCCTCGAGCGTGCGGTAGACGAAGCAACCCGGCGCATCGTGGCCGGGAACGGGCGGAACGAAGGGTGACGATCCCGTTGCCAGCACCAGGTGGTCGTAGCCGAGCCTGTCGCCATCATCGAGCACGACGCTGTGCTGTGTGCGATCGATGTTGTCGACTCGCCGACCGAACCGAAATTCAACGCCGGCGGCGCTGAGCGCATCCACGTCGCACAACGACAGGTCGGCATCGGTCGCTCCGTCGAACCAGGATGAGAGCGCGACACGGTCGTAGGCACCCACCGGCTCCTCACCGATCACGGTCACCCGCACATCGGAGCCTGCGCGGGAGCTGAGTTCTTCGACGAAGCGCTGACCGACCATGCCGTTGCCGACAACGACGACGTGTTGCGGGTCGCTCATGCTGCTTTTCGCATGTCGCTCTCGACGCCGATGAAGATGTCGGCGAGGAAGCCGTAGGCGGCGCCCCAAGCATCCAGAATCGCCGGGTCGAGATCACCGAGCACGTCGACCATGGCACCCAGCAACGCCTCGCCCACGATCGGGTAGTGCTCCTCGGTGACGCCCGCTGCCACGTGCTTGGCAGCAATCGCCTTCACGACCGGAATGATCGGCGCCAGATTGTCGATGTGCGTGGCGTAGGCGATGACCGCGTCGGCCAGCCGTTCGGCTTGGCCCGGTGCGGTGCCGTTGAACAGTGCTTCGGTCTCCGGGTGTTCAGCGAAGAGACGCTCGTACATCCGTGACGTGATGGCGACACCGTGTTCTTCGAGAACGGGTTTCGTGGCGGCCACGATCTCTCGGTCGACGGCGCTCACTTCGATGGTTGGCATGGTGGTATTCGAACGCAACGACATGTCACGTGTGTCAGACGCCCGTAACGACTTCGTGTAGTCCGGTGCACGTCGACGGCGAGGCGATCTGAGACGACCTCACAGCTGGATCCGACCGGTGTGCGTTGTACGCGACTCCAACGCTGGGACGTAGGTTCAGTGCATGAGCAACTCTCGATTCGCGGACGCAGTGCGTCGCCGGTTGGGTGCTGCCGGATGGCTCGACCGGTCCCAGATCGATGCTGCGTTGGTGGACTTCCGCGGTGTGTTCACCGGCGAAGCGATGGGCATGGCTCGGCCAGCGTCGACCGACGAGGTCGCCGCGCTGGTGCAGCTGTGCGTCGAGCACGACGTCGCGATCGTGACGCAGGGCGGAAACACCGGGCTGAGTGGCGGCGCGATTCCCGCCACTCCCCGTTCGGGCGACGCGCGACCGAGACTTGTCGTGTCGATGAGCCGAATGCGAGCCATCGAAGACGTGAACATCGAGCGAGGGACCATCACCGCCCAGGCAGGAGTGACCGTCGAGGAGCTGCAGCACTGTGCTGCTGAGGCTGATCGCTTGTTTGCACCGGATTGGGGAGCACGCGGCACGGCGACGCTCGGAGGAGCCGTGTCCACCAATGCTGGCGGGATCAACGTCGTGAAGCACGGCAACATGCGCGAGCACGTCCTCGGCTTGGAAGTGGTGCTCGCGGACGGCCGAGTGTGGGACGGGTTGCGTTCACTGCCGAAGGACAACTCGGGGTTCGATCTGAAGCAGCTGTTCATCTCCGGTGAAGGAACCGTGGGCATCGTCACCAGAGCGGTCGTGCGCATGCACGAACGCCCAGCTCAACAACGCATTGCGTTCGCTTCGCTGAGTTCGTTGAATGCGCTCAACGAACTCATGGCGCTGGCTCGCTCTGCGGTGCCCGGCGCACTCAGTGCCCTCGAGTTGATCCCCGAAGTCGGCGTGGCGCAGGTGGTCGAGAAATTCGGTGTGCGGCGTCCCCTCGGCATCGTCTCGGACTGGTACGTCCTGATCCGCTACGACGCGATGCGCGGCGGAGACGACGTTGCTCGTGTCGACGACGACTTGACGATGTTGCTGAACCGAGCGCTCGACGCCCAGTTGATCACCGACGGGGTGATCGCCGGGACCGACGCTCAGGAATCGAACCTCTGGGTGATGCGCGACGAGCTCACGGCGACTCGGTCGTTCGGTGGGTTCGGGGTCAAGTACGACCTGGCGATTCCTCCCGACCGGATCGCAGCATTCGTGGAACGAGCCGACACGCTCGTGAGCACCGTTGTGCCTGGCGCACTCTCCTTCGTCTTCGGCCACGTGGGTGACGGCAACCTGCACTTCACGGTGCTCACACCCGACGTCGATGACGCGCCGCTGATCCGAGCGGCGAGCGAGCTCCGCACGAAGCTCGACGGGCTCGTGTGGGAGTTCAACGGAACGATCTCGGCAGAGCACGGCCTCGGCCGAGAGCTGCGCGAGCGAGTGGTCGGTCAGAAGAGCGACGTCGAACTCGACCTGATGCGGCGCATCAAGCGGGCGCTGGATCCTGACGACCGGTTGAATCCTGGCGTGATGCTCCCCGACGAGTAGCCCGCGTCAGACGAGTCGCAACTCCGTGCCAGAGATGACGTGCACGGTCCCGGCAGCGGCACGGTCGCTCGCCATCATTTCGACAGCCACGAGCTGATCGGGCTCACCGGCCGGACCTGCGACGACTCGAACGGTG
The DNA here is from genome assembly GCA_938044705.1 of uncultured Ilumatobacter sp. GTDB lineage: Bacteria > Actinomycetota > Acidimicrobiia > Acidimicrobiales > Ilumatobacteraceae > Ilumatobacter_A. The sequence continues at coordinate 9,008 of CALIOL010000236.1, read as the reverse complement.
CTGCCGTCGAGGCCGATCGTCCAGTCTCCGTTCTCACCGATCGAGCAGGGCCGATCGACCAGCGCGGAGAAGCGGGTGGCCAACGACTCGACGTCTGAGGTGCGCAGCTCGACACCGACGATTCGCTCGACGACGTCGGTGTGCACGTGCCCTTCCCACGCACGACCTGCCCATGCCCATCCGTCGACCGGGTCCATCCGGTCGAGCGACATGATGGCGCCGCCGGTGTCGGCCGGGTGGAGGTGGATTGCAGCGGCTTCGACGCCGTGATGTCGGGCGGGCGCCTCGTCGTACACGACTCGGATGTCGAGTTCTGCAGCGCGAGCTCGCGCTGCCTCGAGATCGTCGACCTGCATGATCAGCATGTAGCCGCCTGGGCCGCCGCGTTTGGAGAGGAACTTCGCGGACGGCGCGGTCTCGGTGGTCGGCTGGAGTACCTCGAGGAAGGTGTCGCCGACGGCGAACACCACGTTGCGCATCTCGAACACGTTGGGTGGGTCGCGATGGACACCTGCGACGGCGAGCGAGGACACGATGGCTTGCTCCTCGCGCCAGATTTCGTCGGTGCACAGCGCCACCTGTCGGATCCGGATCATCGTTGGCTCGTTTGGTTGCTCGCCATGGCTCGACGGTACCGATCGCCCGCTGCCGACGCCGGGCCGGGCCGATGCAACACTGACGGCATGACGAGTTCCGTGACCAGCATCGATACCGGTACCGACGACCTGCTCGCCCACGTGGACGGCAACGTCGGGGTGATCACGTTCAACCGGCCGGAGCGCCGCAATGCGCTGTCGAACGAGATGTACGACGGATTCCACGTCGCGCTTCCCGCCCTTGCTGACAACCCGCTGGTCCATGTCGTCATGGTCACGGGCGCTGGCGGCGCGTTCTGCGCTGGCGGCGATGTGAAGGGCATGAACGAGAGCCATCAGGAGGGCGCCGACGCTGCGCATCCGATGGGCGACGATCCGGAGTCGAGAGCGCACGGCCTCGCCGAGCGTCAGCGTTGGGTATCGCTGGCGATCCACCGGTTCCCCAAGCCGGTGGTGGCTGCGCTTCCGGGCGCGGCGGCCGGCGCTGGCATGTCGATCGCGCTCGCCTGTGATCTGCGACTCGCCGCGGAGCGAGCGATCGTGGTTCCGGCGTTCGTGAACGTCGGCGGCTCGGGCGACTTCGGCGGAAGCTGGTTTCTCACGCAGCTGGTGGGTACGGCGAAAGCCAAGGAGCTGTACTTCACGTCGCCGCGGCTGTCGTCAGGCGATGCGCTCGAGCTCGGCATCGTCAATCAGGTGTTGGCCGACGACGGCTTCGAGCAAGCGGCGATGGAGTGGTGTCGTTCGCTTGCCGAGCGAGCTCCGGTTGCACTGCGGTACATGAAGCAGAACCTCAATCGAGCGATCACCTGCGACCTCGAAACCGCGCTCGACGCAGAAGCCGTCGCAATGGTGCGCACCATGAGCACCGCGGACCACCGCGAAGCAGCCGCCGCGTTCGTCGAGAAGCGAACGCCGGTGTTCACCGGGCGCTGACGAGGTCGAGCGCTCGGTCGAGTACGACGTCAGCTGCCGGGAAGACCGACGAAGCTCTGCGCGTTGAGGAGTCCCCCGTTTTCATCGATCCATTGCACGCCCCACGGCGCCTCACCCGGCTCCATCACCCAGATGAGGTGAGTCGTACCGGATTCGACGATCGGTTCGAGCCGGCGGCCGTCAGGACTTGCCGAGGACCACACGACGAAGTGATCAACATCGGAGAACGACCCCGACGCCGTGACCCCGTTCCAGATGATCCGAGTCTCGTCGTTTCGGACGCGAGCTGACCATCCGCTCGCTGCTCCATCGGTTCCGTCGGGACCGAGGCAGCCGATGCCAATGTCACCGACGACGAGTGTGACGCACCCGATCGACTCGGCATCGTCTCCGCTCGTCGAGAACCCGACCACCAGCTCGTAGCCGTCTGCCGCTGCGGTGGAGTCGGCGGCCGGCAGGACCGGCTCTCCAATTTCTGACGCCTCGTCCCAGTCATGACTGCCTCCGTCGTTACCGCATGCGGTCGCCAACACCGTCAGCGCCGCACAGAGTGACACCACAGCGCGCCTCACTGCGACTCCTCACACCGGACGTCGGGCAGATTTGCGGGGTCGAAGTCGTCGCGCTCGAAGACCGCCACACCGAGAGCGCTGCCTTCGACGAACGGAACCAGGTCGACCGTTTCGTCGATGCCGTCGAACCAGGTCACGGTTGCAGTCCCTGTCGGAAAGCGACTCACCGCAACGAGCGCCACCCCGTCCTCTCCTCCGCCGAACTCGCGGACGCACTGCCCCGGGTCGATCGACGATTCGCTGAATCCGTTGCCTCCCACGAAGAGCTGCAGACCCGACTGAAGATCGCCGACGAGGTCAACGCTGACCGCGCCGACACGACGCCGGTAGATCTCCCAATTCTCGGTGAAACCGCCGAACTCGGTCGCCGCGTTCCAGGTCGACTCGTCGACCAGTATCAGTCCGTCCACGAGAGCGATGACACTCGCCAACCCGTTGGACAGCGCACCGGTCCACTCCACGACGATCGTGGGGCCTTCCGCCCCATCCCACAGCAACCGGCCGGAAGCCTCATCGCCGTCCACCGTTGCCGACTGCCCACCCCGCACCTCGACCCGGTCACCGTCAAACTCGTCGATGCTCGTTCTGAACACGCTGACGGTGAGGGCCAGAGAGTCGGATGCGTAGGTCAGCACGTCTACGGCGTCATCCGTCGTGATCGAGGTCAGCGCCAGCCGTGATCGCGAGACTTCGTCAGACTCGGGTGGAGCGGTCGGAATCCACGTCGGCAAGACGTGGGCGCTGCCAGCACTACTCCTCGACTCAGATCGCGTCGTCGCAAGCACGGCGAGCCCACCAATCAGCAGGAGGGCTGCGGCGGCCACCAACCCGAGTCTGGACCACCTCGTTGCATCGCGAGGACCGTCGACATCCGAGCGCAGTTCGACGGATCGCTCGCCCGCGCCAACCGTGGTTCGCTCTGCGACCGCGCGGTACGTCCGGCGCAGGCGGTCTTCGAGTTCTTCGGTCACGATCCGAGCTCCTTTCTCAAACGGGCGAGCCCTCGATGGATGAGCGACTTCACGGTGCCGCGCCGAACACCCATCGCTTCGGCGATCTCGCGTTCGGACAGGTCCTCGTAGAATCGCAGGGCGAGCGCTGTTCGGTACCGAACGGGCAGCGTTCGAACGACCGCCCACGTCTCGTCGAGTTCGGGCTCACCCAATGGCGTGGGTGGATCGATCCGGATCCGTTCGGCCACGTTGCGCCGTCGCACGGCATCGCGCGCGATGTTCACGACGATCGTTCGTAGGTAGCCGCCGGGGTTGGTCAGGTCAGGACGGCCGATCCAGCGCAGATACGCATCCTGGACGACGTCTTCGGCAACCAGGTTCGAGCCGGTGATCACGTGTGCAAGTCGCACCAAGCCGGGGCGCTCGCGGACGAAGAGCGCCTCGCGGTCCTCGTCGATCTCCACGGTGCATCCTGCCATCACTCCAACGACGATCCGGCGGACGAATCGGTTGCAGTCGTCTTCAAATCCTCCTCAGCGGGGTGCGCCGCTTTCGGTCAGCCGATGGGCGTACCGACAAGGACGAGTTGCTTCGGAGTGTCGTCCGGGTGACGCTCAGTCAACCCCACTGCAACCACCACGGTCTCACCGTCACTCGCAATGCGTTGTACTCCGCTCACCTCGTCATCCTCGAGGTCGAGAAGCTCCGCGACGGACTCGACGCTGAACGAGACGCCGTCGACTGTCGTCAGGATCGAACTTCTCGTACCGAAGTTGCTGGCGTCGCGGTAGACGTCTTGCCCGAGTTCGTCGTACAGCTGCTCACCGGTAAACGTCGCTCGGACGACTCCATCGGCATCGAGGATCTCCACGGCGAGGCCGGACTCGTCGAAACCGTCGTTGGCTCGAATGCGATCGCCGGGTATCCGCTCACCCGTTGCCGTATCCACGAAGTACGTCTCGCCCTCGGCTGAGTCCTTGCGCACCGTGACCCCATCGACAGTGAGCTCGACGCCCCCAGCCTGCGCGATGAGATCGGGATACTCCTGCACCGTCGTCACCAGTCGACCGTCAACCGCCACCGCACTCTGCGACCCGCCAGCGAGCAGCACGTCGTCCTCCGAGAGCAGCATCGACAAGTCGACGCTCGTGACGACACCATCGGCGTCGGTCGTGGCAAACGAAATGCCTCGCTCGTCCGTGGTGATGCCGCCAACGCCGCCGGAGAAGGCCGCAGGCCTGTTGATGAAGTTCAGCGGCAGATCGGATTCAGTGGAAGAAGCCCACTGGACTCCGTCGAACTCGAAGATCTCCAACGTCGAGTCAGGGTCCCAGGGGCCGCCGTCGAAGAAGTCTTCTCCCACGGAGAACCGAGCTCCGACCGAGTCGTACCGCCGGCTGAGCAATTCCCCCGGCGCCGGCGAGGCGACCTCGGTGACGGACAGCTCGGCGTCGACCAGGAAGAAACGCGTCGTCTGCGACTCGAGCGCGATGACCGTCTCAGCGGGAAGTCCCAGCTCGTCGAAGTCGAACTCGCTCGTCCGGCATGCGTCGAAGCCTGACTGTTCCGTGCCGTTCTCAACCACGGTCGTCGTGGAGAACGGCATGTTCGACCGTTCGAGCTCTTCGATGCACGCTGCATCGTGCACGACGATCCCGGTCGAAGTGGGAATCCAGTTTTCGAGCGAGCGGGGGTCCAGTCCGAGCTCCTGCGCCGCAGCCTCGACGTCCGGTGCGGAGCGGAACGACACGGCAATCATCAGTTGATCGTCCAGCGGAATCGGCTCGATCTGCAGACCTGTGTACGCCATCGCCAGGTCGCGGAACTCATGGGTGTCGATCGGCAGCTCGACGATCTCCCATTCATCGGAGCCAAGAGTGCTCGTAGCAACCTGGAGAGGGTTGGGCTCGCTCTGAGCGATGCCCGGCGCTGTGCCCACGGCGAACACGCCGTCACCGATGACGCTGGCACGCCAGTACTCCGCGCTGAACGGAGAGCTCAGGCTGGACTGCTCCCACTCGATACCGTCCTCCGTGCTCCACACCGTGCTCGCGATGCCGTTGTAGTCATTCGAACGGCCGGGAGCAGTCGATATCGCCAACGTTGGAAAAGTCTCGGGACCATCGTCTGAGAACGTTCCGGTAACGGCCCGATCCTTGTCGGGTTCGACGACCTTCCAGACGAAAGCTGGCTCTTCGAGCTGCGCCGCCGGCCAGCTGTCATCTGCCTGCACGGCCGAAACGTCGGGAGTGACGGCGACCGAAGCGCCGGTTTCGGGTGCGCTCGCCATGTCCGATTGGTCCGAGGCCGTCAGGATCGATGGCGTTGGTTCCGACAGGGTTCGCACCCCAATGACGGCCCCGGCCACCGACGCAACTGCGAACCCGGCGGCAGCGGCGCGACGGCGACGGAAGGTCCGCTGCCGAGCACGACGCTCGGCAACCATGGGCTGAGATGGGGGGATGGTGACGTCTGCGGCCACCATGTCGAGATGGCGTTCGAGCCGCCGACGAGTCAGCGTTTCGCTCGACACTGGTTCCTCGGGTTCGTTCATGATTCCTCCGGACGAAGATGCTCGAGACGACGCTCGAGTTTGGACAGGGCACGACTGAGACGGCTCTTCACGGTTCCCGGCCGCAGGGACAGCGCCTCGGCCGTCTGGTGCTCAGACCAGCCGAGCCAAAGGCGACACACGACCACCGCGCGTTGGTCGAGCGACAACGAGAGCAACGCATCGCGAATCGCAGGATCAGCAACCGACGAATCGGGAGCGGCAACGACTGCCTCGAGGCCGTCGCCGATCGGGCGACGGAGTCGCAAGTTGACGGCACGCTTACGGTTTCGGGCGTAGTTCAGCCCGACGCGATACACCCACCCTGCCGGGTTGTCGTGGGTGCCGACTCTGCCCCAACGTTGGACTGCCCTCGCGAGTGCCTCGTCGGTCGCCTCTACTGCGAGTTCTGATGATCCGAGCGTCGCTGTAAGCGCCCGAATCACGCTCTCGCGGGCTGGTTCGTAGAACGTGTCGAAGTCAACCGACTGGACTGCGAGAGCTGCGGTCACCTCGCCAGGAATGAGCGCTGTCTCGCTGATCGACACACTCTGTTGACCCCTGAGTCCACTGTTGGGTTCCCGATTTCTCACAGCTGCTCGCACTCCAGCGGTGAAGGGGCGCGTCATCGTTAGATCTCGAGCGATTCGAGGAGACGCGCCGCATCTTCGTTGCCGAGCTCAACGGCTCGCTCGAGCAGCTCGACTGCCCGGGTGATGTCGCCGCGCTCCCCCGCTGCGAGTGCCGCACCGAAATGACAGCGAGCGCAGGATGGAGCGTCATCGAGCAGCTCAGCCCACGCACGCTCTGCACCGTCGCGGTCGGACGGAGTCCCGGTTGCATCAGCTCTCAACGAGAGCAGCCGAGCGCGTTCGATGCGCACGCCTGGGTCGAGGGGTGTGATCTCGGCGGCGTCATCGATGGCGTTGATCGCACGATTCAACGAAGTGAGCGTGCGTTCCGAAGCCTCGACTTGAGCAAGCAAGAGGTGAAACCGAGCGTCACCAGGTGCGAGCATCACTGCCCGCATCGCACGCTCCGCGGAGATCTCGACATCTGATTCGTCGACGGCCTGCTTGGCGACGCGATCGGCTGCGACCGCTCGGACACCCACAACAGCAACGACGAGGACAGCGACCGCACCGAGAATCATGGCACCGCCCTGCACTGCACCGAGCACTCGTATCCGGTCGGTTGCCGATCCATCGACGAGCAGTCGCTGTGTGCCGTCGGCGCACAACACGCCGACGAGCAGCCAGAACACCGGGTCGAGCTCGGCGATGGGAAACAGCAACTGTTGCCCAACCGCGTACGCGATGACGGCTGCGCCGAGACCACGGCGGCTCATCGAGTCGCTCCGAACTGCCCGAAACCCTGCTCGCACGATCAGCGCCATCACGACGATGTATGCGGCTGCTGCGAGCACACCCGATGAAACGGCCACGTCCAGCATGCCGCTGTGTGCTCGATCCACGAAGACGTCTTCGCCGAATCTCCTGACGTAGTCGTCGCCCATGTGATCGAACGCTTCGATCCTGTACCCCTCCGGACCAGCTCCCATGAGCGGCCTCGATCCGATCACTCGCAGCGCGAGTTCCCACTCGTCCAGACGGCTGCTCCAACCAACCGTTCGTTCGAACACGTCGCGGAGCGCTGCCGCCAATCCGAGCACGACTGCACCGAGCAACGCCGTCATCACCGCTTTCTTTCGGCGAGATCCCCTCGGTTGCGACTCACGGAAGTCACTCCACCCGACGAGCAGCAACGCGACCCCCAGAGCCAGAAGCGCCCCTCGACTCCCCGACCCAACCGCCGCAACCGTCGAACCAGTGGCAGCGACGGCTGAGACCGCCCGCCACGCGGGACGAACAGCGTGGTCGAGCGCGTGCGCTAGGCAGACGGGCAAGATCAGACAGCACGCCGCTCCCAGATATGCCGGCGACCCGTACGGTCCGCCGAGGCGATCCGATACGACGTCGATCTCAACAGGTCGACCGACGAAGAGTTCCCACGTGCTGTACGACCCGACCGCGAGACCGCCGAGAACGACAGCTCGCGACACCCGCACGGCGACGGCATGCGGATCCGGGCCACGCCCTCCGAGCGCCGCACCAACGAGGAACGACAGCACGAAGAGCCACCACGCAACAACGCCGAGGTGACGAATCGGCGACCCGACCCAGGCATACGTCCCATCGACGGCAAACACCGCCGAGACGGTGACGAGCACCACGAGACCGAGCAGCCAGCCGAGCACGGGCGACCGTCGCACCTCGCGCAGCCGAACCCATGACAGTGCGGCAACGAGCACGGTCACCACAACCGCCCACCACTTGACCACCGAGAACGGGAACCAACCAGCGGGGTCCAACGCGAGCGCCGAGCTGAGCACGATGGCTGCGATGATTCCGACGCCAGTAGGGCGCGACCGCTCGTCCCCATCATCACCTGCGCCCGACATGTCGAGGTGTCTGGCTTCGGCGCGGTCCTCCATGGCGGAGCCAATGATGACCGCCAGAACATCTCGGCGCAGACCGCGGCAGCAGCGGCGTCTTGATTCGGTCGCTGTTCAGCGGTCGAGGGCGTCGAGCGCTCGGTCCACGGCGCTGACGTACGCGCCACCGAACTTGATCGCGTGAACGACGAGGGGCGCGAGTTGATGCAGCGGGATACGGCGTTGCCAGCCGGTCGCGAGCGGAAAGCGCTCGTTGTAGCTATCGAACGCGGCGGCGCCGAACCCGCCGAACACGCGCATCATCGCCAGGTCGAACTCGCGGTGCCCGCCGTGGCTCGCCGGGTCGATCAGCCAGCTGTCGCCGTCGACGTCGACGAGTCGGTTACCGGCCCAGAGGTCGCCGTGCAGCCGTGCCGGCGGCTCGGCCGGCCCGCCCAGCTCCACAACGCGCGCGGCAACAGCCTCGACCCGGCCGATCGTCGAGGACGGAAGTGACGCTCTGTCGTTGGCGATTCGTGCGAGCGGGAGGAGTCGGCACTCGGCATAGAACGCTGCCCACGTCGCTGTCGGTTCATTCGGCAGCGCAAGCGAACCGGTGGTGCGCCCGTCGGTCCGGCCGAAACACTCCGCTCCGGCCCGGTGCAGTTGCGCAAGACCTGCGCCGAAGTCGGTCTCGGTCGATGACGCCGCTGCTCCGGGCTCGACCCAGCTCAACGCCAGAAAAGCAGGAGCTTCGTCGGAAACCGCCAGCACCTGCGGGACCGGGATCGCCTTGACGTCCGCGAGCCAGCGAAGGTCGGCCGCTTCGCGAGAGAAGAACCCCGGTGGCGGCGACGGATGGGTCTTGGCGAAGACCGTCCGGTCATCGGCGAGGCGGAGACGAAACGCGGCGGCCATGTCGCCACCCGAGATCGGGGTCGACGCCGCCACGTCGGTGCCGAGGGC
>CALIOL010000235.1 GCA_938044705.1 uncultured Ilumatobacter sp. | reverse complement strand
CCACCGATCAACCAGATCGCGGTGACGGCGATCTTCTTGAGCAGGTCACCCGACGAGAGGTGGGCAACAGCGGGGCTGATCATTTCGCGCACCGCGTTGGCGACCACACCGGTGATGATGACGATGATGATCGCGATGATCAGCTTCGGAATGAAGGCGACGAAGTCGTTGATCAGCTCGGAGATCGCCGTCTCGCCGAACACGCCGACGGTCAGCTGGAGCACCAGCAACATCAACCCGAAGTAGATGATCTTGCCGATCAGGTCGACCGAGTTCGGGTAGCCCGCACGCTCGAGCGGCGCTCCGAGTCCCGACTTGTCGACGTAGCTGTCGAGGTTGATCTTGTTGAGCACCTTCACGATGACCTTGCGCACCAACTTGGCGATGAACCAGCCGATGACGAAGACGACGAGCGCACCGATCAGTTTCGGCACGAACGACGCAACGTCGCTCCAGGCGTCTTCGATCCCTTGGGACCATTCGATTGCGAGCATTGTGTTCTCCCTTTTCTAGATGCGCTGAGTTGGTTGGGCGCACCCGAACAAAGGGACGTCGGATCGATTCGAAAAGTCGCGAGAATTCGAAAATTGTGTTCGGTCGGCCACCCAGCGTTGACCGCAGGCCGAAAACGACAGCGGGCTGGTCCACCGAGGTGAACCAGCCCGATCTGTTGCTTCGGTTGGGAGGCCGTCAGCGACTGCAGCCGCTGACGCTGCCGATCAGACGTCCGCGCCGCCCGATGCGTCTGCGACTTTCTGCTTGCCGGCGTTGATGAACGGCATGGCGGCGCGCAACTCGGCCCCGATCTCCTCGATCGGGTGCAGCTTGCCCTCTTCTTGCATGCGGTGGTAGTTCTCGCGGCCCGACTCGGACTCGGCGATCCACTCGCGAGCGAAGTCGCCGCTCTGGATTTCGCCGAGGATCTTCTTCATCTCGGCCTTCGTCGCGTCGGTGACCACCCGCGGTCCGCGGGTCAGGTCGCCGTACTCAGCCGTGTCGGAGATGCTGTATCGCATGCCGGCAATGCCCTCTTCGTACATCAGGTCGACGATGAGCTTCACCTCGTGGAGGCACTCGAAGTACGCCATCTCCGGGGCGTAGCCCGCTTCGGTCAGCGTCTCGAAACCGGCGCGAACCAGCTGCGTCACGCCGCCGCAGAGCACCGCTTGCTCGCCGAAGAGGTCCGACTCGGTCTCCTCTTTGAACGTGGTCTCGATCACGCCAGCGCGTGTCCCTCCGACCGCATCGGCGTACGACATGGCCACGGCGCGCGCATTGCCGGTCGCATCCTGGGCCACAGCGATGAGCGCGGGCACGCCACCACCTTCGGTGAAGGTACGTCGAACGAGGTGACCGGGACCCTTCGGGGCGATCATGATGACGTCGACGGCAGCGGGGGCCTTGATCAGGTCGAAGTGCACGTTGAAACCGTGAGCGAACGCCAGCGCATCACCGTCGTCGAGGTTCGGAGCGATGTCCGCCTCGTAGATCTTCTTCTGTTCCGTGTCCGGGGCGAGCAGCATGATGACCTGAGCCGCCTTGGTCGCCTCGGCGACGCTCATCACCGTCAGGCCGGCCTCTTCGGCCTTCGCCTTCGATGACGACCCCTCGCGAAGCCCGACGACGACGTCGACGCCCGACTCCTTCATGTTCAGCGCGTGAGCGTGGCCCTGCGAGCCGTAGCCGATGACCGCGACCTTCTTCGAGCGGATGATCGAGGAGTCTGCGTCCTCGGCGTAGTACAGCGTGACGGCCATGGTCGGCCCTGCCTTTCAATTGGGGTTGTTCGAGAGCGGTGCGACTCTACCGGTGACGGAGCGGCGCCAGGATGACGGGAAGTGCTCGGCACTTCGTAGGGATCTCAGTTGACTGAGCGGAGCCGGGCGGACCGGTCGAGTTTCGGCAGTGCGACACGTCCGGTGCGCTGGAGTTCGACGATCCCGTACGCGCTGAGCAGGTCCTCGAAATCGTCGAGCTTGTTCGGGTGACCTTCGAGGCTGACCGTGATCACCTCGTCGCTGACGGCGATGACCTTGCCTTCGAAGATGTCGACCAGGCTGGCGAACTCGCTGCGCTGGTCGGCCGCTGCCTTGATCGTTGCGATCATCAGCTCGCGTTCGACGCTTCGGGAGGGGTCGAGCTCGGAGATCTTGATCACGTCGATCAGCTTGAACAGCTGCTTGGTGATCTGTTCCAGCGGCGCCGAGTCGAGGTCGACGACGATCGTGATGCGGCTGCGATTCGGATCTTCCGCAGGCGCGACCGCCAAGCTGAAGATGTTGTAACCACGCCGCGCGAATAGGCCGGCGACGCGAGCAAGGACTCCGGGCCGGTTCTGGACGAGCACGGACAAGATGTGATGGTTCATGGTCTCTCGGTAGGTGTTGACGCCGTATTCACGTGTGCGGGGCATCTCAGTGTCCATCCTTCAGCTTGGTGTCCACGGGTTCCGGAACGGGCTTGAGCCGTTCCGCTTCGCTGCGCTGGCTCGCCGGCAGGATGAGGTCGGTGTTGCTCGCACCGGCCGGCACCATCGGGAACACGCCTTCGCTCGCATCGGTTCGGAACTCGACCACGACCGGCCGATCGTTGATCGAGTTGGCTTTCTCGATCGCAGGTCCGACCTCCTCGGGCGACTCGACGAGAATCCCGACGCAACCCATCGACTCGGCCATGGTCACGAAGTCGGGCACGTTCGCAGAGTCGAGGAACACCGACGAGTACCGCTCGTCGTAGAACATCTCCTGCCACTGCCGAACCATGCCAAGGAAACTGTTGTTCAACAGCGCGACCTTGATCGGCAGCTTCTCGAGCGTCGCCGTGATCATCTCGGTCGCCGTCATCTGGAAGCACCCGTCGCCGTCCACCGCCCACACGGTGCGATCGGGCATGGCTGCTTTCGCTCCGATCGCTGCCGGAATCGAGAAGCCCATCGTGCCGAGCCCACCCGAGTTGACCCACGTGTACGGGTCGTTGAACTTCCAGTACTG
>CALIOL010000234.1 GCA_938044705.1 uncultured Ilumatobacter sp. | reverse complement strand
TCGACGCGGACCTGGGGCATCCGAACCCAGATCAACGACCGGTTGTCTCCCGTCGGCTCACCGACGCCGGAGAAGCCGAACATCCCACGCGCCATCTTGACCTCGACGTGATCGTGGAGGCTCGGGTAGTCGAATTGGCGTTCAGGGTCGATCGATTCAGAGGGCGATGGACAGTCGGGCATCGTGTCCCACACGCCGCGTAGCTTCTCGGGTCGCTCGCCCACGGCACCGAGCACGTTGACGATCTCGGCACCGTCGGATCGAGCCTGCAATCGACACTGCGTGACGCTGCGCCCGACCGCTGGGGTGTCGACCGCGAGGTGCATCTCGGACGGGTTGTACAGCGTCGCCACGTATTGAGCGGTGGCCCACACCGCAGGCTTGTTGGTGTGCGCCTCCATCGCGGCGACGCCGGCCGCGAGGCCTACACCGCCGAAGAGCGAACCTCGCCCGCCTCCGACGGCTCGATCGGTGATCGGCACGAGGTAGTCGTCCGCCGCGACCCCCATGCCGAGAAACTCGAATGTCGACGTGCGTTGGGAGTCCGATGGCATCGGTCGAGATCGTGCCAGACACGCTGTCGACGTCACGATTCGACAGCTCCGTCGGACGGCCCGAAGCTCCTCGCCAGCTGCTAGCATCAATTCCCGCAAATTGGTTCTGAGACCAAGGCGTGGGGCGGCAGCCTCACGCCTTGTTTGTTGAATGGACCCGAACACGTCGCATGAGCGGCGAGACGAAAGGGAGGTGAATCGACATGGCAAACGAACTCGATCGAGTGCGTGCGCTCGTGGAACCGATCACCTCCGATCTCGATCTCGATCTCTACGACGTTGAGCGCCGTGGCGGGACCATTCGCGTCACGGTCGACACCCCTCCCGGTTCGGACGGCGGCATCAGTCTCGACACGCTCTCGCTCGCGACGCGGCTCATCAGTCGTGAACTCGACCACGAAGACCCGATCACCAGCCAGTACACGCTCGAGGTCACCAGCCCCGGTCTGGAACGGTCGCTGCGCACACCCGCTCACTTCCAGCGTGAAGTCGGCAAGGACATCACCGTTCGTCTGGCCGGCCACGCGGTCTCCGAAGGTGAGGCCCGGCGCATCGACGGCAAGCTCGTCTCCGCTGACGACTCGACCGCGACCGTGCTGACCTCGGACGGGGACGAACGAACGATCTCCGTTGCCGACGTCGACAAGGCGCGCACGATCTTCGAGTGGGGTCCCAAGCCGAAACCCGGCAAGGGCCCTGGGAACACCAAGACCAAGAACTCGTCGAACAAGAACACCTCGCACAAGAAGGAGAAGCAGCAGTCGTGACGAATCTCGACATGAGTGAAGCGATTTCGGCATTGGCCGAGACGAAAGGCCTGACGGAGGATGCGCTTCTGCACGTCCTCGTCGATGCCTTGGCATCGGCGTACAAGCGGCGCCCCGACGCTGCTGACGAGGTCGTGGTCGAAGTGAACCCCGAGACGATGGACTTCTCCTTCATCGCGTACGACGTCGACGAAGACGGCAACTGGGTCAACGAGCGCGACGACACCCCGAAGAAGGAAGAGATGGGCCGCATCGCTGCTCAGACCTTCCGCCAGGTGATGAGCCAGCGAATCCGCGAAGTCGAGTCGGACCGCAAGTTCGAGGAGTACGCGAACCGCGAAGGTGACATCGTCACCGGAATCATCCAGCGCACCGACACGCGCTACACCCTGCTCGACCTCGGCCGCGCCGAGGCGCTCCTGCCGCAGGCCGAGCAGGTGCCGTTCGAGCGTCCCGCACAAGGCGAGCGTCAAAAGGCGTACATCGTCGAAGTGCGTCGCACGCCCAAGGGCCCGCAGATCGTCGTGTCACGTACCCCCCCGGGTCTGATCAAGCGGCTCTTCGAACTCGAAGTTCCCGAGATCGCCGACGGCATCGTCGAGATCAAGGCCTGCGCTCGCGAACCTGGACACCGCACGAAGATCGCCGTCTGGTCGAACGACCACAACGTCGACCCGGTCGGCGCGTGCGTCGGCGCACGTGGTGGCCGTGTCCGCATGGTCGTGAACGAGATGCGCGGCGAGAAGATCGACATCGTCCCGTTCTCCGAGGACCTTCCTGACTTCGTCGCCAAGGCGCTGTCTCCTGCAAAGGTCACGCAGGTCATCATCTCCGACGACGGAACCCAGGCCGATGTGATCGTTCCCGATCACCAACTCAGCCTGGCGATCGGACGCGAAGGCCAGAACGCCCGACTCGCAGCGCGCCTCACCGGAGTGCGTGTCGACATCCGATCCGAGACGCAATACGCCGAGGGGATTCCTTCGGGCGGCCGCGACGAAGAAGTCGACTACGCGGACGGTCAGTGGGTCGCCAACACCGAGACCGGCGAAATGGAATGGCACGCCAGCGACGGCACCGTCATCTCCGAGTCAGCATGGCAGGACCAGCAGGCAGCAGAAGCCGCCGCTGCGCGTCAGGCTGCACGCGATGCCGAGGACTCCGACGAGGGCACCGAGGACGACGGCGCCGAGGCTGCCGGCGACGAGAGCGACGAGGTCGAGACGTCGAGCGACGGTCCCGCTGGGTCGCACGCTCCACTCGAGGATGCAGGCGAAGCCCCTGAGGGATTTCCCATCAAGGGCAACGCCGATTCGATGAAGTACCACGAGCCCGACGGCCAGTGGTACGGGTCTGCGGTTGCCGAGATTTGGTTCGACACGGCGGATTCTGCCGAGGCTGCCGGTTACACGAAGGCCGGGTCCAGCGATTGATCAACTCCGCCCCGTCCGCAGCTGTATCGGCTGCCGTACTCGTCGACCGACGCGCGAACTCGTTCGCGTCACGCGGTCCACGAGCGACGGCGGTCCTACGTTCCATGTCGATGGAGCGAGCAACGGACGTGGCGCCTGGGTGTGTCGAAGTAGCGATGACCGAATCTCGGTCGAATGCTTCGAAGCAGCCGTCGGTGCCAAACAGTTCGCTCGGGCGTGGAAGACGCCGATCGAAGCAGATGACATCGAGGCGATACGTCGAGCGATCGACAACTCGCCGAAAGACGAATGAGACACACCCGCTGATTTGCGTGCTGGGTGAGGGAATGACGACAGGGAAAGGTTGAATCGAAACGTGCCTGCGAAGAAGATCCGCGTCCACGAGCTCGCGAAAGAGCTGGGGATGACCAACAAAGAGGTCCTGGACCTCGCGCAAGTCGCGGGTGTTGCCGCTAAAGCGCCATCGTCGTCATTGCAAGAGGCGTACGCCGACATGCTCCGTCGTCGCGCCGAGCGTGAAGGACTCACCCGGGACGAGCAGCCCGAAGAGCCCAAGCCCGTCAAGAAGGCCGCCGCGAAGAAGAAGGCCCCAGCCAAGAAGAAGGCTGCGGCGAAGAAGACTCCGGCCAAGAAGAAGGCTGCAGTCAAGAAGGTCGCAGCTGAGGCAACCGAGGATGCCGCTGCTGCCGACGCTGGCGCGGACACTGCTGCGTCCGAACCGCCGGTCGAGGCCAAGACGATCAGCAGCACGATCAGCAGCAACGTGCCGGCCGACAGCGCTCCGACGCCCGAACCCGAGCCGCCGGCAGCGAGCAGCCCACAGGTCGGCGACAGCAAGCCAGTCGACCCGACCCCCGCTGAGCCGGCTCCGCCGCCTCCGCCCGGGAAGGCGCCCGTCGGCACCGCCCCGACGGTTCCGACTGAACCCGCAGGTCCGTCGGCTGCCGACCTCGTCGTTCTCGCAGCCGAAGGCAAGCCGATTCCGAAGGCTGCTGCATCGGTGAAGCCGGCCCCGGCGCCCGCTCCGCCGCCTCCCGCGCCCGAACCGCGTCGGGTCATCTCGAGTGCTCGTCCGAGCGCCGACGGCACCCCGCCGCCGGATGCGCATCCGCCGATCCCGACCGATACACCTGATCCCGCTGCGCCGAGCGCGCGTGGTCCCGTCGGTCCGTCCGGCAAGCCGGTTCCGCCACCTCCGGGTGGCGCAAAGCCGCTGTCGCCGTCCGGCAAGCCGATTCCTCCACCTCCGGGCTCATCGCGTCCCGCGCCTGCCGGCAACCGTCCAGGTGGAGGTGGCGGCTACCGCGGCGGACCCGGTGGCGGTGCTCCTCGTCCCGGTGGCGGACCAGGTGGCCCGCGCCCCGGTGGCGCCGGTCGTCCCGGTGGCGGTCGCAGACCTCCTCGTCGTACCGGACGCCGCAGGCGTCGTCGCGATCAGGACGAGCTGCAGCCACAAGCAACGCAGTACACGTCGTCCGATGTTCCTGTCCCCGAGGGAGAGGTCATCATCGAGCGAGGCGTCTCTGCGCAGGAGTTCGGTCCCAAGCTGAACCGCACGTCTGCGGACGTGCTGCGCTTCTTGCTGACCAACGGCGAAATGGTCACTGCGACCATGACGCTCGCGGACGAGCAGATGGAGATGTTCGCGCTCGAGGTGGGCGCCGAGATCTTGATGGTCGAGCCCGGCCAGCAAGAAGAAGTCGAGTTGCAGAAGCTGTTCGACGATTCTGATGACGACGAGGATCTGGAGCCGCGCGCTCCGGTCATCACCGTCATGGGTCACGTCGACCATGGCAAGACCACCTTGCTGGACCGCATCCGCGGTGCAAACGTGGTTGACGGCGAGGCCGGCGGAATCACCCAGCACATCGGCGCATACACCGTGTCGAACGACAGTGGTTCGGTGACGTTCCTGGATACACCGGGTCACGCCGCGTTCACGCAGATGCGCGCCCGTGGTGCCGAGGCCACCGACATCGTCGTCCTGATGGTCGCGGCAGACGACGGTTTGATGCCGCAGACCATCGAAGCCATCAACCATGCGAAGGCCGCTGATGTGCCGATCGTGGTGGCGGTCAACAAGATCGACAAGGAGAACGCCGATCCGCAGCGGGTGCTCACGCAGCTCGCTGAGTACGAGCTCGTTCCCGAGTCGTGGGGCGGCGACACGATCGTCGTGGAGATGTCGGCGCTCAAGGGCGAAGGCGTCGACGAGATGATCGAGCAGCTTCAGGTCGTCGCAGAACTCGAAGAACTCGAAGCGAACCCGAACGGTCGCGCCAAAGGCCTCGTCATCGAGGCGCAGCTGGACAAGGGCCGCGGCCCCGTTGCGACGATCCTCGTCGACAAGGGCACGCTCAAGGTGGGCGACCCGATCGTCGCGGGTGGTACCTGGGGCAAGGTTCGAGCGATGATCAACGACAAGGGCGAGCAGGTCAAGTCTGCTGGTCCCTCGACGCCGGTCCAGGTGCTCGGTTTGTCCGACGTCCCCGAGGCTGGCGACGAGTTCCGCGCTGCGCCGGACAACAAGACCGCGCAAACCGTTGGTGAGGCTCGCGCCATCCGTCTGAAGGCACGGCACCTCCGCGAGGACTCCCGAGTCAAGACCGGAACGAAGCTCGAGGACATCTTCGCTCAGATCCAGGCGGGCGAGAAGGCCGAACTCAACCTGCTGCTGAAGGCTGACGTGCAGGGATCGCTCGAAGCGGTCACCGGTTCGCTGCGTCAACTGGACACCGACGAAGTCGAGTTGTCCTTCGTTCACCGAGCTGTGGGTGGCATCACCGAGAACGACATCACCCTCGCCGAAGCGACGAACGCAACGATCATCGGTTTCAACGTTCGCCCTGACGGCAAGGCTCGCAAGGCCGCCGAACAGGCCGAGGTCGAGATCCGGACCTACGAGATCATCTACAAGCTGCTCGAAGACATCGAGCTGTCGATGGTCGGCATGCTCGATCCCGAGTACGCCGAGCAGGTCACCGGCGAAGCCGAGGTGCGCGAGATCTTCCGAGTTCCGAAGCAAGGTGCGATCGCTGGTTGCATGGTGACGTCCGGCGTCATCACCAGAGGGTCGAAGGTTCGATTCCTCCGCGAAGGCACGATCATCTGGAAGGGCGCCATCGCATCGCTGCGGCGCTTCAAGGACGATGCCCGAGAAGTCCGCGAGGGCTTCGAGTGTGGTGTCGGGCTGGACGACTTCCAGGACCTCAAGCCGGGCGACATCATCGAGACCTACGAAGACGTCGCCGTCGCACGAACCGAACTCTGACCACGTCGACGTCGCGGTGCCGTCGGTCGAATTGGCCCGACGGCAGATTTCTCCTCCGTGATTTCTTCTGTGGTGTGACGGGTGACATACTCTCCTGACAAGTCGAATCCACCCGGGATTCGCATGAAGGGGGAAAGCTCATGCAACGACGTCTACGTCTCGTAGCCGCACCGCTGGTCGCAGGTGCGCTGATTGCAGCAGCCTGTGGCGGCAGCAGTGACGGCGGATCCGAATCCGGCGAGAACGATTCCGAAGAAACCACTGACACCGACTCTGAGGAGTCGACCGAAGAAGAGTCCAGTGAGGACGACGCCGGCGAAGACGATGCCGGTGAAGACGACTCTGGTGACACCGAAGACACCGATGACGGCGCTGCCGACCCGAACGAAGACAACGGCGAAGTCGTCGAAGTCGAAGGGGTGACCCGCGGCGGCACGCTCGTTGCGCTGCTCGAAGCCGAGTCCGATACCTGGGACATCCCCGGAGCCAACTGCGCCGTGGCGTGTATCTCGGTGATGAACCAGGTCGCCGACACACTGAATATCATCGACGAGAACGGCGAAGTGCAACCGTTCCTGCTCGAGGCGTACGAGGTCAGCGATGACTTCACCACGCACACGCTCACGATGCGGGAAGGTGTGACGTTCCACGACGGCACTCCGGCTGACGGCGCAGCTGTTCAGCGGAGCCTCATCGAGATGGCGAGTGGCTTGCTGCAGGGGCAGGTCTTCCTCGATCTCGTCGCTGGGTCGCCGCTTGCAGGCGGTGTCGCTGAAGAGTCGATCGTGTTGACCGACGCAAACACCGTGACCGTCACGTTCAACAAGCCATTCGCAACGTTCGGCAACAACCTCGCCGGACGTACCGGTTGGCTGATCGCCCCGAGCTTCTGGGACAGTGAAACCCGTGCGAGCGATCTGATGATCGCCACCGGCCCGTTCACGATGGTCGACCAGGTTCGTGACGAAGTCACCAGCCTCGAGGCGAACCCGGACTACTGGCGCACCGACGGCAACGGAGAAGCACTTCCGTACCTCGACGGCATCGATTTCCGGCCCGTTCCGGACGTCTCCGCACGCCGCGCAACAATGGAATCCGGTGACGCGAACGTCAACTTGGACAGCTTCGGCGAGAACAAGGAGTTCTGGACCGGCGATTGGGTGAACGACGGCAACAGCCTGGCCCCAGGCGCAGCTGACCGTGAGACCACCTACCTCATGTTCAACAACTCCAAGCCGCCGTTCGACAACCCGCAGGTCCGCGAAGCACTCACCCTGTGCACCGATCGCGACCTGTACCTGACGCTTCGGGCGCCGGGTAACGACCTGGCTAACGGACCGTTTGCCGAAGGGTCGCTCGGCTACGTCGAGGATCCGGGTTTCCCGCAGTTCGATGCGGCTGCCGGTAGCGCCCTGTTCGACGAGATCGGTCGACCAGAAGTGATCAACTACGGCACGACCAACGTGCCATCGAACCTGCTCACCGCTGAACTGTTCCAGAAGATGTGGTCGGACAACTGCGGCCTCAACGTCAACATCGACCAGTTCGACCAGTCCGAGCTCATCACGCGAGCAATCAGTGGCGACTTCGAGACCTTCCTCTGGCGCAACCATGGCCAGGGCAACCCCGGTCTCGAGTTCGTGTGGTGGCACAGCCGCCACGCTGAGGGCCTCGCACTCAACTTCGGTCGGATCATCGATCCGGCTCTCGACGACCTGCTCCTGCAGAGCTGGGCCACCGACGACCTCGGCGAGCTCGATGCACTCGGACAGCAGATCAACGGGCTCTTCGCTGAGAACGTCTACAACATGTGGCTGAACACCACAGAGTGGAACAACCCGGTTGCCGCAGGGACGAACGGTGTGAACACCGTGACGCTCGATGGCGAAACCCGAGTCGTCGGTCAGTTCGCTGGTCGACTGTTCCTCCACGAGGCGTGGATCGGCTGAACGAAGCGCTGAATCGGAATTGAACACTCCGGTCGTGGGGAGCGCTTTTGGTGCTCCCCGCGACCGGCCTGACCCGGCAGATCGGCTGACCTCACTTCATGCTTTTCATTCTTCTTCTCATCGCGTTCGCAGCCATCGTGGCGTGGATCGTGTACTCGGCGGGCCCGATCTTCGCACTCAAGCGTTTCGGCGGTGCGTTGTTGGTCCTCGTGCTCGTGACGTTCGGCGTCTCGGCGATGCTCAGCTTCACCACTGGTGACGAAAGCACGAAGCAGGCGCTCGAGGAGCTGGGTGTGTCGAGAAACGCGCAGCCGTGCGTGACCGCGCTCGGCACAGGCGCCAGCGTCGAGAACGTCAACGAGTGCGTCGAGGATCGCGGCCTCGACAAGAACGTCTTTGCTCAATACGCCGACTGGGCGAAGCAACTGGTGATCGACCGGGACCTCGGACTCGCGTTCTACAAGAACGGTGAGACGCTGTCCGACACCATGAAACAGCGACTGCCACGTACGGCGTGGCTGTTCCTGTACAGCCAGCTGACCGCGCTCTTCTTGGCGGTGCCGCTGGGAATCTGGTCCGCCTACCAAGCCGGGAGAGGGGGACGAGGTCTCCCCAAGTGGGCGCTGCCCGCCGGAGTCGGCATCCTCCTCTTGATCGGGTTCTTCTCCGGATTCCGATTGACCTCGCTGTTTGCCATCGTGATCGCCTTTGCGGCGGTCTACAGCATTTTCGCGGGCGGCAGGCTCGCAGACAACAACACGAACTTCCTCGCTTTCGCGCTGCTGTCCATCCCCGTCTTCGTGCTGGGCGAGACACTCCGCTACGCGTTCGCAATCGAGCGCGACATCTATCAGCTCACCGGCTATCAACCCTGGAGCGAGGGCATCGGAGAACACCTCAAGTCGATCTGGCTCCCGACGCTCGTGCTCGGTTTGGCAGCAACCCCGGTCTACCTCCGGCTCCTCCGGGCCGACATGATCCAAAACCTGCAACAGGATTTCGTGTCGGTCGCGAAAGCCAAGGGCATGTCCAACTCGCACATCCTGCTCCGTCACGTGCTGCGTCCGTCGACGGTCACCCTCATCACCGTGTTGGGTCTGAACATCGCGCAGCTCGTCAACGGCGCGATCGTCGTCGAGTTCATCTACGACCTCGACGGCATGGGGAGTTACCTGATCGCCGCCTTTGCCCGTCGTGAGTTCTTTGCTGTGCAGACCATCGTGGCGCTGGTCGCTGCCTTGTTCATCCTGACGAACACGCTGATCGACGTGCTGTATACCGCCGTCGACCCCCGAGTGAAAGCGGACGACGAACGATGACCAACGTCGCACAAGAAATCGCTGTCGAAAGCCAACACGCCGCCGAGGCGCAGGCTGCGAGCGCCCCTGGAGCAGGTAAGAAGCGCAACGTCGTCTTCTCCCTGGCGGTGGCGTGGCTCGTGCTGGTCGTGGTCCTCGTCCTGTTGGGCTGGATCTTCGGAGAGTCGCTGCCGTTTCTCCGAGATCCCGATGGCATCAATCAAGACGCACTGAACGCTGGACCGTCGTGGAAGTACCCGTTCGGTAACGCGTCGTTCGGTGAAGACGTGTTTTCTCAGGTGGTCGAAGGGGGCAGGATTTCGCTGTTCGTGGGGTTCGCCGTGACAGCGATCGGCATCGGGCTCGGCGGAGGTATGGGTCTGATCGCCGGCTACTACCGGGGTTGGGTCGACTCACTCGTGCGGCTCATCATCAACGTCACGCTGTCGATTCCTGCGCTCCTGCTGGTGATCTTCATCGTCACGATTCGGAATCAAGAGCTCACGACGGTGATCTTCGCCTTGTCGCTGCTGGCGATCCCGGCGCTCGCCCGCATCGTCAGAGCCAGCACGCTGCAGGTCGCGGACCGCGAGTTCGTGAAAGCGGCTGAGGTGCTCGGTGTGAAGCGTTCGAAGATCCTGCTCCGCGAGGTGCTCCCGAACGTGATGCCGACCTTGGTCTCGTTCGCCTTCCTCACCACCGGCATCATCATCGTGGTCGAAGGCACGCTGTCGTTCCTCGGTCTGAGTGTCGAGCCACCCACCCTCACGTGGGGCAAGGTCATCGCTGAGGGCCGAATCAAATTCGCGGACACGCCGCACATGGTTGCGATGCCTGGCCTCGTGATCTTCTTGACCGTGCTGTCGCTGAACTTCGTCGGGGACCAATTGTTGAAGCGCTTCGACATCCGGGAGGCAAGCCTGTGACCGAGACCATGCTCAAGGTCGAGAATCTGGCTGTCGACTTCTCAACGCCCGCTGGAAATCTCCGGGCTGTCGACGGTGTCTCGCTCGAACTGGCGGAAGGCGAGACCTATGCCATTGTCGGCGAGTCGGGCTCCGGCAAGTCGGTGTTCTCCCGCACGCTGATCAACCTGTTGGCAGGAAACGGCAAACGAGAGGGCTCCATCGAGATCGGTGGACGAGACATCGACACCCTGTCGAAGAGCGAGGCCAAGCACTTCTTCGGCGTCGACGTCGCGATGGTCTTCCAAGATCCGATGACGTCGCTGAATCCGGTGAAGCGGATCGACGCGCAGCTGATGGAAGCGATGCGCTACCACCTCAAGGTCTCGAAGTCAGAGGCTCGCGAGCGAGCCATCGCGTTGCTCAAGCAGGTGCACATCCCGTCTCCGGAACAGCGGATGCGCCAGTATCCGCACGAGCTCTCAGGAGGCATGCGTCAGCGTGTCGTCATCGCAATGGCGCTGGCTTGCGAGCCTCGGTTGCTGATTGCCGACGAGCCCACGACTGCCCTGGACGTCACCGTGCAGAAGTCGATTCTTGACCTGCTCGACGAGTTGCGGATCGAACGCAAGATGTCGATGATCCTGATCACCCACGACCTGGGGGTGGCTCGCGGTCGCGCCGACCGCATCGGCGTGATGTACGCGGGCCGTCTGATGGAAGTCGGCAAGACCGACGATCTGTTTGCAGACATGCGCCACCCGTACACACAGGCCTTGCTGCAATCGATTCCGAACCCGGCGAAGCGGAGCCATACTCGGCTGCAGCCGATTCCGGGTCGCCCACCGAACCTGCTCGACCCGCCGCAGGGTTGCGCCTTCGCTGCGCGCTGTCGGCACGCACAACCGGACTGCCTGAACGCCAAACCGGTGCTCGAAGGTACGTCGGGCGGCTCCGACGATCACCGTTGGGCGTGCTTCCACCCCGTGGGTACTCCGGATGGCGATGCGGCGTTGAAAGCCAACCTCGAGGCCGGTGCGAATGCCGGTGGAATGTCGATGAAGGAAATCGTGGGAGAACTCGTCTGATGGCCGGATCAGGAACAGCACATCTCCGCGAGAGCGATGACGTTCTCGTTCGTGTCGAGCACATGGTCGTGGAGTTTCCGATTTCGGGCGGAACCGTCCACGCGGTCTCTGACGTCAGCTTCGACCTGGTCGAAGGTGAGACCCTCGGCATCGTGGGGGAGTCCGGCTGCGGTAAGTCGACCACCGCTCGAGCAGCGATTCAGCTGCCGAAGCCCACGTCCGGGTCGGTGTGGTTCAAGGGACTCGACATCACCAAGCTGTCCAAGGAACAGATGCGCCAGATCCGGCCCGAGTTCCAGATGATTTTCCAGGACCCGATCTCGTCGCTGAACCCGCGCCGGACGGTCACCGAGATCATCTCCGACGGCCTGAAGGTCTGGGGTGAGAACGACAGCTGGACCCTCGACACCATCGATGAGTTGATGGAAGCGGTGGGGATCGATCCTCGCTACGGCGAGCGCAAACCGCACCAGTTCTCGGGTGGACAGTGCCAGCGAATCTCGATTGCCCGGGCACTCGTGCTGGACCCGAAGGTCATCATCTGCGATGAGCCGGTCTCGGCGCTCGATGTCTCCGTTCAAGCCCAGATCTTGAACCTGCTCGAGGACATGAAAGCGCGCTACGGCGTCTCGCTCGTTTTCATCAGCCACGACCTGTCGGTGGTCAAGAACATCTCCGACCGCGTGATGGTGATGTACATGGGCAAGACCTGTGAGGTCGCCGGTTCCGACGACCTGTTCGAGAAGCCGACCCATCACTACACCCGGGCGCTCATGGCAGCGATCCCCGGCGCAGATGTGGTCGTGGAAGATCAGACGCTCGAGGGAGAGCTTCCTTCCGCGATCAACCCGCCTGCGGGCTGTCGGTTCAACTCTCGGTGCCCCGCTGCGACCGATGAGTGCCGCTCGATCGAACCGCAGATCCGTGAAGTCGCCCCGAACCACTTCGTGGCGTGCCACCACCCCGTGCTGACGTGAGCCAGGTCGACCTCGACTTCTTCTGGGACCCGGTTTGACCATGGGCTTGGATCACCTCCCGTTGGGTGGTGGATGTGCAACAACAACGCTCGTACACGGTGGACTGGCGGTTCATCTCGCTGTGGATCCTCAACGAGGAGAACACCCAGGAGTGGTATACGCCTGAGTATCGGGCCGGTCACTACGTCGGCCACCGTGCGCTGCGGATCGCGGATGAGATCCGTCTCACGATGGGCGATGCCGACGCCGATGCAGTGGGGCGTTGGTACACGGTGCTCGGTGAGGCGCTGCACCGAGACCGCCGTCGTGAGGAAGCACGGGAGAGCTCGATCGAGTTCCTCACCATGTTGCTCGCTGAAGCAGGTTTCGACGAAGCCCTGGTCAGCGCTGCGGACGACGAGTCTCACGATGCGTACATCCGCGCCGAGACCGAGCTGGCATTGAGTCGAACCGGCCCGGACGTGGGCACGCCCATTTTGTCGTTTCGTCCCGGCACGGAACGCGAAGGCAGCTTCTTCGGGCCGGTCATCTCCAAGGCACCGACCGGGGTCGAGGCGAGCGAACTGTGGGACGCCGTCGAGAAGCTGGCGACGAGTGGTGTCGCCGAACTGAAGCGCTCGAACCGGGCAACCCCCGACTTCACGTAGCTCGGGTACCCGTAGGCTGAGGGCATGGCTCGAAATCAGTCTCGTGGCGGTCGAAACGGTGGGGGAGCGAAGTACCCGCGCTCGGCGCGGGTCGGTGAGACGCTGCGCGAGATCATCGCCGAGGATCTCGTGCGCTTCGACGACGAGCGACTCTCTTTCGTGACGGTCACCGGGATCGACGTCGATCCGGAACTCAACCGTGCGACCG
The DNA here is from genome assembly GCA_938044705.1 of uncultured Ilumatobacter sp. Taxonomy (GTDB): domain Bacteria; phylum Actinomycetota; class Acidimicrobiia; order Acidimicrobiales; family Ilumatobacteraceae; genus Ilumatobacter_A. The sequence goes on along the minus strand of CALIOL010000234.1, from coordinate 8,655 downwards.
TGTTCTTCGACTCGCTTGCCGGCGAGGAGGGCGATGAGGAGATCATCGAGGCCTTCGCCGACTATCGCGTTCGGTTGCAATCGTCGATCGCTCGACAGATCAAGGCGAAGAAGACCCCGATTCTGGATTTCAAGCCGGACATCGCCATTCGCTCTTCGGAGCGGATCGACGAGATCCTCCGCGCCGACCGCGAACGTCGCAGCTGAGTCGTCGGGGATTCGTATGGCACGGCGAAAGAAGCCGGCGACGACGCACGGGATCGCGGTCGTCGACAAGCCCTCTGGGGTGACGAGTCACGACGTCGTGGCGATGTTGCGTCGTCGGTTCGACGAGCGCCAGGTCGGCCATGGCGGCACGCTCGACCCCAGCGCGACCGGGGTGTTGGTCGTCGCTGTCGGCAAGGCGACCAAACTGCTGCGGTTCGTCGAGAAGACTCGCAAGGCGTACATCGGTGAAATCGTGTTCGGCGTGGAAACCGACAGCTTGGACGCCGACGGTGAAGTCACCGCGACCCACGACATGGGAACGATCTCCGTGGCAGCGGCACAAGCACAGGTGAACGAGCACCTGCTCGGCGACATCGAGCAGGTTCCTCCGATGGTGTCGGCCATCAAGATCGACGGAAAGCGACTGCACGAGTTGGCGCGCGAGGGCATCGAGGTCGATCGGCCGCCTCGCCCTGTCACTATCCACTCCTTCACGTTGATGCCGACGGAGGAAGCCAACGTGCTGCTCGCAGCAGTCGAATGCACCTCCGGCACGTACATCCGCACCCTCGCCGCCGACCTCGGACATCTCCTCGGGGGAGGCGCGCACCTTCGGAACCTGCGCCGGACTGCGGTGGGTCGCTTCACCATCGGAGAGGCGGGGCCGCCCGACGACTGCGTCCTCCTGCCGGTCGAAGATGCGGTGCGCACGCTCGATCGCGTCGATCTCAGTGGCCGACACGCCGATCTCGTCTCGAATGGACGTGTGCTCCCGGCCTGGGACGGTGACGGGCCATGGGCGCTGTTTCGCCCCGACGGCACGCTTGCAGCGGTGTACGAGCGACTCGACGATGGCAACGCGAAGCCCATGGTGGTCGTTCCGGCCTAGACCGCCGGTGGTGGCGATCGAGGTGACAAGGGCCGACACTTTCGCCAGTCGAAGTATCGCCAGCTAGCGTTTCGCCCGTGCGGATTCTCACCGACCAGTCGACCCCGGCCTTTCCCGGAGAACGATCGATCATCACGATCGGTGCCTACGACGGCGTCCACATCGGACATCGAGCGGTCATCGACCACGTGCGACGCCTCGCGGCTGAACGCTCGTGTCGCAGCGTGCTGGTGACCTTCGACCGGCATCCGGCAACGGTCGTTCGACCCGAATCTGCCCCGAAGCTGCTGACGGGTCCCGAACAGAAGATGAAACGTCTGGAAGAGACCGGCATCGATGCCGTCGTCATGGTTCCGTTCGACGAAGGGCAGGCCAAGGAATCACCTGAAGCATTCGTGCAGCGCGTGCTGGTCGAACACCTCGCAGTGGCGGTCATCGTCGTCGGTGACGATTTCCACTTCGGTCGCGGGCGCGACGGAAACGTCGACCTGCTGCGCAAGCTCGGGGCCGAGAGCGACTTCGACGTGGAGCCACTCGACTTGCTCCCGCGTGCGGATGGCGTCGACGAGCCGGTCAGCTCTACGGCGATTCGTCGAGCGCTCGCCGGAGGCGACATCACGCTTGCGAACGAAATGCTCGGGCACACGTTCGAAGTCCGCGGCGACGTCGTCAAGGGTGACCAGCGCGGCCGCCTGCTCGGGTTTCCGACGGCGAATGTCGAAGTCTCGAACCGCATGTGTTTGCCAGCTGACGGCGTCTACGCCGGTCGCTACGAACGGCCCGATGGCACGGTCCACGACTGCGCTATCAACCTCGGGCGGCGCCCGACGTTCTACGAGCACGCGGAGACGTCGCTCCTGGAAGCGCATCTGCTGGACTTCGACGGGGACCTGTATGGCGAGCAGGCGATCGTGCGCTTCTCACACTTCCTCCGCTCGGAGCGGAAGTTCGACGGGATCGATGCGCTGATCAGTCAGTTGCGAGCCGACGTCGAGAACGCTCGCACGTTGCTCATCGACTCGAGCGACTGACCCTCAGCTCGGCCAGACCACTTCGGCAGCATCGTCGTAGACGCCGCTTGCGAGTCCACCCGCGATGTAGTCCAGCGCTGTCGGTGCGGGAACGTCACCGAAGAGTCCGACAGCGGCGTATGCGTCGACTTCGTTCTGCAACGCGGTCTGGTCTGGAACGCCGAGTCCGATTCCCTCGGGCGTGCCCTCCAGTACCAACTGGGCCTCGGTCTCCCAACGGAAGACCTCGCCTTCGGGCGAGAGGAAGTTGGGGTTGCCGTTACTCGTGATCAGCGCGACTGCGGCCTCTGCTGCAGCTGTGGGATCAGCGATTGCATCGGTGAGCCCACGTGCTGTCGCCCGCACGAAGTCCTCAGCGGCGGTGGGGTGCTCGGCGATGAACGACTGGCTGGTGAAGATCACACCGAACGACCCGGGAACGCCGAAATCGAGCGGATCGAACAGGTGCACGCCGATGCCCTCACGTTCCAACGCTCCCACCTCGTTGCTCTTCCAACCTGGAAGACCGGCAATCGGTTCGATCGCGATGTGCGCGACCGGATCGAAGCCGTCCAACAGCACGGTGTCGAAGTTCTCGCCTTCGACGAGGCCTGCGCCGCGAAGCATGACATCGATCGACGGGGGCAGCTTTCCTTTGACGCCGATCGTCGTCCCGTCGAGTGCCTCGAGCTCGGTGGCCAGTCCCGACTTGATGATCAACGTGTCGATCGCGGTTCGGCCCTCGACGGTGGCGGCCACGAAGTCGGCGTCGTTGGCGGCGCTGAACGCCACGACCTCGCTGAACGAGCCTCCGGAAGCGAACTGGGCGGTACCGGACGCGACCTGTGGGTAGTTGGCGGCAGAAAATCCCGGGCGGATCTCCACATCGAGACACAGTTCTTCGTAGTACCCGGCAGCGTCGGCGACGATCACATCGACGATCGAAGACGCTGCGGCATAGTCAAAGCCGGTCAGGAACGTGATGGTCTCAGCTGCTTCGTTCGCGGCGCACCGCTCCGCGGGAAACGGCGAGCCAGCCACGACGGCGAGGCGGTCGTCGACTTCGGTAGATGTCGAGCTCGCTGCAGCGTCAGGCGTCGAAGGGCCGGAGCCCGTTCCGTCGACACCGCTGCCACAGGCGACGATGCCCAGGGTCATGGTTGCCGCAAGCGCGATGAGTGGTGTCCGCATTCGAGGTTCCTCGGGGGTCGTGAGGTGCCGGTCGAGTCCGCCAGCCGAGGCGAGGGTAGTCAGCGTTGGCGCGCGGCTCACGAACGGTCATCGAACCGTCACCAATCTGTGATCTGTCCAAGATGACGCACAACGAGAGCCGCTCGGACCACGGGTTCAGCTTCGCTGAGACGCATGCCACTTCAGCAGGAAGCGCTCGGCCACAGACAGCAGTACCAGTCCGGCAATGCCGAGAGCAGCGGTGCAGAAGATGGTGGTCCAGAGCACTTCCGCACCACCGGTCTGGTCCAGCGCGGCGCGCCGCCCGATCACGCCGAGCCCGCGTTGCTGCAACGAGGAACCTTCAGCGAAGTAGGCAGCGGCGAGGGAGAGCGCAACGGCAAAGCGTCCGGTCGTGAAGATCGACGGAAGCGCGCTGGGGAGCCGGAGCCGCCACAGCACTTCCCACTTCGAGGCGTCGACGCTCGCGAGGAGCTCGCGGGCAGCGGGGTCGGCAGAACGCATGCCGCCCACGACCCCGAACGTGAACACCGGGAAGGAGGTGAAGGCGACAAGGAAGATGATCGGGCGTTCACCGAAGTCGAGCCAGATGACGACCGAGGTCATGTAGGCGACCCAGGGCGTCACCATGATGGCGACGAGGACGGGTTGTGCAGCTTCTTCGGCAAAGCGGGACGCGGCCATGGCCGATCCAGCGCACAGTGCGACCGCGAGCGCGATCACCAGCCCGACGATCATGTGGCGTGCCGTGACGAGTGTGTTCCCCCAGTACGCCGCAGGGTCCTCCACGAGCGTCGAAAGAATCTGGCTGGGCGCGAGCAGCACGAACCGGCGGATGTCGAAGGCGCGGACGAGTGCCTCCCAGGCAAGGAGGAAGCTGGCGATGCCGAGCGTCGGAGCGGCGAGTGATCGCGCCAGCTTCACGACGGCCCTCCCGTGAGGGCTCTGCGCAAGCTGACGGTCGCCTGAAAAAATGGCTCGGCGTCTTCCATGTCGGCCGACCGCGGTTGGGGGAGATCGATGGTCTGGACATCGACGATCGATGCCGGCCGCGGTGACAACACCACGACGCGATCCGACAGGTACACCGCCTCGCTGACGGAGTGGGTCACGAACATGACCGTGGCTCCGCTGGGTTCGCGCAAGCGGGTGAGGAGATGTCGCATGTCCGCTCGAGTGAGTTCGTCGAGCGCGGCGAATGGCTCGTCCATGAGCAGGAGGGGAGCGTCGAGCGCAAAGGCTCGGACCAATCCGACCCGTTGCTGCATGCCTCCGGACAACTCGTGTGGTCGGGCGTCGGCGAAGTCGCCGAGTCCGACGGCATCGAGCAGATCGTCCACCGTGGCTCCAGGTGTCGAGCGCGAGCTGCCTCGGTTCACGTCGAGAAGCAGTTCGGCGTTGGCGCGAACGCTGCGCCATGGCAGTAGCGCTGGTGCCTGTGGAACGAATCCGATCCGTTTGCCCGAGCGGGCTGCGCTGGGGGAGTCTCCGTCGACCGTGATGACACCCGCCGTCGGATGCTCGAGACCGGCGACCAGCCGCAACAACGTCGTCTTGCCGCAGCCCGATGGGCCGAGCAGCGTCACCACCTCGCCGGAATCCACCGACAGGTCGACGGGTGCAAGCGCCTGGAGGTCCCCAAACGTCTTGGACACCTTGGTGAGTTGAACCGCCGCCCCCATCGACCGCGAGCGTAATCAGGACCTGGCCGGTAGCATCGTTCCGTCCGTTTGGGCTGGTTCGTCAGGTCGCTGTCGTTCCGCTGCGCAGGCGTGATGCAGACCGGTTTGACCGAGCTGCGACCTGACAAGACGATCCCCGGATTTCCGGAGAAGGCGAAGTACCACGATGGCCAACACGATGGCAACCAAGACCGCAACGATCGAGAACCACAAGATCCACGACACCGACACCGGGTCGCCCGAGGTGCAGATCGCGCTCATGACCGAGCGCATCACGCACCTCACCGAGCATCTCAAGATGCACAAGAAAGACCACCACAGCCGTCGTGGCCTTCTCATGCTCGTCGGTCGTCGTCGTCGCATGCTCGACTACGTCAAGGGCATCGACGTCGAGCGTTACCGCAAGATCGTCGCCGACCTCGGCCTCCGTCGCTAACGCGTCTGAAGGCCGTGATCCGGTCTTAGCGAACTGAACGAATGAACCGAATCGGCCGTCTCCTCTTGGGGGCGGCCGGTTTGCGTTGACGCTGCTGGGCGATGCGGCGACTGCATCACGTGTGAATCGCGCCACTGTGGGTACACTCACTCGTGACCGGAACGTCCGGTCAACGAAGTCCGAGGCGCAGGTCGCCCCAGAAGATGACTTCGAGATGCTGTGTGGAGTCTTTGCGCTGTTGATCTCGGGGAGCGTCCTGGGAACCGGTGCATCGCCACTTCGCAGAGAAGCAACGCAGCAGGGTGCTGCGTATGAAAGGAATCAACATGGCTGAAGCCATTTCCGTGTCTGGACCCATTTCGGGGACCGACAAGACACTCACCTTCGAGACGGGCAAATTCGCCCCACAGAGCCAGGGCGCCGTGGTGGCATCCATCTCCGGCACGAAGGTACTCACCACTGCCAACGCGGCAAAGAACGTGCGCGACGGCATGGACTTCTTCCCGCTGACCGTCGACGTCGAAGAGCGTGCGTACGCAGCCGGCAAGATCCCCGGTTCGTTCTTCCGTCGTGAAGGTCGCCCGACCGAGGACGCGATCCTCACGTGTCGCCTCACCGACCGTCCGCTGCGCCCCTCGTTCCCCGAGGGCTTTCGCCACGAGACCCAGGTCGTCACGACCGTGCTCGCAGCGGACCAGGAAAACCCGCACGACGTGCTCTCCATCAACGCCGCATCGGCTGCGTTGATGATCTCCGGAATCCCGTTCGACGGCCCGCTCGGTTCGGTCCGCATGGCGTACAGCCAAGAGGGCGAATGGATCCCGCACCCCACGTTCGAAGAAGCCGAGAACGGCACGTTCGAAATCGTCATCGCCGGCCGTGAGCTGGAAGACGGCGACGTCGCCGTGATGATGGTCGAAGCCGGTGGCTCCGAGAACGCGTTCTACTACTACGACGACGGCGCCAAGAAGGTCACCGAGGAAGTCCTCGGCGACGCCCTCCAGGCCTGCAAGTTGTGGATCAAGGAATCGATCGCACTGCAGCGCCAGCTCGTTGCGTCCGTCATTGCGACACACGGCCCCATCGAGCCGATGTCCTGGACGCCGGTCCTCGACTACACCCCCGAGATCTTCGACGCTGTCGAAGCATTCTCGACTGAGGCCATGAAGCCTGCGGTCACCATCTCTGCCAAGGCAGAGCGCAACGCTGCGGTCGACGCAGTCGCTGCCGACGCCGTCGAGAAGTTCTGCGGTGATGATGGCGATTTCCCGGGTCAGAACAAGATGGTCAAGGAAGCCGTTCGCAGCCTCATGAAGAAGGTCATGCGTGCTCGCGTCCTCGATGAGGGAATTCGTATCGACGGCCGTGCGCCGGGCGATCTGCGTGCCGTCAGCGCCGAAGTCGGCGTGCTGCCGACCGCTCACGGCTCCGGTCTGTTCCAGCGTGGCGAGACCCAGGTCATGAACGTCCTCACCCTGGCGATGCCTCGCATGAACCAGATGATCGACTCGCTCTCGCCGAACAACGAGAAGCGCTACCTGCACCACTACAACATGCCGCCTTGGGCCAACGGTGAGACCGGCCGCGTCGGTTCGCCGAAGCGCCGCGAGATCGGCCACGGAGCTCTCGCAGCCCGCGCGGTCCTGCCGGTCATCCCGAACCAGGAAGACTTCGCGTACACGCTGCGCCTCGTCTCCGAGGTCATGGCCTCGAACGGCTCGACCTCCATGGGTTCGGTCTGCTCGTCCAGCCTCTCGCTGATGGACGCCGGTGTGCCGGTCCGCAGCCACGTCTCGGGCATCGCCATGGGCCTCATCCATGAGGACGGCAAGTACGTCACGCTCACCGACATCCTCGGTGCTGAAGACGCCATGGGCGACATGGACTTCAAGGTTGCCGGCACGGAAGACGCCATCACGGCGCTCCAGCTCGACACCAAGATCGACGGCATCCCGGCCGACGTGCTCTCCGATGCACTCGCACAGGCTCGTGAGGCTCGCCTTGCGATCCTGGACGTCATGAACGAGGCCCTCCCGGCCACGCGTGATGAGATCGCCGAGACCGCACCGAAGATCAGCACGATCTACATCCCGCTCGACAAGGTCGGCGAAGTCATCGGCCCGAAGGGCAAGGTCATCAACACGATCCAGCAGGAGACCGGAGCCGACATCGGCGTCGACGACGACGGAGCCCGCGGCATCGTCACCATCGGTGCGGTCGAGGCCTGGCGCATGGAGGAAGCCAAGATGGCGATCCTCAACATCGTCGATCCGCCCAAGGCGGAGCTCGGCGAGGTGTACATGGGTCGTGTCGTGAACATCACCAAGTTCGGTGCGTTCGTGAACATCCTCCCGGGCCGCGATGGCCTCGTCCACATCTCGAAGATGGGTGGCGGTAAGCGCATCAACTCCGTCGACGACGTCCTCGAACTCGGTCAGCCGATCGAAGTCAAGGTCGACGAGATCGACGACAAGGGCAAGGTCAGCCTCACGCCGACCCAGCCGCTCGTCGCCGGCGATGGTGCTGCTTCCAGCGACTCGGGTTCGTCTGACGATGCTCCGAAGCGCGAGCGCGCTCCGCGTCGTGATCGCGAAGAACGCAACGATGCGCCAGCCGCATCGGTCGACTCGGACATCGAGACCGTGAGCTTCGAAGAGAGTTTCGACGCTGAGCTCGAGGGCGACCTCGGCGACCTCGGGCCGAAGAGCGAGCGGCCGAAGGCTGACAACGGCAACCGGCGCGGCGGAAGCCGTCGGCGCCACCGCTGAGTAAGTGGTGGGAGGCGCCGAGCGCCTCTCACCGTTGCAGACGACAACGGGTCACCTGGCTGCTCTCGAGCTTGCCAGGTGGCCCGTTCGCCGTTTTCTGGCCCGGTACGCTCGGGCGCATGCGAGTCGGAGTCAACGGAGCAGCAGGCCAGATGGGACGCACCGTGTGCGCTGCGATCGAGGCGGACTCAGAACTCAAGCTCGTCGCCGCGGTCGACCGTCATGCCGACGGGCCAGCGCCATGTGACGGCGTCGCGCTCAACACCAACCTCCAGGCATTTGCCGATGCCCAGTGCGACGTGGTGGTCGACTTCACCGTTGCTGACGCAGCCCGAACCGCCTTGCCGTGGCTCGGCATGCACGGCATTCACGCGGTGGTCGGTACCACCGGGTTCAACGACGAGGACATCGCGGTCTTCGAGTCGGCGTTCAGTGGCGACTCCGGTCCGAACTGCCTGATCGCTCCGAACTTC
>CALIOL010000233.1 GCA_938044705.1 uncultured Ilumatobacter sp. | reverse complement strand
ACGTTCGCCGGGAACGGCGGAACAGAGAGCGGCAGCGGCGGGCTGCGCTCGGACGGCGCGCTCAGCCTCGAGGTCATCGACTCGACGATCACCGACTCGAATGCCACCGGCCTCTACGTCACAAACGCAGCCGACGTGACGGTCTTGCGGTCGACGGTCAGCAACAACACCGCTGGCACTCCCTTCGAAGGTGGAGTGGTCGTCGACGGTGCCACGAACCTGTCGATCGCTCACTCGACGATCTCGGGCAATGGGGGCAGGTTTGCCGGGGGAGTGAAGGTGTCCAACGTGACCGGAGACGTCCGTGTGACGTGGTCCACGATCACCGGAAACGACACAGATGTGGGAACAGGCGGCATCTTCGTCGGTCAGACGATTCCGTTTGTGCTGTCGAACAGCATCGTGTGGGGCAACACGTCTGGCGGCTCCGCCTCCGACATCACGACCCAGGGGGTCACGGCGACCTACAACTTCGTGGGCGACACGACCGGCGCGGTGTTCCAACTGGGCTCGGATGACAACACGGTCGGCGTCAACCCGGAAATCGGGCCGCTCGCGGACAATGGCGGACCGACCCTCACGCACCTGCCGCAACCGGGAAGCCCGGTCATCAATGCGGGCCAACCCAACCTGCTCTTCATTCCGAGCGTGACCGACCAGCGAGGTCTCCGGCGAGCGGTCGGCCGCGTCGACATCGGAGCGGTGGAAGTGAGTTCGCCGGTCTTCTCGATCTGGACTCCGGTCAACCCGGCACGCCTTGCGGACACCCGGCCGACCGGCGAGACCATCGACAACGTGGCGGAAAAGGACGGCAAGCTTGCGGCTGGTGAACAACTGCGGCTGCCCGTCGCAGACCGAGCCGGCGTGCCCGCCAACGCGGTCGCTGCCGTCGTCAACGTCACCGCGGTACAGCCCGAGGGTCTCGGTTTCGTTACCGCCCACGCATGCCTGCCCACGCTGCCGCTCGCTGCATCGCTCAACTACACGCAGGGCGTCAACCTCGGTAACGAGATCATCGTTGGCCTCAGTGGCGGCGAAGCGTGCTTCTTCACGTCCGAAGCTGCGCATCTCACCGTCGACCTGGTCGGGTACGTCCCGGCGAACTCCGGCTACACAGCGATCGAGCCGCAGCGGTTTCTGGATACCCGCGCCAACGGGGTCACCTTCGATGGATCGTCGCAAGGAGCGGGACCCGCCGGGGCGGGAGGCACGGTGCAGACGCGCATCTTCGCCCGCGGCAACGTACCGTTCGATGCTCAGGCGGCGATGCTGTACGTGACGGCGGTGCGTCCCGATGGTGTTGGTTTCGTGACGGTGCACAGCTGCGAGACCGGCCGACCGTTGGCGTCGAGTCTCAATCACGTCGGGCAGATCAACCGAGGCAACGAAATCCTGGTCGCGGCCGGGGAAGATCCACTCGCAGACATCTGCGTGTACTCGAGTGCGAGCACCGAGTTGACCGTCGACGTCGTCGGCTACATCCCGGCGGGCACCAACTTCGAATCGCTCGACACGCCGGCCCGCGTGCTCGACACGCGAGCCGGTGGTGTGACCATCGATGGTCTCTTCGAAGCCGACGGCAAGCTTGCTGCCGGGGAGACCTCCACGCTGAACGTCGCTGGTCGCGCTGGCCTGTTTGCCCAGCCGAACACGGTCGTGCTCAACGTCACCTCGGTCGCTCCGGAAGGGACCGGGTTTGTCACGGCGTATCCATGCGGGGAACCGTTCCCGCTGGCATCGAGCCTGAACGTGGTCACCGGTGTGAACGGCGGCAATGAGGTGATTGCCTCCCCGAATGCGGACGGCGAAGTGTGTCTCTTCGCTTCGGTTGCGATGCATCTCTCGGTCGACGCCACCGGATCCACCAGCCTGTAGACCGAGCCCTCTCCCACGCGTGTTGCGCGAGTGGGTGGGGCTCCGTAGCCTTTCCGGGTCCTCTCAGCGAGGAATCCCTTCGTGGGTCGCTGTACGGCGGGTGCGCATTCGGCGCATCCAACTCACCACATGTCTCCGTGCGTCTGTTGCGCACGGCGATCCTGATCGGAACGAGGTTCCTTCAACATGCCAACCATTCAGCAGCTCGTCCGTCAGGGGCGCAGCTCGAAAGTCACCAAGTCGAAGACGCCGGCGCTCAAGGGCAGCCCGCAGCGTCGTGGCGTGTGCACCCGCGTGTACACGACCACCCCGAAGAAGCCGAACTCGGCGCTGCGCAAGGTCGCTCGTGTTCGTCTGAACTCGGGTATCGAAGTCACCGCCTACATCCCGGGCGAAGGCCACAACCTGCAGGAGCACTCGATCGTGCTCGTGCGCGGCGGTCGTGTTCGCGACCTTCCCGGTGTGCGCTACAAGATCATCCGCGGCACGCTCGACGCAGTCGGCGTGAAGAACCGCAAGCAGGCCCGCAGCCGTTACGGCGCCAAGAAGGAGAAGTGATCAGAGATGCCTCGTAAAGGTCCCGCTCCCCGCCGTGATCTGGTCGCCGACCCGATCTACAAGTCCGTCGTCGTCACGCAGCTGATCAACAAGGTCATGCTGCACGGCAAGCGCAGCGTCGCTGAGAAGATCGTGTACGACGCGATGGAGATCATCCAGAGCAAGCTCGAAGGCGAAGATCTCGCGATCGACACCGTCAAGCGTGCGATCGACAACGTCAAGCCGCCGCTCGAAGTTCGCAGCCGCCGCGTCGGTGGTGCCACCTACCAGGTGCCCGTCGAAGTTCGTCCTCGCCGTGCGACGACGCTGTCGATCCGCTGGCTCGTGGACTTTGCTCGCAACCGTCGTGAGAAGTCGATGGCACTGTGTCTCGCCAACGAGATGTTGGACGCAGCCAATGGCCTCGGCGCAGCAATGAAGCGTCGCGACGACATGCAGAAGATGGCCGAGTCGAACAAGGCCTTCGCTCACTACCGCTGGTGAAGCGTCGCCTCACGGCGAGCTGAACATCGAACGAAGCCCGGGCCTGGTGCCCGGGCTTCGTCCGTTTTCGCCAGCGCATTCTCCGGGGTCGGTCGGCGAAGTGTCGCGACCTGCGATCATCGTGCATGGCCGTCATCGACCACCTCGTCTACGCAGTTCCGGAACTCTCGACAGCGGTCGACTGGATCGACGAAGCCACAGGAGTTCGGCCTGCGCTCGGCGGTTCGCACGACGGGATGGGAACACACAATGCGCTGGTGTCACTCGGGGAGTGCTACCTCGAGCTGATCGCACCCGACCCCGGCCAACCCGACCCGCCTGCCTCGGGCTCGGCGCGTCCGTTTGGCCTCGACGACGTCCTCGCCCCGGGAGGCGAGGGGCAAGCACTCGTCGGTTTCGCCGTGCGTCCCGGGGATGGCGAGGACATCGATGACGTCGCGGACGTGATGGCCGCTGCTGGGCACGACCCGGGGCCGATCGCCGACATGAGCCGTCGCACACCTGACGGCGATCGGCTCGCTTGGCGGCTGACGTTCCCGACGAATCGGACCGTCCCGTTCGTCATCGATTGGGGTGTGACTCCCAAGCCGAACACCACCCAACCGGGAGGCCTCGAGCTGATCGACTTTGCGATCGTGCACCCTCGGCCGTTCGACGTGCTGGGTCTCGTCACGGCACTCGGTCTCGACCTGACGGTGACCGCAACGGAGTCGAACGACCAGCCGGCGGGCTTGCGGGCAACCATCGTGGGCGAGGCAGGAGAGCTCACCCTCTAAGGAGATCTGGCTCCGCTCTCTCGCGCCGAGCACGAATGTGGAGGGATCCGGGCGCTGATCGCCACGATTCCTCCACATTCGCCGGTGGGAGATGACGGCGGTCGACGGGCGTTCACGAGTGCACTATGTTGGACGTTTCGCGAGAGGGAGCTGCACCATGAACGTCCAATCCATCTTGTCCACGAAAGGGTCGGAGGTCGTGACGATCGCGCCGACGGCGAGTCTTTCGCAGGCGGTCGCGCTGCTGAGAGAGAAAGGGTTCGGAGCCCTCGTCGCGAGTGCGGACGGGGCGACGATCGACGGCATCGTGTCCGAACGAGACATCGTGCGTGCGCTCGCCACCGAAGGGGCTGCGACCCTCGATCGAGACGTGGCCAGTTGCATGTCGGCAGAAGTCTTCACCTGCCAACCGAGCGACTCGATCGACGCGCTGATGTCGTTGATGACCGAGCGGAGGATCCGTCACCTGCCGACCGTGGACGAAGCAGGCACGCTCACCGGGATGATCTCGATCGGTGACGTCGTGAAGTTCCGCCTCGGCGAACTCGAGCGCGAGAACGATCAGCTTCACGACTACATCCAAGGCAACGTGGGCTGACCCCCGCTGCTGCTCAGCTCATGTGGTTGATGCGGAAGACGTTTCCTTCGGGGTCGGCCAGCACGGCTTGAAAGGCTCCGTAGTACGTGGCGTACGGCGGATGGAGCAGCGATGCGCCGGCCGTCACCGCTCGCTCGGAGGTCTCGGTCACGGCATCGTCGGTATCGACTTCGAACGTGAGGTACTGCTTCGTGCCCGATGGATTCGCCCAGTCCTGAATCGACAGCATCTCGTACACCACCTCGGCCGAGAAGCCCAGCGTCGTTCCATCGACATCGAGTCCCACGAAGATGTCGGATCGCAGCTCGTCGACTTCTGCGAAACCGAACAGGTCGGCGTAGAACGCCGAGAGCTTCTCGATGTCCTCGCAGATGTACGAGGCGAACGAGATCGATGCCTTGCCGCTCATGACGCTCCCATCGAGGTCTGTTTGACGAACTTGTTGTAGAGATGATCTCCACTGGTGATCGGCTCGTACTTCGGTGTGTCGCCCGGGCTGAGCACCGTCGGGAGGCACTCGATCATCGCGTCGTAGTTCGGTTGATGGAAGAAGACCAGCGAGACCCTGTCAGCGTCCTCGGCGAGATCGCGAGGCGGATTGACGACGCGATGCAGCGTCGAGACCCAGCGGTCGTTGGTCCATTCGGCCATCAGGTCGCCGATGTTGACCACAAACCCGTCTGGAACGACCGGAACGTCGGCCCAGTCGCCTGACTTCGTGTGCACCTGGAGGCCTCCGGGGCGATCTTCCTGACGGACGATTGTGAGGCTGCCGTAATCTGAATGCGCTCCTGCACGAAGCTGTCCGGGAAGGGGTTCGTTCGGCTGATTCGGGTAGTGGAGCGCTCGAAGCATCGAAATGTGGTGGTCGATCTTGTCCTCGAAGAACTCGATCGGGAGCTGCAACCCGACGGCGAACATCGCCATCAGTTGGCGTGCCACCTCGCTCATGGTGGTGAAGTACAGCTCCCACGCGGCTCGAAATTCGGGAAGCGACGGTGGCCACACGTTCGGCGCGAAGTGCGGGCCGGCGAGTTCAGCCGAAAAGTACGGCTCGCTGCGATCGACGTTCGGCGGCCCCATGTCCATCTTCTCTTTGAGGTCGCCCGGGGCTTCCTCGTCGAGGCTGTACGACAACCCTTCTTTGCCGACGCCTGACCAGCCGCGTACCTGGTCAGGGGCAGGTTGAGCGGCCAGCGCCTTCTCGTCCTCGGGGAGCGCGAAGAACGCTCGAGCGGCGCTGTAGACGTCGTCGATGAGCGTCGCAGGCACGCCGTGGCCGACGATCTGGAAGAACCCGATGTCGGTGCACGCACGGTCGATCTCGGCCGCGACACTGGCGATTCCAGCTGGCGAGCCGCTGAGAAACGGCTCGATGTCGATGATGGGAATGTCGTCCATCGCAACTCCTTTGA
>CALIOL010000232.1 GCA_938044705.1 uncultured Ilumatobacter sp. | reverse complement strand
CGATGTCGAGCAGGTCGAGCACCGTTGGGGCGAGGTCCGACACGTGGCAGAACTGATGGCGAAGTCCGCTGTCGCCGGTGTGTACGCCCTCGGGCGTGCGAACGACGAGCGGGTCGCGAATGCCTCCGCTGTGGGTGTTCTGTTTGTACATGCGCAGTGGCGTGTTCGCAGCCATCGCGAAGCCGTGCGGGAAGTTCGAATGGGTGTCGGGTCCGCCGATGTCGTCGAGGCGCTCGAGCTTCTGGTCCAGCGGCTCGGGGACCATGTTGAACGGGGCCATCGCGTTCACGAACCCGAGCGGGCCGCCTTCCTGGCTGGCCCCGTTGTCTGACAGGACCATCACGATGGTGTCCTCGAGTTGGCCGGTTGAACGCAAGGTCTCGATGACGCGGCCGAGGTGCTCGTCGAAGTGGTGGAGCATGGCGGCATACGCACCGGCGAGGCGGGCGAAGAGCCGGTGTTCGTCTGCGGAATGCTCGCTCCACGCCTTCACGCCGAGGTTTCGTGGCGGCAGGTCGGTTCCTGCTGGCACGACGCCGAGCTCGATCTGGCGGGCGAGGCGCTGCTCGCGTTCGACGTCCCAGCCGTGTTCGAACATCGACGTGTAGTGATCGATCAGGTCCTTCGGTGCCTGGTGCGGGGCGTGGCAGGCTCCTGGTGCGAACAGCATGAACCACGGGACGTCGGGGCTCACGGCGTGGTGGTCGGTGACGTTGCGGATTGCTTCGTCGGCGAGGTCGGCGGTGAGGTGATACCCGGTGCTGTGATCGCCCGGCGCGGCGACGTGGGTGTTGTCCCGGACGAGCTCGGGGGAGTACTGGTCGGTCTCGGCGTCGAGGAAGCCGTAGAAGCGATCGAAACCTCGCCCGAGTGGCCACCCGTCGAACGGTCCGGTCGGCCCGGTCTCGGTCACGCTCGTGGCGTGCCACTTCCCGATCATGTAGTTGCGGTAGCCGTGCGGCTTGAGTCGTTCGGCGATCGTGGGCGCGTCGGCGGCGATCTTGCCGCGGTAGCCGGGGAAGCCGGAGTCGAAGTTGGCGAGGCATCCCATGCCGACGGCGTGGTGGTTGCGACCGGTCAGTAGCGAGGCGCGCGTGGTGGAACACATCGCGGTGGTGTGGAACCCGGTGTAGCGCACGCCGTCGTCAGCCAGTCGATCGATGGTCGGCGTTGCGATCGCGGATCCGTAGCACCCGAAGTCTGCGTAGCCGACGTCGTCCAACAGCACGATCAACACGTTGCGATGAGCTTGCGCACGGTCACGCCGGGTCGGCCACCACGCGGTCGAGTCCGCCAACGTCGTACCGATCGTGCCGCCGTACTCCTCCGATGATGCTGCGGCCATGGTCAAAACCTAGGCAGCGCGCGCCCCCGGCCCGTAGTCCGCGAGCTCGTCGAGCACGGCGCGGTCATGCGGCGCGGTCGTGCGGCTCGTTCATGTGGCTCGGTCATGCGGCTCGGATGCTCGGTGGCCCGGTCGATCTTCGAGTTCCGTCGGGCAACGTGAGCATGAGCACTCGATCGGTGCCGAGGTGGACCACCCATCCGTCGTGGTGGATTTTCGTGTGGTGCTTCGTACACACGGGGAGCAGATTGTCGAGGTTCGTTTCCCCGCCGTTGCGCCACCAGACGATGTGGTGCAGCTTGCAGCGGTCGTAGTGCACTGCGCACCCTGGGATCGCGCAGGTGGAATACAGCCCGCGCAGTGCTCGGCGTTGGGCCCGATTGGCAAGCCGTGAGCTGCGACCCAGGTTGAGCGCGCCCGGAGCGTGGAGCACGACGCCGTTGCGCACCACCACCGAGGTCACCGTGGCATCGTCCGCGAGTTCGGCGAGGACGCGTGGAGGCAGTTCGACCGGGATCGACCACTGTGCGCTCGGGCCAGGCTGTTCGGGAGCGTCGGCGTCGATGACGACCAGCACCTGCGGGGCACCCGCGGGAGCGGACACGTCGCTGTGGACAAGGCGTGCAAGCGCGTGCGCGGTCAGGAACTTCTGCTTCTCGATCGGGTCGGTCGGGCAGCAATCGGGAACCTGCTCGACGAATAGCGTCTCGACCGCACCCGACAGCCGAGCGCTGAGGTGGAGTGCTGTCTCAGGGTCGAAGCGTCCGCGAAGGTTCCACATGCCTTCGTCATCGGTCCAAGTGGACACGCGCGTCGCTCGCTTCTGGCGCTCGAGCCGGGACTCGCCATCGTCGCGCTGCATCTGGCGAACCTCGAGGCGGACCCGTCGCTGGAATTCCTCGATGGTGCTCGCCGCCGCGACGGTCGCCAACCGATCCACTCGATCGAACAGCTCGTTGCGCTGCTCGGGTTCGAGTCGGCCTGAGCCTCGAGTGACCGCATCGATGTGCCCGGCGGTGATGACTCCATCGTCGAGCGACGCAGCGAGCGACGGCGTGCGACCCAGCGTGGCGGCGCGCTCCGTGGTCTTTGCGGCGGCGCCGAGCGATTCCTTCGAAGCCTCGGCGATGGTCGACTCGGCGAAGCTGTCCACTGCGGCCAGCTGCTGGACGATGGCCGCTTCGCTGGATGCGACCCACGCCTTGATCTGACGGAGATCGACCAACGCCGACGACAAGCCAGACGGTGACGCAGCGGTGTCGGCGCGCACCTCGGCGACCCGTGTCGCTCGCTCGAAGACCGCTGCCGGAGTCATAGAAACCATGATGACAGCGGGGTACTTCAGAGTTGATCGATGAGCGGGCGTGTCCGAGTCGGACGCCTTGAAGCTGTAACGACACCGATGACGACCGACCACAATCCGGTGACTCGTTGGCAATGAGTGGAACCGATGAGCTGCGAACAGCGTCAGACTCTCATGATGCGATCTCGACTCGGTGTCCTTGCGATCTTTGGGCTGTCCGCCGTCGCGTGCGGAACGACGTCGAGCCGGCTCGAGACGACGACGTCGCCAGCGGCGCCAAACGTGCCCCAGACGACAACGACCGCACCGCCGCAGAATGCCGACGCGCCCGCCGGCACCGTTGAGGATCCGCCGGAAACGGCCGCCAGCTCCGCAGCTACAACGCTGACAAGATGCGCTGATATCGCCATGGCGTCAACCGCGGTGCTCACGGATCCGCCGGTCGGTGGAAATGTCGACGATGTCTTTCTCGGGGTCTTGCAGACCTACGCAAGTGAGCATCCTGAGACGTTCGGAGGGCTCTGGATCGACCGGGAGGCATTCGGCACGGTGGTGCTGGCATTCACCGACGACCCGGCTCAGCACCTCGAGGAACTGAACCGCCGAGCCCCGTCGATCGACGACCTGAGCGTCACCGATCCGCCGCCTGAGATCACCGATGAGCGCCCCATTTCGGAATGGGACCTGTCATTCGACGTGGTGCGTTCGGACTACAGCGAACAGGTGCTGCTCGAAGCCAGCGGTCCCGTCTTCGATGCGGCGAATTCGTGGTCCACGCAGGTGGCGGGAGGATCGGTTGACATTCGTCGGAGTCGAGTCGCAATCGACCTGGCGGCGCCTGCGACCAGCACCGAGTTGGCCGACCTCGCGGAGGCCGTCGACTCACTCGATGGAGTCAGCCTCGACATGGTCTGCTGGAACGGCCAGCTCGCGAGTGAGGCGCCCGCACCCATCGAGCCAGGTGCGCCACTTGATGTCGTGGCGGTCCCGGGGCCTGACGGGAGACTTGCGCCGGAGACTCGTGTCGGGTGCGACGCAATCGGCGAGTTTCAGCTTGGTGACCTCGACGAACTCACTCCCGTGGCCAGCGTGGACCCAGGTCTGAAGTCGGTCCTCGACGGGTGGCTCGCCAACGGCGAGGGGCAGTTCTGGCCCCAGGACGGTTGGGAGTTGCTCTTCGAACGCGATGGTCTGGCCACCTTCGTCCGGGTGGCCGAAGCGGGGGTGACGACCGTGCACGCCGAGTCGGGAGCCAACGGCTGGATCTGGGCAGGCGCATCGGGTGGCGGTCCGTGCGACGTCATGGTCGCGCTCCCGCAAGGTCTCGGCGCGGTGGCATGGACGCTCGACGCGAGCGCGGGCGCTCCCGATCCGTCGTCTGCGCAGATCAGCGTGCTCGCAACTGAGCGCGGCTGTTCGGGTGGCAGTGAGATGGGCGACCGACTACTCGGCCCGCAGGTGGTCGAGACGGATGAGTCGGTGGGGATCGTCTTCGCCGTGATTCCGCTCGTCGGCGCACAGCCGTGTCCGGGGAACCCGTCGGCGCCGGTCACCATCGATCTCGATGCTCCGCTCGGAGACCGTCAGATTCTCGATGCGCTTGCTATCGCACCACTCCAATCGTTGATCGGCGACTGAACGCCCGCGCAGCGCCCATCTGGGGGTGACGTTGCGTGTCGTGCGAAACTCGGCGGATGGCCGAGCTGTATGACGTGATGAGCACCCTCCGAGCGGTTCGGAAACT
>CALIOL010000231.1 GCA_938044705.1 uncultured Ilumatobacter sp. | reverse complement strand
TCAGCCCTTGCGCTTTTGAATGTTCGCCCACTCGTCGCGAAGGCCGACGGTCCGATGGAACAGCATCGGCTGATCGGGGTCGTGAGCGAAGTAGCCGAGTCGCTCGAACTGCACCACGGCGCCCAGCGGCGTGTCGGCCAGCTCGGGTTCCAACTTGCACCCCGTCAGCAGTTCCCGCGAGTGAGCGTCAAGGTCATCGAACACATCGCCCGTGGCCTCGCCGGGTACTTCGGCGTCGAACAGCCGCTCGTACAACGCCACGTCCGCCTCCACGGCGTGGGCAGCGGACACCCAGTGCATCGTCGACTTGACCTTGCGACCATCGGGTGCGTTACCACCGCGTGTCTCGGGGTCGTACGTGACCAGGACCCGGGTCACCGTTTCGCCGCCGTTGCCATCGTCTTCGGTCTCGAAACCCGTGCACGTGACGAAGTAGGCGCCGCGAAGACGCACTTCGCGTCCCGGCGTCAGCCGGAAGTACTTCGGCGGCGGATCAGCTCGGAAGTCGTCTTGCTCGATCCAGAACCGGCCGGAGAACGGCGCCATGCGCGTACCGTCCGCCTCGTTCTCGGGGTTGTTGACCAGTTCGACCTGGTGCACCTCGGGCTCGCCGGCTTCGTCGGTGGGCCAATTGGTGACCACGACTTCGAGCGGCCTGAGAACGGCCATGCGACGCAGCGCGAGCTTGTTCAAGCGAGTGCGCACGAACGACTCGAGCAGCTCGATCTCGTTGCGGCTGTTCGTCCGAGACACGCCGATGAAGGCACAGAACTCGCGGATCGACTCGGCCGGGTAGCCCCGGCGGCGCAACCCACTCAACGTGGGCATCCGGGCATCGTCCCAGCCATCGACCTTGCCCTCCTCCACCAACTGCAACAGCTTGCGCTTCGAGGTCATCGTGTGGGTGAGCGCCAACCGAGCGAACTCGGTCTGGCGGGGCTGCTCATGAGGAAGCTCGCCGGCGTCGGCGAGCTGCGTGAGATACCAGTCGTAGAGGTCACGATGGCTGTCGAACTCGAGCGTGCACAACGAGTGCGTCACGCCCTCGATCGCATCGCTCTGACCGTGTGCCCAGTCGTAGGTCGGATAGATCTTCCACGCGTCGCCGGTGCGGTGATGGCGCCCGGCGCGTATGCGATACATGATCGGATCGCGCATCTGCATGTTCTCGTGCTGCATGTCGATCTTCGCTCGCAGCACCATCGAGTTGTCGTCGAACTCGCCAGCGCGCATTCGCCGGAACAGGTCGAGGTTCTCGGCCACCGGCCGGTCGCGGTGCGGGCTCTCGATACCGGGATTGCCGTATCCGCCACGCTGCTCGGAGATGAGGTCGCTCGGCTGCTCATCGACGTACGCCTTCCCCTGCTCGATCAGCAATTCGGCCCACAGGTACAGCTGCTCGAAGTAGTCGCTCGCGTACAACGGCTCCGCATAGTCCTCGCCCTGGCGATATCCCAGCCATGCGAGATCCTCGATGATCGCGTCGACGTAGCTCGCGTCTTCCGTGTCCGGGTTCGTGTCGTCGAAGCGCAGATTGCAGACGCCGTTGAACTCCTTGGCCAACTCGAAGTCGACCGTGATCGCCTTGGCGTGGCCGATGTGGAGATAGCCGTTGGGCTCAGGTGGAAACCGCGTCTGGACGCGCCCGGCAAAGGTCCCTTGCTCGTTGTCCGCGTGCACGAGATCGCGCACGAAGTTTGCAGCGGTCGGACGGTCGTCAGCGTCACTCATTGGTCCCAGTATGCAACCGGCAGCGGGCGCAACGGGTCTTGTCCGAATCTTGTGGATGTCGTTGGCTCCTCTTCAACGGCACGGACGAACCTCGTCTCAGACATCAACCATTCGAAGCGAGAAAGCACCATGACCGCCCCCACACCCAACACCGATCACCGCCCGCCAGCGACGGAAGCGCCACGCTCCTTCGTTCGCCAACCAGAGATTCCCGGCCTCGAGCTCATTCGAGAGGTCGGAGCAGGAGGACACTCGACCGTGTACCTCGCTCGCCAGATCGACCACGATCGCCAGGTCGCGGTCAAGGTGCTCGACGCCGCCCTCGATGACACGGCGAAGCGCCGTTTCGACCGAGAGCGCGCAACGCTCGGGCGGGTCTCGACGCACCCCGGCGTCGTTGGGCTCTTCGATTCGGGAATCACCGACGACGGCCGCGCCTACCTCGTGTTGGAATGGGCCCCGGGAGGCTCGCTGGCCGATCACCTCGATGAGGTCGGAGTGCTGAGCGTTGACGAAGTCACCGAGATCGGGATCGGACTCGCCGGCGCCCTCGAGCAGGCGCACCGCTCCGGGGTCATGCATCGAGACATCAAGCCCGGAAATATCGTGCGCTCGGAGTTCGGCGATTGGTTGTTGACCGACTTCAGCGTGGCGGCCTTCAGCGATCCGAGTATCGCAACAGACGCGATCCAGGTCAGCCTGGCGCACTGCCCACCGGAAGCGTTCGAGCGTTGCCATCCTGCAGCCCAAGCGGACGTGTACTCGCTCGGCAGTGTGCTGCGCACCGCACTCGTCGGCGATGCTCCCAACGCTCCCGAGCCTGACGAAACGGTTGCAGCGACGATTCGGCGCATCACGAACGTGCCATTGCCGTCGGCGGTCATCGCTGGCCAGACGTCGACGTTGACGGACCTCATCGACGCGATGACCGCCTTGGACCCACAGGAGCGTCCCGCAACGATGCGAGCAGTCGCAGCTGCGCTGGCGGCCGTCCGGTCCGAACAGGCACTCAAGCCGCTGACGTTCCGGGTGGGATCAGACATCACGATCCCCGCTTCGGACGTCGATCTGGCGGTGGGGCCGCCGACTGAACACGCCACATCCCGAGCTCACCATCCGGCCCAGAAGCGGGCACGACGACGCCCGCTGCGCCGCGCCCTCGGCAGCGTCGCTGCGTTGGTTGCGTTGGTCGCCGGTGGGGCCGTGGCCGTCGACTCGGTGCAACCGAGCGACATCGTCGCAGGTGTCGCAATGACCGCGGCGGTCGTCGCCGAGCCCGAGGCCACACCTGAGGGGGAGCTCACCCCCGACGTCGACGCCGAGGCTGCTGACGACGACGTCGTGACGGAGGCACTCCAAGACAACGACAACGACAACGACGGCGACGACGACAACGACAACGACAACGACGACGACGGCAACAACAACGACGGAAACGACGGAAACGACGGCGACGGCAACGGCAACGGCAACGGCAACAACGGCGATGGTGACGGCAACGGCCGCGGCGGACCCGGCGGTGGCAACGGGCCGGGCGGCGGCGGACCCGGCGGCGGCAACGGGCCCGGCGGCGGCGGAAACTGACTCGCACGGCAGTCACCGTCGGCACTGGCCGCCGATGTCTGGCAGAGTGTGTCCATGTCGGTACCGGCTGAATCGATCTTCTTCGACCTCTGGTCAGCGAGCTATGACCGCCCCGGACTTCAGCAGACCACGTACCGACCGATTCACGACGCCGTGCTCGCTCGTCTCGAAGGCGTGAAGCCGGGCGTGGTCCTCGACCTCGGGTGCGGGACCGGCCAGCTCACCCAGCGGCTCGGCGAACAGTTCCCTGATTCGACGGTCGTCGGTGCAGACCTCTCCAATGGCATGCTGGAGCGTGCTGCCGAGCGCGCCGACGCCGATGACACGATCGCCAACCTCGGCGGCTTCGTACGAGCCGATGCGCAGGTGCTGCCCCTCGCTTCGGGTTCGGT
>CALIOL010000230.1 GCA_938044705.1 uncultured Ilumatobacter sp. | reverse complement strand
GATCATCGCGATCATCATCGTCATCATCACCGGTGTGGTCGCCAACGCGGTGCGCGAAATGATCAGCCCCGCTGTTGCCCACCTCTCGTCGGGTGACCTGCTCAAGAAGATCGCCGTCACCGCGATCTGGTTGATCGGTGGCTTCGCAGCACTCGACCAGCTCCAGGTGGCTCGCGACGTCGTCGACACCCTGTTCCAGACCATCGTGTACAGCCTCGGCTTCATCATCGTCATCAAGTTCGGTGTCGGTGGTATCTGGGCAGCACGTGATCGCTTCTGGCCGGCCGTGTACGACCAGGTCGCCTCCGAAGGCTCGGCTGACGCACCGGCGTCGGCGGACTGATCCCCTCGTCTGTCGAGACGTCGGCGTGCTGGCTGCAGTTTCGCTCTTCTGGAGCGTGCTCCTCGCCGCCGACGTCTCGATCGGACGTGCCGTTCAGGCACACTGGAACCTCGATGTTCGAAACCAACCTCAGGCATCTCGCGCGATGAGCCCGACCAGGCCGGTCGGGCGTCGTTCCGCGTCTGGGGGTCGACCGTCTGAGGACTCGGGCTCGGCCCCGGGGTTCGTCGCTCCGGACATCGACCAACTCGTGGTCGAACACAGTGCTGCGGTCTTCCGGCTCGCGAGATCCGTGGTGCAAGATGCAGCGCTCGCCGACGATGTCACCCAGGAGACGTTCATCAAGGTCTGGAAGCATCTCGACACGTTTCGAGGTGAGAGCAGCCTGCGGAGTTGGATCCTGCGGATTGCTCACAACACCGCGGTCTCGACCCTCCGCAAGGTCCGTGACAGCGCGACCGACCCGGTCAAGTTGCCAGAGGCGCACGACCCGATTCCGACGACGCGTGTCGTCGAGGGACGTCTTGCTGCTGACGATCTGCGTGAAGCGCTCGAACAACTGGATGACCTGACGCGGGAGATCGTGGTCTTGCGAGAGGTGGAAGGCATGTCGTACGACGAGATCGCCGAGACGCTCGAAGTGCCCGTTCCCACGGTCAAGACTCGTCTGTTGAGAGGACGTCGTCGCCTCGGCGTCGTGCTGGAAGAATGGAGAGCGTGATGGCGAGGCTTTCGTTTAGTCACCCGTCACGGCAACGGTTGATCGCGTGGCTCGACGCGACCGATGACAGCTCGGGGATCACCGAGCATGTCGATCAGTGTGAACGGTGCGCGGCCCGCATCGAAGAGCTCGTGGAGCAGTCAGAGGGAGGTGGCGACCTCGCTGTCTCCTCGCTCGGCGAGGCGCTGCGTGCGGCGTATGAGCCGCCGGAAGGTATCAATGACCGGGTTATCGAGAAGATCAAGCAACGCCAGCTCGCGGACCGCGAAATGAACGTACTGTTCGGGTTGTTCTCGATCCCGAAGGACGCAGTGACACTGCTGCTGCCGTCCGACACGGAGGAAACACCGTCACGAGACGATCGGGACGACTGGGAGGAATGAAATGAATCCATGGATCGGTGCGGCCATCGCGATGGCCGGAGGGATGATCATCGGAACGGTTGCCTCGCGCGTCGTGTCCAAAACACTGGGTCGGAGCAAGTCCGACACGGTCCGGGAGTCGGCGGCTCCGCTCGCCGGGCTGACGCTCTCGTCCGGCGTCGTCGTGGGGCTCCTCGTCGCGCTCGGCTTCATTGCTCCCGACGATCTCGAACAGCTCGGAGCGGACGCGATTGCGTTCCTGCCGAAGGCGATTGCAGCGTTGGTCATCGTGATCGCAGCCAACGTCGCTTCCACGTTCGCAGCTGCGGCCGTGGCACGGTCGCTCGCTGGAACGGGCGCAGCAGCTCGATTCGCTCCGATCATCACGAAGTTCGCGATCCTCGGCGGCGGCGCGATCATCGCTGCCGGCCAAACCGGGATCGACACGATGGTGGTGAACATCGCCGTCGCTGCGCTGTTGTTCGGTGTCGCGCTCTCGCTCGCGCTGCTCACCGGCCTCGGTGGGCGACAGGTAGCCGGAGAACTCGCTGCCGGACGCGCCTGGCGTGCATCGCTGCAGTCGGGCGATCGGATTCGAGCCGTGGTGTCTGGCTCAGGCCGCGGGCAGGACGTCCCTGCGCCGCTCGTCGGTGTGGTCGTCGATGTGTTGCCGACCGCGGTCGAACTCGACTCGGGTGGAACCACGGTGTTCGTGCCCAACTCGCGGCTTCTCGACTCGATCGTCGAGCGCGACCGTCCGGAACCGGCGGATGCCGAAGCCGAGCTCGAGGGTCGCTGAGTCATGGTTGAGCAAGCTGCAGATTTCTTGAGACAATCCGCGACTTTTCGAGAAGGTCGGACGTCCCTGTTGTGTGATGACACGGGAGCCAGAGAATCGAGACCAGACCGAAAGCGCGCCGCCGGGAGTCGAGGACCGCATCCTCGATGACGAGCGGCGTCGAAGCGGAGAGTTCCTGCGGGACTTCATCTCCCGGCATCGAGCTGACGTACCGCCCACAAACGCTGACTGACCACCACGGTCAGTCTTCAAGATCTCCACGCCGGTCTCTCCTCACCATCCCTCCCGTGTGACCGAGACCTGCGTGGTCGACGGCAGCGGAGCCTTCGGGCTCCGCTGTTGTCGTTTTCGCCCGCGTCGTTGAATCCCGACTTGTGTGGTCAAGTTTGGATGCCTATGGTGTCGGCCATGAGTGACCAGTGGGGATTCGAAACCAAGCAGATCCATGTCGGCGGAGAACCCGACCCGACGACGGGGGCGCGAGCGGTTCCGATCTACCAGACGACCTCGTTCGAGTTCCAGAACTCCGATCACGCAGCGAACCTGTTCGCGCTGGCCGAGGTCGGCAACATCTACACGCGCATCATGAACCCGACACAGGGCGCGCTCGAAGCACGACTCAACGCGCTGGAGGGTGGATGTATCACCGCAATCGGTCTGCCGGGCGCACTCGCTGTCTCCTCTGGCCAGTCGGCGTCCACGCTCGCCGTGATGAACGTCGCCGAGGCAGGTGACCACGTCGTTGCTTCGCCGTCGCTCTACGGCGGCAGCTACAACCTGCTCCACTACACGCTGCCGAAGATGGGGATCAGTGTCACCTTCGTCGACGATCCTGAGGACTTGGAACAGTGGCGCGCAGCAGCGACCGACAAGACCAAGTGCTTCTACGGCGAAGTGATTCCGAACCCGAAGAACGACGTGTTCGACATCAAGGGTGTGAGTGACGTCGCCCACGAGGTCGGTGTCCCGCTGATCGTCGACAACACCGTGGCGACGCCGTATCTGATTCGCCCGCTCGAGCACGGTGCTGACGTGGTGGTCCACAGTCTCACGAAGTTCATCGGCGGCCATGGCACCTCGATCGGTGGAGCGATCATCGATGGCGGCACGTTCGACTACGGCGACGCCGAGCGCTTCCCGAACTTCAACGAGCCTGACCCGAGCTACCACGGTCTCGCGTATTGGCCGGGCCTCGGTCACGGCTCGTACATCCTCAAGGCTCGCGTTCAACTGCTTCGCGATGTCGGCATGGCGATCTCGCCCTTCAATGCCTTCATGTTCCTCCAAGGCCTGGAAACGCTCAGCTTGCGCATGGAACGCCACTGGTCGAACGCGCATGCGGTTGCCGAGTTCCTCGATGCCCACGATCAAGTGGAGTCGGTCAACTACTCCGGTCTTCCGTCGAGCCCATGGCACGAACGGGCCAAGGAGCTCGGTGGGGGCAAGGGCTACGGCTCGGTGCTCGCCTTCGAGATCAAGGGTGGCCACGAGGCGGGCAAGAAGTTCGTCGAGGGTCTCACGCTGCACAGCCACGTCGCCAACATCGGCGATGCGCGCAGTCTGGTGATCCATCCCGGCTCCACGACGCACAGCCAGCTCACCGCCGAGGAACAGGCAGCCAGTGCCGTCACCGCTGGTTTGGTGCGTTTGTCGGTGGGGCTGGAGTCGATCGACGACATCCTCGCGGACCTCCGCGCTGGCTTCGCAGCTGCCGAGTGAGCTCGTTGATGAGCGGGACTCAACGTGTCTCGATCGGAGCTGCTGACCTGGGGTGACATCGGAGAGCTGTGCCAGGAGGGCGACCAAAGGGTCAACGCCGTGCGGCACGCCACGAGGTCACGGCGCCGGCAAGACCGATCGTGATGCCGACGACAGCGCCGCCCATTGCCATCACATGGTCTTTCTTGCTCAGTTCGTCTTTCACCGCAAGCCCTCCGACGAGGTCCGACAGGTCAGCACCCGCTGAGGCGAGAAACCAGCCGAGGACCGAATCGTTGTCCCGCACGGCCGCAGCGATGAGGCCGCCACCGACCAGCAGGTCGCGGTAACCCATCGAGCGCAGGAGGATGCGTGCCGTTGGATCATCGGCAGGTCGATCGGACCAGATCAGCTGCGCCCGCTGCGGTGCGACGAGAAACGAAACACCCGACAGCGCGCGAATCGATCCGACGACAAGAGCGGCGCGGTTCATCGCGCGGACCCTAACAATGCTGCGGGGCGAGGGTGGCGCGACCGGCTCACACCGGCGCTCATTGCGAGGAGTGGCCTAGGAGCCCAACGCGTCCCCGAGGGCGCGGAGTCGGATGTTCAGCGACGATGCACGGCTCGAGTCGAGCACGACGTTGCCGGCTCGGACCTGCCCCGACTCGAAGATCGTCGAGCTGGGCAGTTCAGGGCGCGGGTGCCCGGCGTGCCGAGCGAGCGCCACGCCGTAGTCGAGACGAGAGACTCGATCGGGGCCTGCGACGTGGAGGAGTCCATGGACATCGCGCTGAGCAGCGACGACGCCGATTGCGTGGGCCACGTCAGCGGCGTGGACGGGGCAGCGGTACTCGTCGGTGAAGAACGTCATGGTCGACCCGCCGCGCCGGAGAGCTGCGGCGAGGTCGATCTGGAAGGGGCTCGGGGTATCGGTTCCATACAGCAAGGACGTCCGGATGATCGCGGCCGAGGGCATGATCGCCGCCACTTCGAGCTCGGCGTCGCGCTTGTCGACGCCATAGGCGATGAGCGGGTCGGGGAGGTCCTGCTCGGTGTACGGCGCCGGTCGACCACCGAACACGACATCGGTGGAGACGTGGATCAGGCGGGAGCGAGCGGCAACGGCGGCTTCGGCGACGTGGCGAGAGCCATCGACGACGGTTCGCCGATCCTTGCGATACGCAAGGTGCGCGACAACGTCAGGCTTCCAGCCGGTGATCGTGTCCATGACCTGGGATCGATCGGTGATGTCCATCGCCGATGACGTCGGAGCGATGATCTCCCAATCGGAACCGACGGGTCCGCGCACGACGTGTCTCCCGAGAAATCCAGATGCACCGGTGACCAACATGATGCGCCGGCGCCGATGAAGTCTCACGGGCACCAACCTAGGCAGTGGGTGGCTTGGTCGGAGGTGGAAAGGCCGAGCGAAGGTCGTTGTTGCCCGCACGGGACCGCTGTCGGAGCGGTAGACATTTCGGGTGCCGATTCTTCACGCGATCGTTCTGGGCCTGGTTCAGGGCTTCTCGGAATTCTTGCCGATCTCGTCGAGCGGCCACCTGTTGCTGGTCCCGTGGCTCTTCGAATGGAATGACTTCGAGGACGAGAAGGTCAAGAAGACGTTCGACGTGGCGTTGCACCTGGGGACCTTCGTTGCGGTGCTCGGATACTTCCGCCACGACGTGACCACCTACGTGCGCGAAGGCACCAAACTCGTCTTCTCCCGCCAGAAGCCGACCACCGTGGAAGGGCGCCTCGCCTGGTTCTTCGTTCTCGCTACCGTGCCCGCAGCGGCGATCGGTGCACTGTTCGAGGACGTGATCGACGAAGCGCTCGGCACACCGCTGATCATCGCGATCTCGCTGATCGTGTTCGGTGTGCTGCTCGGATGGGCCGACCGAATCGCGGGGAAGCGGGAGCTCGAGGAGTTCACCGCGCCCGACGCGCTCAAAGTCGGCGTCGCCCAGGCGCTCGCGCTGAACCCAGGGACGTCGCGGTCCGGCATCACGATTACGGCGGCGCGTGCGATCGGCTTCAACCGGGATGCTGCTGCGCGGATCAGCTTCGTGATGTCGCTGCCGGTGATCGCCGGCGCGGTGTTGGTCAAGACGTATGGCGTGATCACGGAGGGCATCCCCAGCAACCTCTATGTTCCGATGGCGGTCGGCATCGCCACGTCGGGTGTGTCGGGTCTCGTGGCGGTGTGGGGCACGCTCAGGTTGATCAGGACCCGGAGCTTCATGCCGTTCGTGGTGTATCGGATCGCGGCGGGCATCTTCGTGCTGGCGCTGATCGCCACGGGTGTGCGAGACGGCTCTGGCTGAACCCAAGCTGCCCGACTTCAGCGAAGAAACGCCAGTGACGCGAGCCGTTGCTGGGCAGCAGCGGACACGCCCGGCGCGTCGCCTGGATCGAGCGCGACGAACACGACGTCGCCGTCGATCGCCACGATGTGAGCGCGCTCGGCCAAGACGGCCCCTTCGCTGTGGACCGAGACCAACAGCCCAATCGACAGCTGCCCGGTTGCCCCGGTCAGCAGCGGATCGGCGACGGCCACGACGACCTCACCGTCGTCGGCAGTGGAGGCTGGGCCGGACCCGCGAGCGACGTCGGCCGACGTGATGATCTCGCCAGCGGAGATCCGCTGACGGCTGAATGTCCCAGCAGGAAGCTCCTCGAGCGCAGACGTTGGCACGGCCGCGACCGGTAGCTCCCGTTCGACCACGTCGAACGGTTCTCCCGGCTCATGGGGGCCGGCGGCGACCAGCACCGTTCGTTGCTCGGTCCATGCCCGACGGGCTTCGTCGACGCTGCGAAGTTGGCCGAAGACGAGTACGCCCGCCCCGGTAGCTGCGAGGATGACGACGAGCCAGCGGATCCATGGTCGCCGTGCCAATGCGAGGCGAACGACCTGACCGATCCGGCGCAGTGGGCTGAACATGTGAACTCCTGTCGATTGCGATCGAAAGGAGGAAGTCGGTCACCGGTGAGGGTACCGCCGTGATCTCTCGTCAGTCAGATGACGAGGACGTCGACGTCGCTGGCTTGGAGGTCGACTCCTTGGACGATGACGAACTCGCCGCGCTGGACGATGAGCTCGTGTCACTCGACGACGAGCTCGAATCGCTCGACGACGAGGACTTCTCGGAGCTGCTGGACGAGCTCGAGGACTCCGACGACGACCCTGGCGGCGTGCTGGCCTGGGACCCTCGGTTGTCGGTCTTGAAGAACCCGGAACCCTTGAACGTCACCCCGACGGGCTGAAAGACCTTCTTGACCGGGAGGACGTCGCCGGTCGCGGGGTGGGGGTACTCGGTGAGCGAATCATCGGTGAACGCTTGCTGAACCTCGATGGTCTCCCCGGAGTCGACGAACTTGTAAACGTACGTGGGCACGGGCGAAAAGATATCGTCCCCGCCATGCAGGTACGCAGTGCAGTCATTCCGGCCGCGGGACTGGGAACTCGTTTCCTTCCCGCGACCAAGGCCGTTCCGAAGGAACTGTTCCCGATCGGAGACCAGCCGGCGATTCAAGTCGTCATCGACGAAGCACTGGGCGCAGGTATCGATCACATCGTCATCGTGTCGAGTCGAGACAAGCCGGCGGTCGCCGAGTACTTCGAACCGAACGATGAGCTGATGGCGATGCTCGAGGCGAAAGGCAAGGAAGAAACGGCCGAACGGCTGCGCGCGATTGGCCGGGATTGGCGTGTCTCGATCGTCTATCAGGACGATCCGAAAGGGCTCGGTCACGCTGTGGGTTGTGCCCGCGAGGCGGTTGGCGACGAGCCGTTCGCCGTGATGCTGCCCGACGAGATCATGTCGTCGTCGGGTCTGCTGGCCCAGATGAACGGTGTCTGCGCGTCGACGGGTGGCAGCGTCGTTGCCGTGTCCGAGGTGCCGCTCCATCAGGTCAGCTCGTACGGCGTGATCGATCCGTCGGGCCCGATGGCTGACGGAGTGATCCCGGTCAAAGATCTCGTCGAAAAGCCTCCGGTCGAGGAGGCGCCGTCGAACTACATCATCACGGGACGCTACGTACTCACCGCGGACGCATGGGGTGAGATCGAAGCGCTGACGCCCGGTCGTGGTGGCGAGCTTCAGCTCACCGACGCCTTGAAGGCTCAGGCCGCTCGATCTCCGTTCCACGCCGTGCTGTCCGAGTTCGGCCGCTATGACACGGGCAATCCGCTCGGGTTCCTCACCGCATCGATCCAGCTGGGTCTCACCAACCCGGAGTTGGGCGACGACCTGCGGGAGTTCCTCGCAACGCTGTGACTAGATGCGTCGGAAGAGGTTCGGGTAGTCGTTGACGAGCCCGTATTGGTCGACGCTGAACTCGGTGGTGAAGTCCGAATCGAGGTTTGTGTAGCGCCAGCGTCCCGGTGCGAGATGCTCGTAGCGCTGCCGGACGGGCACGATTCCGAGGGTCTCGACGTCGATCATCGCCGCGCTCAACTCTGCTCCGTCGCCCACGTCGAGTTGCAGTCGTCTGATCGGCACCGTATTGGTGAACGGTGTGCAGCCGAGGTCGATGTCTGAGCATCCGTCGAGATCTTCGCGGTGTGCTCCGTTGACCTCGCCCCAGCGACCCGCAGCGTCGGTTCCCAACCAGAGATCGGGCTCGTCGGCGTCGCGGAAGAGCAGGAACTGGCTCACCTGCCACAGCGCCGAGAGGCGAATCACGTACGAGACGGCCTCGCGCCCAACTTCGCCGATCGCTGTCCATCCTTCGTTTTCCCAGCGAAGCGTGACCGTCTCGGCGCTGTCTTCATCCCAGGTGTGCCATCGCGCCGTGTAGCCGTCGGCGGGGAACGCCGTCATCGCCGTCGTCATCCCGACGAGGATACGGGTGGCGGGCGAGGGGCAGCGGTGCGCTCGGTCGTCCCCGCGTACGAGTCGGTACTCTGCGGGCCATGACACCGTTGGAGGACGCACAGGAATTCGTGCTCGGTCAGTGCCCGCCACAGCAGCCGATCGAGGTCGACCGACGAATGGCCGGCGGGCTCGTGCTCGCCGAGCCGGTCGTGTCGGCGGAGATCGTGCCCCCATTCGACAACACCGCGGTGGACGGCTACGCCGTGCTGGCTGCGGACGTCGCCACGGCTGCTCAGTCGCCGGTCGACCTCATCGTCGCCGGTGAGATCGCAGCTGGTGCCGCTCCGGATCGTCCACTCGCCAGCGGCGAGGCGATCCGAATCATGACGGGCGCTCCGTTGCCCGCCGGAAGCGATGCCGTGGTGATGGTCGAGGATTCCGAGCGACTCGGAGTGGACGGGGACGGAACCGAGCGGGTCCGGCTGTCCGCCTCGGTGCCGGTCGGCGCTGCGGTCCGGCGAGCAGGCGACGACGTGAAGGTCGGCGACGAGATGTTCCCCGCCGGCACCCGGGTCACCCCGGCGGTCGAAGCCGTGCTTGCCAGCGTGAATGCACAGACGGTCGTCGCGTATCCGCGCTTGCGCGTGGCGGTGTTGTCCACTGGTGACGAGCTGATCGACGATGGTTCGCCGCTCGAGCTCGGCCAGATCCGGGAGTCCAACAAGACCATGCTCATCGGCATGGTCGCTGAGGCCGGGTGCGAGGTGGTCGATCTCGGCGTGGTTCGAGACGACGAGACCGAGTTGGAAAACGTGCTGCGCAGTGCAGCCCTCGAATGCGACGCGATCGTGTCGAGCGGTGGCGTGTCGATGGGGGACTACGACGTCGTGAAGGCCGTTCTCGGCCGTATTGCCGACATGACGTGGATGCAGATGGCGATCAAACCTGCGAAGCCGTTTGCTTTCGGAACGCTGGAACGAGCCGATGGGACTCCGGTGCCGATCTTCGGGCTCCCAGGAAATCCGGTCAGCTCACTCGTCAGCTTCGAACTGATGGCTCGCCCAGCGATGCGTCGGATGATGGGCCATTCTCGGCTCACCCGGACGAGTCTCGTCGCAGTCGCCGACGAGGGATTCCAGCGAGGCGTCGA
The DNA here is from genome assembly GCA_938044705.1 of uncultured Ilumatobacter sp. GTDB lineage: Bacteria > Actinomycetota > Acidimicrobiia > Acidimicrobiales > Ilumatobacteraceae > Ilumatobacter_A. The sequence goes on along the minus strand of CALIOL010000230.1, from coordinate 10,615 downwards.
CGGCAAAGTCCACTTCGCTCGGGTCAACGGTGAGTTCGGTGATGACGGCCGGTACCACGTACGACCTGTCAGCGCCCAGGGAAGTCACCAGCTGTCGGCAACGGCATCCGCTGATGCCATGGCGGTGATTCCGGACGGCGAGGGGTTGCCCGCTGGGGCGGACGTCGCAGTGTTGTTGCTTGCCGACTTGGCCTGAGCGGCCGGCCTGCTAGATGTCGCAGGCGCCGCCGGGCACCGGAACGACCTGCGGAGCGGTGTTTGCGTCGTCAGCGGCTGGCTCCAGTACCCACGTGTCGGAGAGATCGTCGGCGAGCAGATCATCGAGGTCAGCGAGCGTGGAGGCGTCGGTGCCGTTGATGGCGAAGTAGGCCTCCAAGGCAGTCTGAATCGTCCGGAGATTGATCGAGCACGCGCCGTCCGAGGTCTCGTTGATGGCATCGACAGCGGCTTGGCCGATCGAGCGTGAATCAGCTTCGGTTCCGCTGACTTCAGCTGCTTCGTCTGCTGAGCTTGCGCATGCTGTCGCCGCGAGGCTGACGGCGAGACCGATCACGATCGTGCGGAGCTGCATGTGGACTCATCGGCGCATCGCTCCACGCGCTTGAACAGACGGGAAACCTGGCGTGCTCCGGATCGTCACATCGCGGCTCGGGCAGTAGCGTGAGGTGATGGCGAGCAACGTCGAACACCAGGATCTGATCGATCCGTTCGGCCGCGTGATCGAGGATCTGCGGATCTCCGTCACCGACCGCTGCAACTTCCGGTGCACGTACTGCATGCCCGAAGAGGGCATGACCTGGCTGGACCGCTCTCAGGTGATGTCGTTCGAGGAGATCGAGCACCTCGCGCGGATCTTCGTCGAACGGTATGGCGTTCGCGGTATCCGTCTCACCGGTGGCGAGCCGACCGTGCGGGCGCACCTCCCCGTCTTGGTCGAGAAGCTCGCGAAGTTGGAAAACGAGCACGGTCGAATCGATCTCTCGATGACGACCAACGGTGCAACGATGCGTCTGGTTGCTGCCCGGCTACGCGAAGCCGGCCTGAACCGGGTCAACATCAGCCTCGACACGCTCGACCGCGCCAAGTTCGAGAAGATGACGCGACGCGATCAACTCGAGAACGTTCTCGATGGAATCGTTGCGTCGCAAGAGGCCGGTTTCGAGCCGGTGAAGATCAACGCAGTGATCGAACGCGGCGTCAACGACGATGAGATCGTCGACCTTGCGACATTCGGGCGCGAACAGAACGTCGAGATGCGCTTCATCGAGTTCATGCCGCTCGACGCAAGCGGGCATTGGGTGAACGACCAGGTCGTCGGCCAGGACGAGATCGTCGAGATGATCAACGCGGTGTACCCGATCGAGGTCATGGCGGCTCGTGGGGCAGCACCTGCTGACCGCTTTCGGTATCTCGACGGCGGACTCCACGACGACGCGACCGGTCCCGGCGCGAAGATCGGGATCATCCCGACCGTCACGAAGCCGTTCTGTGGCGACTGCGACCGCGTGCGGCTCACCTCCGACGGCGACTTCCGCACGTGCTTGTTCGCCACGAAGGAGTTCGGTCTGCTTGCAGGACTGCGATCCGGCGAGACGGACGAACAGATCGCAGCGCGCATCGAAGCTGCGGTAGCGACCAAGTGGGCTGGTCACCAGATCAACCAGGTGAACTTCACGCGGCCCTCGAAGTCGATGAGCCAGATCGGCGGTTAGAAGCCGAGGTCGCTGTACGCCCGGAATCGACGGGCGACGACCTCGTCACCGATGATCTCGACGCCGGCCGGTCGGTGCCCGTTGCGCCGCCAGAGCCAGAGCTGAAGATCATGTGCCCGGCCTCGGACCGCGGCGTCGCCTTTGCGATGCTCTCGAGTGAACGTGCAGGACGGTTCTTTCACGCTGGAGATGTACCACTCGCCACCGGCCACATCGTCTTCGGACGTGTCCGTGCAGTGCAGGTGCACCGTGCCGCCAACTTTCATCTCGCCCTCGCTGCGCCGGTGACCCATGAAGTGCATCAGGAACTCGTCGATGCCATCGGCCGCGATGTTGCTGGGGATCTCGTATGGGTCGCCGACGGCGTTGGCGAGATCCCACAGGTGAACCGCTGATTCGTGGACCATCCGGCGACGCACCCAGGCCACGTCGAGCTTCGAACCGGCCCATGACCACGCCGGTTGGTCCGGTGGAGCGTCGGCGAGCGCTGAGTAGAGCGCATTGTGCGATGCGGCGAGCCAGTCCAACAGCAGGTCGCCCGTGAGCCCGGTGGGCGCCTCGATCGTCTGGAGGCGGCCTCGTTCGGTGATGCCGTCCGAGACGACACGGCTCCAGAAGGTCCAACAATCGGCCAGGTGATCGGCGATCTCACCGACGGTCCAACCAGGGCACGAGGGGATCGGCGTGGCGGGATCGCTCGACCGAGCGAGATCGATGAACGCGATGCCATTGGTCTGCAGAACACCGAGCGAATCGAAGGGAGGCTCCATCACGGTGACGGTAGACGACGATGCGACGGATGCGTCGCGGCTACCGTTCGGCTCGCATGAGCGATCAGGAATTCACTCACCTCGATCCATTGGGCCGAGCCCGAATGGTCGATGTCTCCCACAAGGACCCGACTCACCGACGGGCCGTTGCCCGCTGCAAAGTGGTGATGCAACCTGAAACCATCACCGCGATCGTGAACAGGGAAGTGAAGAAGGGCGACGTTCTGGCCGTGGCCCGGGTCGCCGGGATCATGGCGGCCAAGCGGACGTCGGACACGATTCCGCTCTGTCACCCCTTGATGATCGCCAGCGTCTCGGTCACTTTCGAACTCGAAGACGACCACGTCGCGATCGAAGCCCACGTCGACTGCATCGAGCGGACCGGTGTCGAGATGGAGGCGTTGCACGCCTGCAGCGTTGCCGCGCTCACGGTGTACGACATGTGCAAGTCCGCCGACAAGTCGATGACCATCACCGACCTGGCGCTGTGGGAAAAGACCGGTGGCAAGTCGGGGGCGTACCGGCGACCAGATGCCGGGACGCCCTCAGGCGGTTCGGACAGCACGTGACCGCTGCCACGGCGGTTGTTGCTTGACTCGTCACAAACGTCATAGACTCGTCACACTTGCGAGAGCAAGAGGTGGCAGGTCCACCTCACACCCTCTGCGCACACAGAACTCTCATGGCTCAACTCATCTTGCTCGTCGTCGCCGCCGCTTGGTTGGCCGTACTCATCCCCCCGATGCTCCGCTCACGCGTAGAGAATCGGCCCAACTCGTCGGTCACTGACTTTCGTCGCCAGCTGACGAAGCTGCAGAACACGGCGACTCCGCCGCGTGGAGCGGTTCGGGCCATGGGTCGTCCGCTTGCTCAGTCGCCGCTGTCTCGTCCCGCTGCCGGCGGTCGCCCCGGTCAGCCGCAGCTGCGCTCAGGCGTGACCCGCCATTCGACCGCAGCCGAGCGGGCCGCACAGGCAGAGATCGCCGCGATGCCCGAGTTCGCCGAGGAGGCGCCGCGGTTCCGGAGCCACGGTGACCCGACCGGCGGCCAACGTCGACCGGCTCAGCGCCAGCTTCGTGAACGAGAAGAACGTCCGGTCCGCGGCGATCAAACCGGTGGCCAGCGTCGGCATCGCGAGTACGCCGAACAACACGGCGCCGTCGAGACCCGCCAGCGTCCGCGCCAGGTCGAGGCCCCGGAGCGCTCTGCGGCCGGGTACCGCTCGCACGGTGATCCGACTGGCGGCCAGCGCCGGCCATCCAACGCAACCGGCGAGATTCGTACGCCGGCAAAGCAGCGCCGCTTGAACATCATGTTCGTCTTGGTCATCACGACCGCGTGCACGCTGTTCCTCGCGGCGACGACCGGCTCGCAGGTCATGTTCTACGGCTTTGCACTGTCGTTCCTGAGCCTGTTCGGCTACGTCTGGATGCTGGCCCAAGCGCGCCAGCGCGAAATGACCGGTTCGTACGACGGTTGGATGGATTCGTACTGATTCCCCCGACGGCGATCAGCTGTCGCACCGCTACACTCACGAATCACCTCGGGGCTATAGCTCAGTTGGTAGAGCGCGTCGTTCGCAATGACGAGGTCAGGAGTTCAATTCTCCTTAGCTCCACTCCGAGACAGGGATTGAACTCCTGAGTTCAATTGTCCTGAGCTCCACTCCGAGACAGGGATTGAACTCCTGAGTTCAATTGTCCTGAGCTCCACTCCGAGACAGGGTGAATCCCGCCGGGGTCTGTGTGGCAGTTCCCGACGATCACGGCCCCGCTGACCATCGTGGAACCAGACAACGAGGTCTTCACGCTCGAACGTCGGCCGGATCTCCACTCGTCCAGGTCCAAGAATCGCTGACAACACTTGCACACATGTGCATATATATCTAGAGTAGCTGGCATGGCGAAGATTCGTGAGATCTGGCGTTTTCCCGTGAAGTCGGTGGGAGGCGAGGTCATCACTGATGCGCGTGTGAACGAAACCGGCATCGAGTTCGATCGGGCCTGGGGCATCACCGATCTTGCGACCGGCTTGACACTCACGGCAAGGCGAGCGCCCGAACTCCTCTTCGCCTCGGCACGCATCGAGGATTCGACCGTGGTGATGTCGCTGCCGGGCGGCCAAGAAACCGCCGACGATGCTGTTCTGTCGAGCTGGCTCGAGCGCGATGTCGAACTGCGACGCGCTCGTTCGGACGATCACGGCACGTTCGAGATCTCGCTGGCGCAAGATGAATCGACCGACTGGGTGCAATGGGAAAGCGGCGACGGGTCGTTTCATGACTCGGGACGGCGTCGCATCACGATCGTCTCGGAATCGTCGTTGCGCGAGTGGGATCGACGGCGATTTCGAATCAACCTCATCACCGATGGCGAACCGGGCGATGAGATCGAGCTGTTCGAACAGCGCGTGCGCGCCGGCACCTGTGTGATCGACGTCGTCAAGATGGTCGACAGATGTGTCGTCGTCACCCGTGCTCAGTCCGATGGCGTCGCCCGCGACCTCTCCGTCCTCAAACAGGTGAACGGAGAACTCGGCGGCGACATGGGCGTCGGCGGCATCATCGTGACACCCGGCAGCGTCGCTGTGGGCGACTCGTTGGTTGCAGTCTGAAGCAGGGGCGTTCGCCGAGGTGGACGAACAGGGAAGGAAGCGCTGATGCCACAGGGACCAAGCGGGGCAACGTCGTGTCAAGTCGGGACTGATGACGACCGGCTGGATCGGATTCGTGCCGGTGTCGCACCGCAGGACGAAGGCGTTGCCGTGTCGGAGTTGTTTCGATTGCTGGGTGACCCCACCCGGCTGCGGATCTTGTCATCACTTGTCGAGGGAGGCGAGTTGAGCGTTGGCGCGATCACCGACGTCGTCGAGACCTCACAGACCACGACCTCGCAAGGGCTCCGATTGCTACGCAACGCTGGTGTGGTATCGAGCAGACGCGCCGGCCGTACGATCCTGTATCGCCTGGCAAGCCCGCAAGTTCGCCGCCTCCTGGACCTGTCGCTTGAACAAGCGAGCAGCCCGAGCATTGGAGCGGACCACGTCGGGACCGTCGAACGCATTTCGATCTCACCAACAAGTCGAGAACCTCTTGTCATCGTCGACGAAATCGAGGCTGAGCCCGGCACGGGCCTCGCAGGGGACCGTCCTGGCGAGAACTCAGCGCGCCAAGTGAGCATTCAGTCTCGGTTCGAACTCGACCAAGCGGCGAAGCGACTCGGTCGCCCGATCGAGTCAGACCAAACGCGACGCAACATCACACTCGATGCGGGTGAGCTTCCGCGCAATCGTGGGCAACGACTCCTGCTCGGAACGGTCGAACTCGAGGTGTTCTCCGACGCCGCGCCGTGCGCCACGATGACCGAAATCATCGGACCCGGTGCGCGTCCTGCGCTTCGCAAACTCGGGGGAATCCACTGCCGAGTCGTTCGCGGCGGCACCATCCACGTGGGCGACGATCTCCACCTCCGAGCGGACCCGACCAATCCCACTCGAGGAGCATCATGACTTCACCAACCCTTGCAGCGTTCGTCTTTCCCGGGTTTCAGACGCTGGATCTCTTCGGTCCGCTCGAGATTCTCGGAGACCAGTCGATCGACATCGACGTCTCGATCGTCGCGGAGACCCTCGACCCGGTTCCGAGCGTCCATGGACACGGCCTCACCGTCGATCGGTCGATTGACGACGGTCGATCCTATGACTACCTGCTGATTCCTGGCGGGGACGCAGCACTCGTCGCAGCAGAAAAAGCGGCTGTCACCGATTGGATCATGACCGCGTCCAGCAACGCCCAACTCACGATGACTGTGTGCACCGGGAGTATCTTGCTCGCTGCAACCGGCCTGCTCGATGGACGACGAGCAACGACGAACAAGCAAGACTTCCGAGCGACCACACCATTGAGACCACAAGTGGACTGGGTCGCTCAAGCCCGCTGGGTCGAGGACGGCGAGTTCTTCACGTCGTCCGGAGTCTCGGCTGGCATCGACATGGCGCTCGCGGCTCTCGAGCATCTCTTCGGTCGGTCCGCTGCCGAGAACGTGGCACTGGGAACCGAGTACGAATGGCATGACAACCCAGACTGGGATCCGTTCGCCCACCGCAGCGGACTCGCATAGATCCCCTCGGGTTCCGGGGCGTCGCACCGCTCCCAGCCAGACTGCCTCGTCTCACCTGGCCGACGCAATCGAGCTGCGGCAACGACGGCACCGGTCTGCGCAAGGCGCACGGTCTTGCCCGATAGCCCACAAGCGCGATCGCTCCTCGGGCGGCCATCGGTCTACTGAGCAATCTCGAACAGGTTGGCCTGATCGATACGTGCCGTCGCCAGCGGCACCCCCGGGCGATCGGGCAGCCGCGCTGCAGGTTCAGTCCTCGATCGTCGCTTCGGGAAGCGCTGTGGTCCATCTTTCGACGGACACTTCTTGCAGTCGCTCGGCCATTGCCGTGACAACATCGGTGTGCGCATGGGCGCTGATTGCCACGATTCGGTTCGGTGTCGCCTGCCAGACCACCGCAGCGTTCACGCCGTTGGGCGGATCGCCGTCGCGTGTCGCGATCCATGCAGGTGTGCCGTTCACCGTTGTTGGTTGTGCTGCGTCGAACGTGGATGCCCCGAGTGCGACGACCGACGAAGAGGTGGCCGTCTCCACGACGAACATCGTTCCGGTTGCGACGTCGGTGACTTCGTAGTAGGTGGTGTAGTCGACCGTATTCGAGCTGCGCTCGAACGCTTCGATCACGGTCATCGGGCCGTCATCGAGTACGGCCTGTCCTTCCGAGCTGATGGTGATCTGGCCGAGTGCATCGACGAGTCTTGGGGTTCCTTCTTGGGCTGTCAGTAGCAGCCAGACATCACCGCGTTCTTGGGCGAGTCGATACATGAAGCTGCTATCGACGACGGCTGGTCCGGTCGGTGTATCGATCTCGGTCACTCCGTCCGTTCCGAAGCCGTCTGGAAGCGCGTCGGATGCGGTCACCTGAACGAGGTCTGAATATGCGCCGTCCCGAAGCTCGATTCCCATCAAGAAGCCGACACGCTCCTGGGCAAGACCTTCAGTCTCGTCTGGGTGAACGGTAGAGACCCAGCCGTTACTCAGCACAAGACCCTCGGAGTCGTTGGGTAGGACGAAAAGGTGAGCGACTGGATCGATTCTCGACGCGTGCTGGGCAGCCGGAGGAGTGTCCGCCTGGCGCTGCGTGACGACCAGTGCGCCGATTCCTGCAACAACCAAGAGTGCCGCAGCGACGAGCAACCACGTCGATCCAATCTTGGGTCGGCGGGCGACGTCGGGGTCGGTCGTGCTCTCAGGAGATGTTGCAGCGACGTCGGCGAGCGTTCGGCGGACCAATTGTTCGAAGTCGGGGTCGGAGATGTCAGATCTCATGAGAGGTTCGCTTTCAGTTCGGCCATCCCACGGTGGAGAAGGGACTTCACGGTGCCGATTGGTTTGTCCATCACTTCGGCGATTTCGGAGACAGCAAGGTCCTCATAAAAGCGCAGCACGATTGCTGCGCGGCGATCTGCCGACAGCATTTTGAGTTGCTGCCACGTTTCGTCGACTTCAGGCGTCAACGCTGTCGGTGTTTCGCGAATCGAACGAAGATGGCGGCGTTCTCTCATCTGACGTCGCTGCACACTTCGCGACTTGTTCACCACGACAACACGCAGATATGCGGCTGGCTCATCCAGGCTCGACCATCGAGAATGCACGACCACGAATGCCTCTTGCGCAACTTCCTCGCCCGCTTCAGCCGACCCGCACAACAAGTGAGCGAGACGCAGCATTGAGAGGCGGTGCTGGTCGTAGAAGTCATCGAACTCATACGACACGGCCACGGAACGGATAGTCACACACCTATGTCGCTCGACGCCCTCGAAACGTTGCACGAACGGCAAAGAAGTCCGCTGACCCGCGCACTTCGGCCACGTCGCCGACCGTTCGTCCTCCGTGGCTTTCCGGAATTGGGTCACAGTTGGCGGTACCAGCTGCCGATGCTGGCCGACCTCGGCCACCGCGCGTGGGCTCCCGATCTTCGCGACTGCGGCAAGACTCGGCCGCGACCGATGCGGCGCCGCGACTATCGGATCCCGTTGCTGGTCGAAGATGTCGCGGCGTTGATCGATGCGGCGGCACCGTCGGAGACCGTGCTGATCGGCCATGATTGGGGCAGTTGGCACGCGTGGTATCTGGCGATCCATCAGATCCGACCGCTCGAGAACTGATCGTGGTGAACATCCCTCACCCCACGCGATTCCAACAGGGACTCCGAACGTTCCGACAGATGCGACGGTCGTGGTTTGTCGCGTTCTTTCAACTGCGGTGGCTTCCCGAGAAGCTCCCCGGCCAAAACGACGCAGAAGCAATCACGGGCGCGCTGAGGCAGAGCTTGGTGAACCCGGAACGCATGACGGACGAATCCCTCCAGAATTATCGCGACGCCGCCACGGAGCCCGGAGCGCTACGAGCCATGCGCAACTGGTACCGCGGCTCAGTCTTGAGCGCCAAGCAGTTCCTCAGCCGTTCCGACGTGCCAACCCTGACGACGCCGACGCTCCTGGTGTGGGGTGAGCAAGACGTGGGCCTGGGTGGCGAACTGTCAGAAGGCACCGACCAGTACGTCACCGATCTCACGGTGCGCTACCTGCCCGATGCGAGCCACTGCGTGCAACAAGACGACCCAGATGCAGTCAACGCAATGATGGCGGCGTTCCTGCAGAACGCGCCGGTCCCGGAACGCGCCGACCTTCCGTGACGCTGCGCAGAACCTGGGTCGAACGTGCCGATCTGAACGTTCGTTCCAAGGCTGCAACGCGCGCTGTGGATCCGGCAGCGATGTGCGCCTCGGTGACGGGCCTCGTGTGCCGGCGATCCGATCAGGTGGTCAACGACGTGATGGCAGGGTCCGACCCCACCGGACGTCACCAATGCGGGACTGATCGCTTCGCGACCTCACGAATCGTGGAATCGGAACACTCCGCACGCATGACCGCGACTGCGTGGCCCAGTCCCTCGTCAGCGCTGAGGTCCATTGGCGAATAGCCGCACACTTCTGCGGCATCGTCGCCGAAGAGGAACGCCACGGCGGTTCCATGCGTTCGGTCAGCGCCGAGGATCCCGAGAGCCTCGTCGGCTCGTTCGCTGTGGGTGCCCGGTCGATCGGCAGCGACCCGGGCGAGGCCTTCACGGCGAGCAGCCGCACTCAAGGTGGGTTGCTTGGATTCGAATCGGCTCCACCAGACCGCTCGGACGGTCTGTTCGATCGCGGCCGCACGGACAGTGCCAACGGTCAGTTCCTCGTCAAACCACAACAACACTTCTCCGATGTGGCGAGGCGCCAACTGGTGCTCGATCGCGTTCACGCTCCGATCGGTCCACAGCCCGGGCGCAGCGACACTCACGAAGAGCGCAACGTCGTCGTCAGCACCCAGGATCTCCATTGCCTCGCGGCCCGCCTCGAGAACGACACGCTCCGCATCGAACTCGAGCATCGACTCGATCACCGACGCGACCGGCTTGGTCGTCATCGGATTGAACCCGTGGAGCAGCTCGCCCGATCGACACGCTTCGACGTAAGCCTCGAACCGAGGGGACCGGTCACCGCCCAACGATGACAACGAAGAAATGTGCGCCATCGCCTCCAACGTCGGCTTCACGACCACGGCCATGCAATCACCGTTGCACACAACCACCGAGGGATTCTTGCGGATATCCCCACAACTCGACGCCTCACTGAGTCTCGACCGTCATTCGGCGCGGCCGCACTGAGGCCAGGCGGCGACGATCTCGTCAGGCGGGTTGGAAGTTGGGGACCAGGGGTGTCTCGTGAGACCCCGAGTTCAACTGTCCTGAGCCTCGCTCCAAGACGGTCTTGCCCGGCTGTCAGCCGAGCAGCGAGCGTCGCAACGCCTCACTCTCGCGGGCGCGCAGTGCGGCGTTGACCTGCTGACGCTCGAGCATCTGTCGCAGCGTGGCTGCGGACTGTTCGATCGGGTGGTCGGCGAAGAACGCTGCGGTGTCGGTCACATCGTCGGGAGCCGTCAGCTGTCGGATGCTGCTCACCATGTACACGATGGTGTTGTTCGGGAAGGTCTCGTTCGCGGCATCCCAGTGTTCCTTGACGAAGTCCCAG
>CALIOL010000229.1 GCA_938044705.1 uncultured Ilumatobacter sp. | reverse complement strand
TGTCGTGTTCGGCTTCAACCTGGCTCGCTGCTTTGCCTGGGGTGTAACTCGCCAGGCTTGCTACTGCGGGACGCACCCGTCCAATAGTCATTGCTTCACCGATCTGTCGTCTTCTCTGAATGGTTCCATATTCAGCGCCCGAGGTCAGACCCGGGAGCCGTCGCCTCGAGCAGCTAGGCGACGAACCCCGCCTTTGGGATGGCTGCTGGGACCGTCCAGTCGTTCGGCATCTTGGTGAAGTCGAAGAACGGGGCTTCGTCACCAGCCGCGATCGCGTCTTCCACCTGATCGTAGAAGCCCTTGCCGGTCTCTTCGGCAAAGGTGATCGCGACCTCCGCATCGTCGTCGACCTGGGGGCGCTGGCAGTACTCCGGAAAGCTCGCCTCGGCAGCATCGCCCTCGGCGTACCCGCGAGCGAACATCTGCTTCAGCGTGCCGAACCCGTCGTTGCGGACGAGCACCTGCCCGCGCGGCGTCCCGCCCATCTCCTTGAGGTGCGCGACGAACGCATCCAGATCGTGGGTGTCGTATGCGATGTGCTGGCACGAGTGATCGCCGTGACGGTCGACGAACTTGGTGACCTGCGACTTCGAGGCCCGGTCGATACCTTCGATCAACGCAACGCCGAATTCACCGAAGTCGATGCACCAGATCTTCATGGAGGAGTCCGGGTCGTCCGGACGGACGTCGTCGATGCGATTGATCAGCGTTCCACCCTCGACCTCGATGTGGAACCACGCCCATTTCTCGATGGTGCCTGCTCGGCAGGCATACGTGACGTGGTCGACCTTCTTCAGCTGCGACATGGCACCTTCCTCTGGTTCGTCCCCGACGATTGTCAGGCGGAGCACCGCGAGTTCACCTGACATGTCGGGGAGATACAATCCGTCGAGACAAAGAGACACAGAAGTCGTTCACGATTGAGCAAAGTGTTCAATCAGGACCTAGTCACCGAGGAAAATCTGAGCAGCATGAACCGACCACTGGATGCCACCGATCTCAGACTGCTCGCCGCGCTGCGGGAGGATCCGCGCGCCGCTCATTCGACACTCGCGCGTCGCGCCGGCATCTCCCGGGGAACTGCGTACTCTCGACTCGACCGGCTCGAGGACGAAGGCGTGCTGATCGGGTTCGGGCCAGAGGTCGACGCGACCAGCGCGGGGCTGGACGTGCTCGCATTCGCGACACTGGACATCCTCCAAGGGAGCTACGACGAAACCACGGCCGCACTCGCAGCGATCGTGGAAATCACCGAGATCCACACCGTGACAGGTCGAGGCGATCTCGTCTGTCGGATCGTCACCCGGTCGAACAACCACCTGCACGACGTACTGATGCAGATCACCAACGTGCCAACCGTTTCACGGAGCGAGACACAGCTGGCGCTCTCGACGGTCCATCAGCGTTCGATCGTCGATGTGCTCGTCGCAGCGAGTTCTGACGCCGCCCCCTGAGCCGGGCGCGCTGCGCTCCCTCCGCCCCGATGTCGACATCGACCGACACCTACGCTCGGAACGTACCGAGATGGTGCACACCGAGGAGGCTCCACATGACGTCGTATCCCAGACACGCAAATCACGAGTCGAGTCCGATGAGCTGCCCCGTCCACGTCGACGACATCGACCTGTTCGGAGAAGGGGCCCAAGAACACTGGTACGACGCGTACAAGATTCTCCATCGCGACGCGCCGGTGGTGCGCATTCCTGACGGCGGGCTGACGCCCGGTACCGATGCGTTCATCCTCACCAAGCACCGCGACATCTTGGAGGTGGTCAAAGACCCGGTGCGGTTCAAGAGCGTGACCACGATGCGCCTTGCGAAACTCGCAGAACAGGGGCTGACTGGTGACGAGGTCTACGCCCAACACAACAGCCTGATGACGGCCTCGATGGCGACCTTGCGTCCGACCCAGGAGTTGTACTTCCAGCACCGCAAAGAGCTCACCGATCCGTGGGTGGGCGCCGGCGCCCTCCGACATCGCGAGATGATCGAGCGACACGCTCACGAACTGATCGACGAATGGATCGACGACGGCGAGTTCGAGGTGGAGTTCATCAGTCGGTTCGCTCGCCCGCTCCCACAACGTGTGATGGCGACCATCCTCGGGTTTCCACTCGAGGACATTCCACGTCTCGCAGCGTGGGGCGACGCTGCGGTAACGCCGTTCGTGCACGGACTCAATCACAAGCACGAGATCACCCCGGACCAAGCCGAGGACATGGCCGCACGCCTCGATGGATTCCAGGAATACATCTACGAACACGTCACCCAGAAACGGCGAGACCCCCAAGACGACATGGTCAGCTTTCTGTGCGGGGCCCACTACGAGGCACTCGACCGGAAGCTGACCGACCTCGAGATCGCCGGCATCGTCCACGCCATGATTCTCGGAGGGCTCGAGACCACGCAATATGCGCTCGAGGAGCAAGCACAGCTCCTCTGCGAACACCCCGGAACCTTCGAGCAGTTGCGGACCGACCGAACGAAGTTGCGCACGTTCGTCGAAGAAGGAATGCGGATGCGCTCACCAACCCAAGGGTTGTCGACGCGCGTGACCGCCCGAGACGAGGTGTTCCAAGGCGTCGATGTCCCTGCTGGTTCGCTGCTGCACATGCGCTTCGGAGCCGCCAACGTCGACGCCGACGAGTTCGACGATCCGTTCGATCTCGACCTCGACCGAGAAGGCGCAACCCGTCACCTCGCGTTCTCGACCGGGCCCCGCGTCTGTCCGGGAGCGACGGTGTCTCGCCTCGAACAACGCATCGCGTGGGGAGCGCTCCTCGACCGGATCGAATCGATCGAGTACGCCGATGGCAACACCTGGCGACATCAGCCCGGGATCATGCTCGGCACGCTCGAGCTGCACCTGCGTTGCACCAAGGCAGCAGAACCGCTGACGGTGGGAACCGGGCGCTAGTCGATCGAACTCACCGAAACGGACGCAATCCCGTGGCACGGTGCTACGACGTCCGTTACCGTTCACCGCTCCAGGTCGAGTTCTTGCGCACCCGCTCCGACGGCCTGGGCGCTTCGAAGTTCGAGTCAGAAGGCGAACGTGACGACAACCAATCACCAGCAGCTCACGGAGCAGATGATCCTCGCCACACGCGACTCCGCAGTGCTTGCCGAACGCAGCACGGAGCTCGAATGGATCGACGCAGCGATCGCCGCCGAGCACGACGACGGTGCCCGCGGTTCGTTGCTGCTGGACCGCGCAATCGCGCAGCAAGGTGAAGCAGATCCTTCCCGCCCGGCACGCGACAGCGTCCAAGCGTTCGAGTTGCTGATCGCAAGCGGCCACACCGACCAGGCAGCATTCGCGGCCGCGGTCGCCGGTGCGATGCTCCAGCGTGCCGGCGACGTCGAAGCCGCTGTCGACTACGCAGTCGAAGCAATGGCGTTGGTCGACATCTCCGATCGAACGCTGATGGCAGCCCGGGCGGCGAACTCGATCTCCACGCTGTTCGCACAGCTTTCCGCCTTCACGCAGGCGTTCACGTATTCGAGCCTGTCCGCGGACATCTGCGCCGAGCAGCAAGAACCGCTCCCAATGGCCGTGTGTTACACCTCGTGCTACATCGCCGTCGAAGCTCACCATGCCGGCGTCAGCGTCCCGCTCGACCGGGCCCGCGCAGCGGTTGAACAACTCACCAACGACGCGAACCCCGTCGCCAAACAGTTCCTCGGGCCGGGCATGGCAGCCGAGCTACTCAATCTCGATCGACCCGACCAGATCGGCGCGACCCGTCTCGACAGCGACGGCCTCGAACACGCCGCCCCGCGCCTTCAAGCCTGGTTCCGGCTGGTGTTGGCAATGGTCGCCAACGGGGCGAAGCGCCACGACGAGGCAACCGAACTGCTCGACATCGCGCTGCCCACGTTGATCACCCTCGGCGACGAGCACCGCGTCGTGCGTGCGTATCGCATGCGAAGTGACTCGCGCGCCGCACTCGGCGACATGGACGGAGCACTGTCCGACGCCAACGTGGTCGCCGACACCGTTCGCAGGTGGCAGATCGACCAGGTCGGTCGACTCGCGGTGCAGATCTCTCATCGCGCCGAACTCGAACAGATGCAATCCACACTCCAGCGACGCGCTGTCGATCTGGTGAGACAGATCAACATCGACGAGCTCACCCGCACCGGCTCTCGACGGCTCCTCGAGTCGCGTCTCGACGAGATCGAGCGCGAGGACGGCACCGTCTCCGTGGCGATCGTCGACATCGACAACTTCAAACAGGTCAACGATGACTACGGACACGTGGTCGGTGACGAGGTGTTGAAGCGCGTCGGTGCCGCACTGCGCGCCAGCAACCAGGCCTCGACCGTGCTCGCTCGGTACGGTGGCGACGAGTTCGTCGCGGTGTTCAACGAGTCGGGGACGTCCGCCGCCGAGACGTTTGCGAACGACGTCATGCGCACCCTCTCGTCAACCAACTGGGGCGACCTCGCACTCGGCCTGGACATCTATGTCAGCGCTGGTATCGCCCGGGGCAGATCATCAGACGTGCGCGACATCGTCCAACACGCCGACGGTGCGCTGTATTCAGCGAAGCGCAGCGGCCGCAATCGCTGCGTCATCGCCTGAGTGGCCACCCGCAGTTCCCTGTCAAGAATTTTGCAAGTTCCTCACCAACCGGCTCTGACGCGCCGAATGACGGAGGATGATCCTGGCGGAACATACGCAGTGCGACGGGCTGTTGCCGTCGGAGCTCGGCGCGTGGTCATCCGTGGTTGCAGCGATGCCGATCCCCGCTGCGCTGGTCACGCACCTCGGTGTCGTGCTTGCGACGAACCGCTGGCTCAGCGTCGAACCGGGCGAGCGACTCCTCCGCTCGGCAGCTGCTGACGACAAGACCACCTTGCGGTTCGGAATCAACCGGAGCCGGTGGCGTGTCCGTCCGGTCGACAGCACCGGCAAGTTCTTGCTCGCGACACAGGAACGCGAAGACGCCGGGGACCACCTCCTGCGGCAGTTCTTCTCGTCCGGCGACTCGCTCTTCGTGGTCTATGACCAAGCGGGTCTGATCGTGCAGTCGAATGCTGCCTGGCAGAAGCTGCTCGGTTACTCGAGCGATCAGTGCTTCGGACTCGACTCCTGGTCGCTGTTGCCCGAGAGCGACGTCGTCTCCCGGCCGACGGTCGAGCTCGCGCTGCGCGAACACGGGCGTGCTGAGACGAACTTCCAGATGCGAACCGCTGACGGCCGCTACCGCCAGATCCGGTGGGCCTTGCAGTTCGACGCTTCCGTCGGGCGCTGCTTCGGCATCGGTCGCGACGTCACCGAGGAAGGCAAGATCACCGCCGAGCTCGAGCGTCGCGCCTTCCACGATCCCCTCACCGGGCTCAGCAACCGTTCGCTCTTCGTCGATCGCCTCGACGAGGTGCTGGCACTCGGGGCGGCGCCTTCGTTGCTCTTCTGCGATCTGGATCGGTTCAAGGTGGTCAACGACTCGTTGGGCCACCAGGCAGGCGACCGTCTGCTCTCCAAGCTCGCCGAACGGATCGCTACCGTCGATCTGGGCGATGATGCAGTGCTCGCTCGTTTTGGCGGCGACGAGTTCGTCGTCCTGCTCGAAAGCGGCGGCGTCGATCGTGCGCGCCAGGCGGCCGCTCAGCTCGTCGAGAGCCTCACCGAACCATTCGAGGTCGCCGGCCGTTCGCTGCACGTGACCATGAGCATCGGCATCTCCTCCGCCGACCTCTCGCCGAACCAGACCGCAAAGGGTCTGCTCGGCGATGCCGACACCGCCGTGTACGAGGCGAAGTCTCGTGGACGCAACGGCTCGGTCGTGTACGACGACCATCTTCGAAGTGTCGCTGCGCGACGGCTTGATGTCGAGGTCGACCTGCGCCGAGCTCTCGCCGAGGGGTGCATCGAACCTCACTTCCAGCCGATCGTGTCGCTGTCGGACGGTTCCATCGTCGGGGCCGAGGCGCTGGTCCGTTGGCGAACGCCAGAGCGCCTGATCGCACCCGGCGAATTCCTCGATGTCGCCGAAGACGCCGGGTTGATGCCCGAACTCGGCCGCTGCGTCATCTCCGGAGCGATCCAAGCCGCCGCCCGCCTGGAACATCACCACTCCGATTTCACGATGTCGATCAACGTCGCCGACTCAGAACTGAAGGCGCCGGACTTCTGCGAGTGGATCGAGGACGAGGTCCGCAGCGCGGGGTTGCATCCGTCCAGCTTCCTGATCGAGATCACCGAGTCGAGCGTGCTCGCAACGGATCCTGCTCTTCCGACACTCGCGCACCTTCGTGCCTCCGGCTTCTGCATCGGACTCGATGACTTCGGCACCGGGTTCTCCTCGCTCGCGCACCTCCGAGAGCTCCCGATCGACGTCGTCAAGGTCGACCGATCATTCGTTGCAGACCTCGTGGACGACGACGTCACATTCGCCGTGACCGAATCGCTCGTCACGTTGTGTGGAGCGCTCGGGTTGGACGTCATCCTCGAAGGAATCGAGACCGTCGCTCAAGCAGAGGCCGGCGAACGCATCGGTGGGACGAGTGCTCAGGGCTATCTCTTCCACCGTCCGATGTCATTCGCCGACCTCTTCACACTGGTCAGCGGCACAACGCCTGCCGACGACTCAGTCGATCGAGAACGACACGTCGATGGTGTCGACGACGGAACCTCCTCCGCTTCCTGACGAATACACCACCACCGTCACCGTGTAGTCGCCGACCTCGACGTCGCGTTCGAAGAGATCGCCGTCGATGTCACCGAACATGGTGAACGGTGCCACGTTCTCGATCCGCTTGCTGGTGATCGGCCCCGACAGCTCGAAGGAGACGCTGCCACCTTCCGGCACCGGGCCGTCGTACACCGCCGAGAAACCTCCGCTGGCGAATTCGGTGGTGCTCACGACCGTCGAACCGCTCGACTCGACCGCAGCCACGGCATCGCCCGAGTCGGCGTCGACGAGCACGAGGCCGGTCGGCTGTCCGACCTCGGTCGTCGGCGGCGTCGTGACCGGCGGTTCCGTCGTCGGCGGCGTGGTTGGCGGCGTGGTTGGCGGCGTGGTTGCGTCACCGCTCCCCGCCAGCCAGGTGAACAAGTTGACCGCGTACTGTTCGTTCGCGAATCGACCGATGTTGGTTCCCGCACCGTTCGCATTGAAGAACGTGTTGCGGTCGTAGTGACCGGCGAGACGCCCCTCGCCGACCTCGGCGACCCAGGATGCTGCGTCGCCTGTACTCGACCCACGCGTCGCACCTTGTGAGTCGCCCGGGTTGAGTCGAACGTTCCCTTCCGCTCGAGCGAGCACGGTCACGTCGACGGTCGCACCAGCGATGTCGAAGGGCGACACGCCTTCGCCGTCGAACCCGGATACGCCCGCAAGGACGGGATGGTCGGGGGTGACGAACTCATCTGCGTCGACGCCGTACGTTCCGGTGTCTTGGTACACGACGATGCCGTACCGGTCGAGGAACTGCTGGTCCGAGTTCGGGGCATCTTGCCAACTCCCGCCGAAGTTCGCATCGGAAATGAACAGCGCGGAACCACCGCGGCGCACATAGTCGTCGACAGCGTCGGTCTGCGCCTGGGTGTACACGGCGTTGTTCGACCCGAGGACCACGACGTCGTATGCGTCGAGATCGAGACTCGTGAAGTCGACGGCCTGGCCCTCGGTCGGACCGTTGCCTTCGGCTCCCTCGGTGACTTGGGTGACGTCGAACCCCTCCTGGCGAAGCACGCCCGCAAGGGTCGCCCATCCGTGGTTGCCACCGTTGGTGGACGAGTTGTTGATGTCGGCGAGTTGCTCAGTGCGCTCGGCATCGCTGCCTGCTTCGAGGAACCCACCACTGCGATCGGCGCCGCGCACGAAGAGCACCGACGGTGCGTCCTCAGCGACCGGACCCGGATCGACTGGATCCGGATCTGGGTCCGGATCTGGGTCCGGATCTGGATCTGGGTCTGGGTCTGGAGCGACATCGCCGACAGCCACATTCAGTGTGAGGTCGTTGGCGCCAAGGTTGCCCTCCCAGGTTCCGGCATTGGCCATCTGGATCGAGAATCGCGGATCATCGGCCAGCGCCGACGCGTCGTCGGGCAGCTCCACGTGAATGCTGTAGCTGCCTGCGGCAAGGTTGGACGGCACCGTGACCGAGAGGTCCAGTGTCACCGTCTCACCGGCGAGCGGCATGGCGGCGCGGGCGTCGGCAACACGTTCGATCCTGGTCTCCGCGCCGGTCGCATCGTCGACCAGCACGACGTTGATCGGGCGTGGGTTGTACAGCTTTCCGAAACCGTCGTTCTCGACCTCGAGCTCGAGCTCGAGACGACCCCCGGCGGCCACCTGTTCGGAGGCGGACGCCGACTGCATCTCGAACCGATACCCGAGGCGGTTGTTGATCTCGTCGAAGCATCCATCGGTGCGCCACTTGTCGATGGTGTTCCCGTAGAAGCCGATGTTGAGGTAGTCCCAGTGGAACAGCTCCATCTCGTCCAACGCCGTAGGGCAGTCGGTGCGCTGGTTGCCCGCTGACACCTGGCAGGTCTCACCGCCCATGACCGTGAACTCGGTCATGGTGGACAGGTAGCTGTAGAAGTCGTCTCTGAGCGACAACGGGTTGTACGTGCCTGCGTCTCCTTCGTTCGCCAAGAAGCAGTCGTTCTTGTGCCCGGTACGACTGTGGGCGCTACCGCTCCAGGCTTCTGCGGCATCGAGCGGCTCCGCCTCGAACTCGATGATGTCGGACGGGTAGCGGAACTGGGCCATGCGGTCGTTCGGCAACGCGGTCAGCAACGCATCGCGCACTCGTGCCTGATCGACCGGGTTGGTCAGGCCGTTCGTCGAACCGTTCCATTCACCCCACCGACCGATGAAGCCCGCCTGCAGGACCGTGATCACGTCGCTGTTGGCGCGCAACACCGGCGTCACCTGCTCGATGTGCTGCTCGATTCGCTCGATGGTCGCGTCGGGCGCCGTGCCGAAGTTGTAGGAGAACCGCGGGATGAGCTTGATCCCGGCGTCCCGCGCGTTGCCGAACACCTCATCGAGGTTGTCGATCAACGCTTGGGGGATCGCGCTGTTGCGGTAGTCGTCGAGACGGATGTACATCCGTGCGAGGGTGATGCCGTCCTCGCGGTACGACTCCATCTGAGATGCCGACGTGTTCGACCCGCCCGTGGAGTCGATGACGGATGCGCCTCGGTGGAAGCCGCGTTCGGGGTTGGCGATCACGGCGTCGGTTCCGTTGAAGGTCACCGTTGCAATGTCAGCCGTCGTCGGCGGTTCCGTTGTCGGCGGCTGCGTGGTGGGAGGTGCAGTCGTGGGAGGTGTCGTCGTGACCGGTGTGCTGTCATCGGTCTCGACGATCAGCCGTGGACCACTGCCGCTCTCGGATGCAGCGAGCGAGACGTCATCGCTTCCTTCGCCGTCGTGGGTGACCACGAGGTCGAGGACGTCACCGTCGACGATGCTCGCCGGCAATTCGAAGGTGTACTGCTGGCCGGGAGTGAACGAACCGGTGACCGAGGCGAGCACGTCGCCGGCGTCCGGTGCGTTGTCCGGAGTGATCGTGTCGGCACTCCAGTCGCCTCCACTCCCCCGCGAGATGGTGATCGTTCCTGCACCCGCATCGCTTCCGACAGTGACTTCCAAGTTGACCGTTGCGGCGTCGCGAACACCCGACGTGTTGAAACGGATGTACCCCACTCGTGTGCGACCCCCGTGCTCCAACCGAAGCTGGTCGGTGTTGAACCGCTGTGCGCCCTGCAGGTACGCGTCTTCGGCTGCATCGAGGATCACCTGCGGCCCCACGGGAACGGTGACCGGCGGCTCGGTCACCGGCGGCTCGGTCACGGGCGGCTCGGTCACCGGTGGTTCGGTGACAGGCGGCTCGGTGACAGGCGGCTCGGTCACCGGTGGTTCGGTCACCGGTGGTTCGGTCACCGGCGGGGAGCCGTCAGCCGGCTCGATCGAGAGTGCCACTTCCGAACCGAGTTGGTCGGGCACGTCGAACGCTGCGGTGCCCTCGGCCACCGTGACGGTCTGCGACACGGTCTGCCCCGTCACGGCGTCGAACCAGCCGAGGTCATAGTCACCGGCGGACACTCCCTGCACCCCCATCGCCGAGGGGTCGGTGTTCGAGTAAGCGATGTACACATCTTCGGCTTCGTTGCCGAGAACCCACTTCGTCCCCGCAGCAGCAAGCTGATCAGCCGGCACGGTCTCGGAGAAGCGGGTCGTGTCCATGAACGCGTTGATCCGACCGAGGTCCGCAAGCATGTCGTCGGTGGGGTCGTTCGATTCCCACGCGTCGTAGAAGAGGACGTAGCCGCCCGCCATCACCGATGACCAGAAGGACTGCCGCAAGGTTGCCCGGTCACCGCGGTCGAGGAGTTCCTTGTGCCATGGGTGGCACTCGGACATGACGTACACGTCTTCGCCGAACTCCCCTGCGTCGTGGAGCCCGTCGACACTGGCGAACTGCGACTGCTGACAAACCTGTTGCGCGAACACGTCGATGTCGTCGTTGCCGAGGTACTGATTCGTCTGGCCGTTGTTGTGGTGAACGCCGAGGGGGTGAACGTCGTCGTACTTGCGGATCTCAGCAGCCAACGCTTCGGCCTTCTGCACATCGACGTTGTTGTCGTCGCAGGCCTTGATGATGTGCTCCTCGGTCGGGAGCCACACCAGGTGCTGATAGTCGCGGAATCGTTCGACGACCGTCTTCACGAAGGCGCGCTCGGCGTCAGGCAGGTCGGGGTTGCACGCGCCGAACGGTCGCGCACCGTCGTCATAGAGGTGGAACCAGGTGACGATCCCCGCGTCGTCGAGTTGTGAGAGGTAGGAGTCCCACTCGTCCAGCACGGCCGAGTCGACTCCGTTGTCCGGGTTCGACCCGATGAAGGGGTTCTCGTTTCCGCCGCCGTCACCACCATTCGAGCGAACCGCGTGGATGTAGACGGCGCGCACGTCGTTGCGGATCAGTTGGTCGACGATCGACTGCTTGCGCTCGTCGGAGTAGTAGAGAAATCCTTCTGGCCCGCCGGACCCCGCCATGAAGTAGGGCTCACCGTTGCCGGCGTATTCAAACCAATGACCGCTGTCATCGACGGTGATCGCACCGACACCTGAATCCGGGTCGGCGTCGACGACCTGTAGTCCGGTGACGATGCTGCCGCCGACGATGCCGGCCACGGCCAGCGACAATGCAGCCGACCGTGGGTTCCGACGTCTGGGTCGTTCGTTGGGAGGAGGAATGCTCACAGAGGCTCCTTGTTGGGATGGTTGTGGTGTGCCCGCACTGCCCGCCCACACCCCTCAGTGTCCGGACTGAGCTGACCGTGACGCCTGAGTCC
The DNA here is from genome assembly GCA_938044705.1 of uncultured Ilumatobacter sp. Lineage (GTDB taxonomy): Bacteria > Actinomycetota > Acidimicrobiia > Acidimicrobiales > Ilumatobacteraceae > Ilumatobacter_A. Next base: position 15,399 of record CALIOL010000229.1, on the reverse strand, counting down.
GACAGAATCATGAAATGAGCAGCTCAAGTGTCACGCGATCGCCGAACCGGACACATGGCTGAGTAGACGGGGCGCCGCTACGGCGACCCGTGACCGTTATCGACATGAACCGACTCCGCCGCCTGCGCTCTCGACCACTCGACGTGGACACGATGGTCTCGCGCGCGTACGAACGTCATGCCGGAGCGATCGGCGCCTACGCGTTGCGTCGCGCGGCAGCCGCGGACGCGGCAGACGTCGTCGCCGACACATTCCTGGTGGCGTGGCGCCGTCACGACGAGATGCCCGACGAGCCGCACACACTGCCGTGGCTGTACGGCGTGGCACGACGGGTGTTGGCCAATCAGCGTCGCTCGCGAGACCGACGCACGCGTCTCCATGATCGATTGCGGACCGAGTTCATCGAGTTCGACACTCGGGCGGACCGGATCGAGGACACCGACCACTACCGCCGCGTTGCCGCCGCGATGAGCACGCTCAACGACGACGACGCCGAGCTCCTCCGGCTGACCGCATGGGAAGACCTCACTCCGACCCAGATCGCCACGGCCATGGAGCTCGAACCGAGTGCGGTGCGCCAGCGACTTCGTCGCGCACGGCAACGACTTCGCAGCGGTCTGGCCGAGGACCAACCCGTCGCAGACCCGAAGACCACGGCGTACTGCGAACTGGCGGGCCAACGATCTTGGACCCGATACGACCCTGACTGGTCTTGTGGAGGTGGATCGTGAACGAGAACGAACTCGGCGCGCTGCGGCGCGCGAATCCGGTCGATGCGGATGCAGTCGACGAACTCGTGTCCCGCCACCGCTCGGCACTTGGAGATGCGATCGGTTCGCCCCCGCCGGCCGCTCGCCGTCGCGGATTGTCACTCGCCGACACCTCCGGCGAGAAGCACACCAGATTCAGTCCGATCGGTATCGCTGCGGTGACGATCGCGATGCTGGCGCTACCGGCGATGCTGATCGCCACGATCGGTCGAAACGACGGCGTCAACACACCCGACCCGAACCTCCCGCAGCTGGACGAGCTCCCCCTCCCCGACGAACTGGGCCCTGATTCGAACGACGAGTTGTTCCTGCCAGTGCCGACCGACGACTCGGCCGCGCCGTCGGTGACGACCACCACGACCACCATCACGACGGCGCAGCCGACGCGATCCGACACGACGCCGCCGGCGACGACCGCGCCGTCGCAACCGGACATCGCAGCGGCAGCAGGCGACACCACGGTGCCGATCTCGACCCAAGCCCCGGCAACGCAGCCGCCGGGTGATGACGCGTCGAGCGATGCGTCGACGCCGCCGACCGCACCGACGACGACGGCCGCAGCGCGTCCGGCGACCACACCAGACGCAGTGGGTTCGACGACCACGACCACGGTTGCTCCGAACACGGGAACGACGAATGAGCCGCCTGCACCCAACGACGCCAGCCAGCCGTTTGATCCGGCACGCGACCTGCTCGTCGTGACCTTCGACTTCGCGAACGACGACGACCACCACGCATCGGTGGCATCACGCGAGGTCGCGACATCGCTCGCTCTGGACCCGCTCGTCATTGCGGGAACGCAGACGGCTGATTCACCGGTGTACGTCTTCGACTACGTCCCTGTCATGACTGCGACGTGGGGAGATGACTGGATCGACGCAGCCGTTGACCGGACAGGCGCGGTCAGCGAGGCGGCCGACCGGTGGCTCTCGACCATCGACGGTGGCGGGGTGGTGCGCATCGCCGAGGGTGGCGTCTCGGACTTCACCGCCGAGATCCTCCGCGAAGTGCAGCAGCAGCGACCGCTGCTCGATACGACATCTGTCGTCTACGTCGTGCACCACATTCAGCGCAATGTGTCCTTCACGCGAGACGGTGACATCGACTTCCTCCAAGCATCCACCACCTACGTCCGAATCGACGATGGAAACAACGCGAACGGCACCGCCGACCTCGAACTGGAGAGTCCGCTCCTCGAGTCAGCTGCGCTCACGGGGCAACACGCCGATGGGTGGACGGTCGCATTCGCCCAACGAGGTGCGGACCGGCTCGACTTCTCCGACACGGTGACCGTTCTGGACATCGTCGGCATTGCGGTCGAAACGGTCGCCGACCCGGACGACTTCGTTACGGCGTTCATGAGCTGAGCGAGATCGTCAGCACGCGGTTGGCCCTGCGTAGAGTCGCAGGTCATGGACCGGACTCGGCGGCGACTCATCACTGGTGCAGCCGTGCTCGGCGGCATGGCCGTACTTCCTCCATTCGCACCCGATGAGGTCGGGAACGCGACGGAACTCGAGCGCCAGCCGGTCACCTTGCCCAACGGACTCACCGTGCTTCCCCGCGATCAGTGGGGCGCCGATCTCCCACCGCGCGGGCCGATGGGCGTCGAGGATGTGCGGTTCCTCCTGGTCCACCACACGGCGACGAGCAACACGATCACGAGTCAACGGTCGCTCATTCGCGGCGTGTACGCGTTCCACACCGGGCCGGACAAGCAGTGGAACGACGTGGTCTACAACTTCTTCGTCGGCCCCGACGGCACAGTGTGGGAGGGACGCGCCGGTTCGCTCGCCGGGCCGGTCATCGCCGACGCGACCGGCGGCAACCAGGGTTTCTCACAACTCGTGTGCCTCCTCGGCAACTTCGAGTCGACCCCTCCGACCGCCGCAGCGCAGGACTCGCTCGTCCGGTTGCTCGCGCACCTCGCCGTGGTCTACGAGCTCAGCACGTGGAAGAACTCGGCGGCCACGTTCGTGTCACGCGGATCGAACAAGCTGCCCGCTGGAACCAACGTGTCGACACCGATCATCTCCGGACATCGCGACGTCACCTTCACCGCATGCCCTGGCGATCGCGCCTACGAACTGCTCCCGAGTTGGCGCAGCCGGGTGCATCCGCTCGTGTCCGCGGCGCGGACGCAAAGCGGGCTCCAACCGGCGCAGCGACTCTCGCTCGAAGCGCCGTAGCCGTTGACTCGTCGCGGGTCCGTGCCGGATCAGGTTTCCCGGTGCTTCTCAAGGTGAACCGCAGAGCGGATCAGCTCACGCTCAAGATGTAGCGATTCCGGCAGAAATGCGGGCTGACCAACTCAAGCTGACTCGTCACACGGTCGAAGGAGTCCCACCTCCGAGGAAGCTTGCATGACGACCCCCACGAGCTGGATGACAGCGATTCTCTTCACGGCACTTGTGTCGAGCTGCGCATCGAGCACCCCGACCCCATCAGGTGACCCTGCGCCAACCTTCCCGACGCAAGCGAAGCCAGACGCTGATTTCCCAGTGGCCCCAAACTCCCCAACGACGCCGGCACCAGACAACGCCGATGAATGCGGAGACGACTGGTCGACCGTGGTGGACCCGCTGTTCGCGGCACTTGCAGCAGACGCTGAGGTCACGACCACACCGGTCGCGCAAGGATGTCGTTCAACGTCAAGGATCGGCAACGCCACGCTCTCGGTACTGGTCGAACCTGTTGCGGCCAGCGCTATCGACGACGTTGCAAGCGCCCGACAGAACAGCGTTTCCCTGATGGGCTTCGTCGAGTTGGGCTTCGTCGCCACCGACGACCACGTCGCCTCGTCGTTGTTTCACCCTGAGACCGGCCGACTGGTGGAGAGCCGGTGGGTTCAGCTCGACGCAACATCGGCCATGCGCGTCGAGGTCACGATCGATGCTGACGGCCAGAGCTACCGCGACCTGGTGTTGCACCCAATCGCAACGCTCGAAGTCGACGCCGCCAACTACCAGCGGGCCAAAGACTCAGACGCACAATCAGCCAGCGAGTTTTCGTCGTCCAACGGCGACGTTCTCGCCGTGTCGCACGCCCTCGATGTCGTCCTCAGCAAGGTCTCAGACACGCTGGTCCTCGATCCTCTGGCGACCGACCGCGGCGCCGACGCAATCGCATTCGAGTACGCGTTCCCCGACAACTTCGCCGCCGTTGCCGACGCCAAACAGCCCGACGACTGCTCGGTCGACGGCGCGATTGCCCACTGCAACATCGACGTCGGCGACGACAGCTACCGCTTCGCATTCGCCCGCATCGACAGTCGCTGGCTGCTCGACAACTTCGCTGTCACCACCGAACGACCGCCAACCGCACCCAACGAAGAGTGAAGGAACCACATGATGAACCGACGAGAGTTTCTTGCCACGACCGCGGCGGCGAGCACACTGGCCTTTGGTGCGACCGCACTCCGCTCGACGCCGGCCAGCGCTCAAGCAACCTACGCATCCGGCGCCGATCTATCCGGGTGGCGAACTGTTTTGGGCGACGGCCAGTTCGTCGGCCCCGGACAGTCACCCCTCAGCCTCGATGACGTTGAAACCGTGCATAGCGGAACGCACTCATCGCTACGCGCGAACATCCACGAGCGGGGTGTGATGGCCCACAACATCACCTTCGACAGGTTCTCCGACCGCGATGGGATGAACAAAACACACATTGCGGACGTGGAATTTCGCATCCCGACTGTTCCTGACGACGGCAACTGGTCGTACAACTGCCAGACCCTCGAGATCGGCGTCTTCGTCTGGGACGGCGCTGACACGCGTCAGGATCACGGGATTGCGCTGCAGTGGATGCTCAACCCATGGATCGAGGAATTCGGCACGGTTCGGGCATGGAGCATGGTCGATGGTGCGCCCGAGTGGGTGCCCGTCGGCTACCTCGAGCCGGACACGGAGTGGCACGCCTTCCGGTGTGCCTATCGACCGGGCGGCCCCGCCTCGATTCGAATCGACGAAACCAACGTCGAGGTAGCCGAGACAATCACGCCGAAGGATCCATCATGGGGACCAACCGTCGATGGTCGGTTTCAGGTGGAGATCGTTTCGGTGTGGCCCGGGGTCAACCCAACCGTGCCCGCGCACAGCGCCGACTTTCGGAATTGGAGCTGGCGCATCACGGGATAGGCGCTGACACGACCGAGCGCGTGCCGCCGTAGCCGTTGACTCGACTGACCTCTAGGACGTCGCGAGGCGGCGGATTGCGGCGAAGCCCAACAGCGCAAGGCCAGCCAGCAACACCAAGACGCCCAGTGCCCAGGCCCAGACCGGTGTCGTCGGGTCGTCCGGAGTCAGCGCAACGCAGTCGGCTCCCTCGCCACAGAGCTCGACGACCTCCGACTCGGCAGCAGCGACCTCGGTGCTCGCCGCCGCCGATCGTGTCTCGGTCGCTTCGATCGCGTCGTTGAGGCTCACCGCCTCCGCTTCGAGCTCGGCGATCTCACCGTCGATTTCAGCGGCACCGTCGACAACATCTGCGGCAGCACCGGTCTCGGCCTCGTTCGCTTCTGGAGGGTTCTCGATGGCGTCGAGCTCCGCTTCGAGGTCAGCCAGCTCAGCGTCGAGTTCAGCGAGCTGGTCGTCGAGGTCGCAGCCAGGGATCTCGTCGCAGGTCTCGAAACGACTCGGCTGGACACCTTCGATGCTGAGTTCGACCTCATAGGCCAAGCCGAGCTGACCGGTCGTGGCCAGCGAGACCACGAGGTACCAGACGTTCGTGTCGCCAGCATTCGTCGAAGCGGAGCCGAGCAACAGCTCGCCCCGGTCAACCGAACCGAGCGTCGGGCCGACGAACGACACGTCCACCGTCAGCTCGTCGGCAACATCGGGGTCGACGCCAGGCAGCGTGACTTCGAACCGAAACGGAACGTCGTTGGTGTACACGACGGCGTACCACACCGCCTCGCCGGTCACGACGGTGTCTCGATAGACCCCGTTGTCGAGGATCGGGGGGTTTCGGTAGTCCGTGGTCCCTTCGGTTTCGATCGCTTCCTGGGCAAGCACGGTCGTCGGGGCGTTCGGCACTGCGAAGAGTCCTCCGAGCGAGAGGCACAGGGCGAGAAGTCGACCGATGCGATTCATCATGAGCTCGCACCTCCGTCGTGATCACGAGTGTGCGACGTCCACGCCGAGCCATCCCACCATCGCAGGGTGCTCGGATACTCCGGATCGTCGTACCAGCCAGGAAGTGGAACCTCGAGAGCATCGTCGCCGGCATCGAAGACGTCATCGCGCATCGCCGTTGGGACATCGGCGCCCCGCGGTGTCGTCGCGTCGTCAGGTGGCTCGATCGTCGGCCGGTCGGACGGCGGCGCGGGTGATGGCGCGCGCGAACCCGATGGCGGCGTCTCGTCCGACGGAGGTGGCTGCGAGACCACTTCTCCGATGACCACGCCCGGTGTCGACGGCTCCTGCGACGGTGTCACCGGGAAGCTCCCCTGCGGAGCGGGCTCGGGTGGGGCAGGTGCGGGCGGCACCGCAGACGATGGCGCAGACGGCGGCGGAGGTGGTGGTGGTGGAGATGACGATGGCGGAGGTGGCGATGATGGCGGCGGGGGCGCACCCACCGCTCCAGGCATCGCGGCAGCCGCGGCCGGTTGTGGATCGTCTTTGCGGCGGAACGCGAGCGCACCAAGACCGGCCCCGATTCCGAGGAGTGCCAGCAGGAGTGGGATCGTCAACGACGTCCCACCATCGCGATCGAACGAGTCGACTTGCGCTTGCAGCTCGTCTGCTTCTTCGCGCGCCGCATCGGCATCACCTTCAGCCGTCGCCGCTGACGACTCAGCCGACTCGAGCGTGTCGCTCAGCGTGGCCACCTCGTCGACGAGTGCGTCACGTTCCGCAAGCTGGTCGGCACTGGGCTCGACCGGCGCCACCACTTCCGGCTCAGGTGTGGTCGCCACCGGAGCGTTGTCGATCTGATCCTGGATCTCCTCGATGGATGCCTCGCGTTGAGCGATCTCCGTCTCGAACCAGCACTCCTGGCCCTCGTTGCAACTCGGATCCGTTCCTCCGAACCCCAGACCTTCGGTCAGGATCTCGAGGTCGTAGGTTCCACCGAGCGCAGGGTTTTCGCTGCTCAGCGAGATGATCCAGAAGACGTCGTTCGGACCTCCGGAGATGAAGCAACCCGGGCAGCGAATCGACGCCGTTGGACGTTGCGGCAGTCCCGCATCGGGATCGGATTGATTCTCGAAGAACGTCTGGTCGGTTTCGGGGAGGTACAAACGCATGCCGAACTCGACGCCTTCCTGAGCCGGCAGACCGAACGCGGTGGCGGTGAACGTTCCAGCGCCGGGCCCGTACTCCGAGAAGCGGTACCAGCGTTCCGTGCCCATCTCGATTGCGTCCGTGTAGCGGCCCGACACCGAGTCGTCTTCGAGACGAGCGAGTTCCGGGGCACTGGCTTGATCGACCCCACCTGCGATCTCGGCACCGCCGAGCCGCTCCGCCATGCGCGGGCTTGCCGTTTCTGCCAACACCTGGGTCGCGGACGTGACGTCGTCGTCGTCGTTGATCGGTGTGAACGATCCTCCGGTGGAGTCGGCGATGCAACGCAGCTCCAGTTCCGCTGCCTCGTCGGTGCGCAGCCCGATGGTGTCGATTCGGTCGATTCGCAAGTCCACGCCGTCGCCAGCGATCTCCCCGGCGACGAGGCACGGGTCTTCACCAAAACTGGGGCCAGACGCCGGGTCGCCGTCGAGGTCGGCATCGAAGCACTCGTCGCGGCCGTCGCTGAACAGCACGACGGTCCCGAGCGAACCTTCGGGGATGTCCTCGTTGGCCGCACGCAGCGCCAAGGCAATCGCCGTGTCTCCCCGCGCTTCGAGCAACCTGACGTCTTCGACCAGGGGGTCGCGGTCGATGATGGCTGCCGGCGAGATCACGCGAGTGTCCGAAGCGCAGTTGTCTGCGCGGTCGGCGGCCGGTTGGGCGGGGAACTGATCTCCGAACACGCGGAGGCCGACCAGCGCGTCGGGCGCAGCTCTCGTGAACGTCTCGGCGAACACGTCTTTGGCGACGTCGAGCTTGGTTCGCCCGTCGTCGAACGGCTGGTTCATCGAACCGGACAGGTCGATCACGAAGATCACGACCTGGTCCGGCGTCGACGGCGGCTCCTCGGCGCCTTCGTCTTGCGCGGCGACGTTGGCCGACATCATCGCGACGACCACAGCGAGCAGCGCGGCAACACCTTGCGCCGCTCGCGCTCTGCGTTGTCGGTGTCGCTCGCCGTGCGAGTGTCTCACCACTGTCCTCATGTTTCCTCCTGGCTCTGGGAAGCAAAGTTCTCGATGCGCGCAAGTACTGCGATCGTTGTGTCATCACCACCGGTCTCAGCGGGTGCCGAGCACCAACTTGCGACCGCATCGTGGAAGTCGTCAACCGACATCGAATGCAGACGAGCGCGCAAGTCAGCGAGCATTGCGTCGTGCCAGTCCGGGTCTTCGAAGGCCGAACCGAATCCGTCGGTAGCAGCCAGCACCACATCGATGCGGTGAATGTCGTACTCGGCAACGCCGAAGTGCGCTGCTGCATCGAGGTCACACATGCTGAACGTGGCTCCGCCTGGGCCCGGTACGGCGGGAGCCACATGGCGGATGGCTCGGTCGATGCCGCGCTCGCCGATCACGACGTCACCGTCACCGATCTGGACAACACGCAGCACGGACTCGTCCAGCGAGACACCGATGGCTGTCGTGCCATACAGCAGTCGACTCGGCTCGGTCGCAACGGCGTCGGCACTCGGTGGGTCCGCCGCCATGTCCGCATCGACCACCCTGCGCCAACTCGACAGCACGCACGAAGCAAGCTCGTTCGTGGGCACAATCGGTTCGGTGCTGAGCACGTCGAACAACGCCTGGGTAGCGAAGTCGGCTCCCGACCGCGCGCGAGCGCAACGCTCGCTGCCGTGCCCATCGGCAAGCGCAACGATTGCGGTCGAGCCGACGGTCCCCACTCGATGACTGTCCTCCGACGGCTCTGAGCGTCGAGCATGACCTGCCCCACGTTGCGAGGCGCTCGTAGCAACCCACCCGTTCACCAGACATCCCCGTCGTCATCGGAATAGGGCGCGGTTGCCGCCGCGTCCGGAGGCGGCGGCAGGTCACGACGCGGCGCGCCGGCCGGCGGCGCGACCGGGTGGCTCGGTACTGGCCGATCCACGACGACGGTGGCGTCGTCGGGCTCTGTGGCGGGGACCGTGGTGGCGTCGCTCTCCGAATCGACCGCGGCGGCGCTGCCAGGCGCAATCGTCGAAGATGGCTGAGACGGCGACGGGTCAATCCATTGCGTCACGGGTCGGCTGCGCTCGTCGATCGCAACGGTCGAGGCCCACCGCAGGTAGTGCCTGAGTTCGTCGGCGTTGCCTGCCCGCAAAGGTTCGAGTTCGTCGTGTCCGATGAAACGACGGAGTACGTCCATCTCGGCGTCGGCGCCGATGCCGATCGCGACCCGTGACGCGCTCCGCCCCCACGGGTCGTCGGCGAGCTGCCTCAGCGATGCACCGAAGCTGGGAGCGCGCAGGTCCGTCGGCTTGCCATCGGAGACCAGAACGAGCGCGGGAGGAACACCGCGGCCGGCGCGACTGGCATCGCGGATTGCCTCGGTCGCCAGACCGATCGCGGCGCCCATCTCCGTGGTGCCACGCTCGACGACCGCAACGTCTGACCACACCAGCTCTTCGATCTTCGTCGGCGACTCGATGTGCCAAACAGCCTCATGGGCGAACGCGATCACGCGTCCGAAGACCTCCACGCCGGGATTCTCCGATGCGGCGTCTCGGACCGACGTGATGGCCTGTCGCATTGCATCGTTCAGCGCGTCGATCTTGCCGCCGACTCCCATCGAGCCCGACACATCGAGCATCCAGATCATCTGCAGCGGTTTGCTCGCGAGCGTCGGCCCGAGGTGAGCGGTCTGCGGGGCGTCGTTCACGACGGCGCTCAGTTCTCCAGCCCAGAGGCACGCGTGAACACCGAGAAACTGGCCGAGCCGATCAGGTTCGCGAGGTGCTGCGAGTCGTGCGAGTGAAGCACTTCGCCGTTCGTGGCGCGGACGAACCCTTCGAGCGCTTCCGCCGAGGCGTCGGCTCCGATACCGACAGCGACTCGCGACGAACGTCGGCCAACAGGATGTTCATCGAGCCGAGCGATCGCGCTGCGGAACGACGGCGAGACCGTATCCGTCGGCATCCCGTCGGTGACCAGGATCAAGGCCGGCGGCAACGCGCGATGGTCGTCTGACAGTGACGTGCACACGAGGTCGATCGCCGCCCCCAGCTCGGTCAGCGCCTGTGGCTCAGCCTCGAGCTCATCCCACCAAAAGTCCTCGAGGAGGACCGGCTGCTCGACGACCCACCGCGCGGTCGACCCGAACGAGACGACGCGCACGAACGACTGGATACCCGCAACCTCGGCAGCGGCACGCCGTAGGAACGGGAGCGCTTCTTCGAGTGCTGCGTTCAGCGACTGGATCTTCGCGTCGGCCAGCATCGAGCCCGAGACATCGACGAGGAACACGATCTCGATCGGGCGCGTGCTGAGAGCAGGACCGGCATACGTGTCGACCATGTCCTTCCCCCTTCGCGTCGCGTCGATGCGATACTACGTGCTTCTTTCATCGGCTATGACAAGGGGGTCTCTGTGAACGTTGGAACCACGCTTCGCATCTGGGACGTCCCGATGCGAGTCGCTCGCCACATCGGCACCGGCGGTGAAGGAGAAGTCTTCGAGGTCGTGTCGGACGAGGGCAGCGATCGCTATGCGCTGAAGTGGTACCACGCCCGGACGACCTACCCGGCACGCCGACGAACGATCGAAGCACTGGTCGAGCGCGGGGCACCGAGCTCGAAGTTCCTGTGGCCCCTCGGCGTCATCGTCGACCCGGAAACCGATCGCTTCGGCTACGTCATGCATCTTCGCCCGGAGAGTTTCACCGGTCTCCCGGCACTGCTGCGCGGTGACGCCGAACGCGACGAAGGGGTCGTGGTCCGTTTCGCATTCGAACTCGCGCTCGCATTCCGGGAACTGCATCTCCGAGGCCTGTGCTACCGCGACATCAACTTCGGCAATGCGTTCATGGAGCCGAGTACGGGAGCGGTGCTGGTGTGCGACAACGACAACGTCGGTATCGAAGGCGTCGACACCGCTCAGGTGCTCGGTTCGCGTCGCTTCATGGCTCCCGAGATCGTGCGGCGCGAAGCACTGCCCTCGAAGCACACCGACCGCTACTCGCTCGCCGTGATGCTGTTCTACCTCCTCGTCGTGCACCACCCGCTCGACGGCGCACGCACTGAAGCCGGACTCTCGGACGCGCAGGCCGACATGCGCCACTACGGCTCAGCTCCGCTGTTCTGCTTCGACCCCACCGACGTATCGAATCGTCCTGTCCCCGACCTTCATCCTCACGTCGAAGCGATGTGGCAGGCGCTTCCGGCGACGGTGCAGGACCTGTTCACGCGCTCGTTCACCTCCGGGTTGTTCGAGCCGTCCCGACGCGTCGTCGATTCGGAGTGGTGTCATGTGCTCGCAGACATGCGGTCGCATCGCTACGAATGCTCGACCTGCGGGCAGGGTTGCTTCCATTCCGGAACAGGGGCGCCGGCACCGTGCACTCGTTGTGCGAGCGTTCCCACCGATCTCCTCGTGCTGGAGACGAGCCGGGGAACGGTCGTCGCGTTCGAGGGTGCGACGCTGAGCGCACATCACGCGAAAGGCAACTTCGACCAGGCGACGGTGTACGGCACCGTCGAGCGCCACCCGACGCGGCCGGGCGTGCTGGGGATCCGCAACGATGCCGCCACCCCGATGACCTATCGCGATCCGGCAGGCAACCTGAAGACCATCGACCCTGGGAAGCGTGCGCTGATCGCTCCGGGCGCTCACTTCGTGTGGAACGAGCTCACCGCCACGGTTTCGGGCACGTCCGATCGACAGCCAGGTCACTGACATACTTCGGTGATGTCGATCGAGTCGCCGGCCGGAGACGGCGGGCCATCGGAGCACACCACCGTGGCGTTGGTCCGTGTTGCCGTCGAGCGATTCGGTGTCGACCCGCCAAGCGAACCCAACCGCACGATTGCGATCGTTGCCGACCTCGCAGCTCAGCCCGGCCAGAGCTCCGCGCCGTTGATCCAGACGCTTCGCACCACGCTCGACATCGCTGCAGCCACCGGGGGCGCCGTTGCCGAGGACCGCCGATCGAGATGCCTCGAACATGCCGTCGCCGCCGGCGTCGATGCCGAACTCGCCGCTGGCGTCTTCGAGATCATCGTCACCGAGAACGCTCCGCCGGCTCCACCACCGCCCGTACCCGAGCCGACGGCAGAACCGGTCGGCCGACCGGGTGTTCGCCTCGGCGCGATCGCCGCCGGTGCCGTCATCGCGGTCGCCATCGCCGTCGTCGGGGTCGGCGCAGTGCTCGCGCTGCGTAGCGACCCCGACAGTGCTGCGCCAGAGACGACGACTGCACCGGCCGTCGTCACGTCGCAGGTCGGCACGGTCGTACCGCCAGACGTGAATCCGCTCGAACCCACCGACACGACACCCACCGACGCTGCGCCCGCCGACACGGTCGCAAGCGACACCGCACCTCCTGACAGCGTGACGAATTCCAGCGAGCCCGAGGCCGAACTCGAACCAGAACCAGACCTCGTATCAGGCGCACTGGTGGCCGAGTTCGCGCCGGTCGCCGACGGCCGATTCGTCGTGACGAGAACCTGGCGCGTCCACGGCGAAGAGATCACTGCGACCGTGCTCCTCGCGAATCCTGGAACCACCACGATCACCGGCCTCCATCGCGAGTTCCCGCCACCCGCCCCCGGCGTATCCGCCGAGACTGCTGTGTGGGAACCCGAACCCACCAGCCTCGTGGCCACGATTGCGGTGTTCGCTCAGATCACGCTCGAGCCGGGCGAAACCTTCAGCATCAGCTATCGGGTGGCGACCACCGCCACCGACCTCACCGCAGCGGGCCTGCTCGAGTGGTACAACGCGTGGCGACCTGAAGCAGAGGCGCTGAACGCCGTGTTGGGCGAGTCCGGAGACTTCCCCGCTCCGCTGATCACCGACGGGTGAACCCGTTCGTCTCTGACAAACCGAGGCGAGTGCGCGAGCATCGAAGGCGCTGACCGGTCGACACGCAGGGGGCCCGATGACCGACGTCCACACACGAGAAGCGCAATCAGGCGAGCAAACCGTTCCCGACGTCGACGTCGTCGTGGTCGGCGCGGGCGTCGCCGGGTTGTACCTCATGAAGCGGCTTCGAGACCAGGGCTTCGACGCCCGGGCGTTCGACGCAGCCGACGACGTGGGGGGCACCTGGTTCTGGAACCGGTACCCCGGGGCCCGGTGCGATGTGGAGAGCATCGACTACCAGTACTCGTGGGATCCCGAACTCGAAGACGAGTGGACCTGGTCCGAGCGCTACGCGACCCAGCCCGAGATCCTCCGCTACGTCGAATACGTCGCCGACAAGCACGACCTCCGTCGCGACATCACGTTCGAAACCCGCATCGTCGATGCACGCTGGGATGACGCGTCGTCGACTTGGACCGTCCGCACCGAACGCATCGACGGCGGCGAGCCGGGCACCGTCACGTGCCGCTGGTACGTCATGGCGACCGGGTGTCTGTCGGCGCCCAAGGACCCCGACATCGAGGGCGCCGAGGCGTTCGAGGGCGAGGTCTACATCACCGGCCGCTGGCCTCACGACGGCGTCGATTTCACCGGCCAGCGCGTCGCCGTGATCGGCACGGGGTCCTCCGCCATCCAGTCGATCCCGCTGATCGCAGACCAGGCGTCGGAACTGGTCGTGTTCCAGCGCACACCGAACTTCTCGCTTCCGGCGCACAACGGACCGCCCCGTCCGGAGAAGGTCGCGAGGTTCGAACAGGCGGAGAACTACCGGGAAGAGGCGCGATGGTCCGGTGCCGGCGTGCCGCGCGACATGCCAGAGCTCGGTGCATTGATGGTCGACGACGAGACGCGTCGCCAGCGCTACGAACAGGCGTGGGAAGAGGGAACGATCTTCTCGCTGACGGGTGCGTACAACGACCTCTTCTTGAACCCCGACGCCAACGAGACGGCTGCCGAGTTCGTCCGATCAAAGATCCGCGCGATCGTCGAGGACCCGACCACGGGCGAGGCGCTCTGCCCGACCACATATCCGATCGGCACCAAACGCCTGTGTCTGGACTCGGGCTACTACTCCACGTTCAACCGCGAGCACGTGTCGCTGGTCGACCTTCGCACCGAGCCGATCCGCACGATCACCGCCGACGGCATCGAGACCGGCTCCGACGCCGAGAACGCTCGGAGCTTCGAGTTCGATGCGATCGTGTTCGCGACCGGATTCGATGCGATGACCGGAGCGATCGTGCGCGTCGACATCGAAGGTCGCAACGGCGTGTCATTGCGCGAGAAGTGGGCCGACGGCCCGCAGACGTACCTCGGCCTGATGACGGCCGAGTTCCCCAATCTGTTCATGGTGACCGGCCCGCAGAGCCCCTCGGTGTTGTCGAACATGGCGGTGTCGATCGAGCAGCACGTGGAGTGGATCACCGACACGCTGGGTCGACTCCGAGACGACGGTCACGACGTGATCGAACCCACCGAGCTCGCAGAGCGGGCCTGGGTGCAGCACACCAACGACTTCGCCGGCATGACCCTCTTCACGCAGGCGAACTCCTGGTACATGGGCGCGAACGTGCCCGGAAAAGCTCGCGCCGTGCTTCCCTACATCGGCGGCGTCGACCGGTACCGCCAGGCGTGCGTCGATGTCGTCGCTGCCGACTACCTCGGGTTTCGACGCGACTCGTCGTCGGATGTCGCGGCCGAAGTCGTCAACGACGGCATCATCCGCCCGCTGGCGCCGGACGTGACCGTGATGCTGGAGATGATGGCCGAGATGGGGCTCCCACCGGTCGAGTCGATGTCGCCTGTGGAGGCGCGTGCGTTCACCGAAGCCTCCGCTGCGATGAGTCCGCCCGGTCCAGACGTCGCCGAGGTCACCGACGGCACCTACCTCGGCGCCGATGGAGCACTCGCCTTTCGGCGATACGTCCCGCTTGGCGCCGGTGCCGGCCCGCTCCCGCTGATCGCGTACTTCCACGGCGGCGGGTGGGTGCTCGGCAGCGCCACCTCCGATGACGCGTTCTGCCGCGACATGTCGAACCGAACCGGTGCGATCGTGGTGTCGTTCGACTATCGCCACGCACCGGAGCACCGCTTTCCCGCCGCTCACGAAGATGCTTGGGCTGCACTGCAGTGGGTCGCCGACCACGCAGTTGAGCTGGGCAGCGACCCCACTCGGATCGCTGTGGCGGGCTGGAGCGCAGGCGCGAATCTCGCTGGTCACCTCGCTCACCGTTCGCGGGAGAACGGACCGGGTCTCGTCGCTCAGTTGCTGGTGACGCCGGTGACCGATCACGAGATGGCCACACGTTCGTTCGTCGACAACGGCGAGGGGTACATCCTCACGGCGTCGCTGATGCGTTGGTTCTGGGATCACTATGCGGACGAGGCCGACCGCAGCGACCCGAGAGTCTCGCTGCTACGGGCGGACCTTTCTGGGGTCGCGCCCGCCGTGATCGTGACCGCCGAGTTCGATCCGTTGCGCGA
>CALIOL010000228.1 GCA_938044705.1 uncultured Ilumatobacter sp. | reverse complement strand
CGACACGGGGTGGTCCCAGAATCCACCGCCCCAGGCCGGCGGGTTGGGGATCTTGTAGACGTTATTGACCAGGATGTCGATCTTGTCCTGCTCCTCGCCGATCCGCGCGAACAGCGCTTCGATCTGTGCGTCGTCGCCGTGATCGGTCTGCACGGCGATGCCCGTGCCGCCCGCCTCGTCGACCATCTTCGCGGTCGTGTCGATCGTCAGGTCACCGTCCCCGGTTGACCTGCCGGTGATGTACACGGTTGCGCCCATCTCACCGAGTGCGATCGCCGTTCCGCGGCCGATTCCTCGACTCGAGCCGGTCACGACTGCGATCTTGCCGTTCAGTCGATTCTCCATCACGCACCTGCCTGCGCCGAGGCGTCAGCGACGAAGTCGACGTCGAGTCGGGTGAGACCCCGCAGCAGGAAGCTCGGGAAGTAGGTGTACTCGTTCGACTCTGGCAGCGAGAACGACTCGATGCGTCTCGACAGCTCTTCGAGTGCGACCTTGCCCTCCAGGCGGGAGAGTGCTGCGCCGAGACAGAAGTGGATCCCCTTGCCGAAGGCGAGGTGGTCGCGCAGGTTGTCGCGTTCGGGGCAGAACGAATCCGGATCGTCGTACAGCTCGGTATCGCGATTCGCCGACGCGAACACGATCACGATGCGCGCCCCCTTCGGGATCTGCACCCCTTCGAGCTCGTGATCTTTCGTCGCGATACGGAACATGCCCTGTGTGGGCGTCGTGAGGCGAAGTGCTTCTTCGACCATCTTCGGGGCCCGCGACGAGTCCTCGCGCAACTTGTCCCATTCCCCCGGGGTCTCGGCGATGAGACGCATCGATTCGGTGAGCAGCTTCGTGGTGGTCTCGTTGCCGGCCACCAGTAACTGCTGCACCATCGAGAGCATCTCGGCCATGTCCAAGGGCCGCTTGTCGGTCACATCCGGGTCGTCATCGTCGACTCGCGCGTTGAGCAGGTTGGTCAGCAGGTCATCTTGCGGCGCGGTCTTGCGCTTCTCGATCTCGGCAGCGAAGTACGCCTGGTACTCGTTGACGCCTCGCTCGGCACGGATTCGATCCTCGATCGAGATCTGCGTGCCGATACCGGCGATCGAATCATCGGACCAACGCTTGAAGTCGGCGAGACGATCGTCGGGGACGTTCAACGCATACGCGATGACCTCCACCGGGAGCGGCACACCGAACTCCTCGACGAACTCCAACGAACCGTTCTCGATGAACGCGTCGATGAGACGCGTGGTGATCTCGCGGATCTTCGGTTCGAGTTCGGCGATGACCTTCGGCGTGAACGCCTTCGAGATCAGCCGGCGATACCGAGTGTGATCGGGCATGTCCGCGGTGAGCATCGTCGGGATGCGCGGGTAGCCCTCCGCCATCACCTCATCGAGCTTGGCTCGATCGTCTGGCGGGAGCGGCATGCTCGCTCCACCGAAGCGCGACGAGTAGGTCTCGACATCGCGGATGATCTGCAGCACGAGGTCGTGGCGTGTCACGAGGTACATGCCCATCGATTCGATGTGCATCACCGGTGCCTCGTCACGCATCTGCGCGTAGTGCGGAAACGGGCACTGCAGGGTGGCCGGATCGAATGGGTTGAAAGTAGCGAGATCGCTCATCGGCGGTCCTCCGTTCAGAGTTCGGACAGGGTGTTCTTGAGGGTCGGGAGCTCCATGCCGCGAGCCATGATCTCGTCCATGCCGCCGACGACACCGGTGATGTTCGCGAGCACGATGTGTTCCAGGCCGTTCTTCGCGTACCCCTCGAACTGTGTGGCGAGTTCGTCGGAGTTGCCGATGAACAGCACCTCTTTGACCATCTCGAATGGAATCTGATTCGCGAGCTCTCGGAGATCGTTCGCGTCCAGATCGTGGATGATCACGTCGACGAAGCCCTGCGAGTCATTGCCCAGCGGGTGCTGAAGGCCGTGCTTTTCCCAGATGTGTCCATGCGCAAACAGTCCGAAGAGCTTGCCGAGCGGCTCGGCATCGAACATCTCTGCCGCCTTGTCCTGACTCTCTGAGAACAGCACGAACGGCAGCAGCGCATTCTCGGGAGCAGGCCGACCGGCGTCGGCAGCGTGCTTGGCGATCACTTCGCGTTTCGCTCCGTACTCCTCGGGCTTCATCCACCACGCAGGGATCCAGCCGTCGCCGTACTGGCCCGTGAGGCGCAGCATGCGCGGGCCGTGCCCAGCGACCCAGACCGGCGGCGAGCCTCGTCCTTCTGCCTGCAGCGGCAGACCCATACGACCAACGCCACCGTCGGCCATCTTGCCGGTGTCGAGCAGTGAACGCAGGTCCTTCAGAACGTCCTCGAGGATGCCGACCGGCTTGTCGAACGGGTAGCCGAATGGCAGCAGGCTCTCGGCTTCACCGGATCCGATCCCGAGGATGAACCCGCCGGGGTTGAGGTCGTTGAGGGTGAGCGCCGTGCGAGCCAGATCCGCGGCACCGCGGCGAGTGGCGTCGGTGACCGAGATGCCGAACGGCAGGTCGGTCATCGTGCCGACCTTCGCGCCGTACACGAACGGGTCGTAGAACGCGTCGGGGTCTGCGGCGAGGGCCGAGAGCGGGGTCTCGCTCCACAGCTCCGGGTGGAAGACACCGAGAATGTGATCGGGGGACCAGTACGAGTCGAACCCGACCTGCTCGTAGACCTCGAGCATTGCTGCCGTGCTCTCCCACGGAAACTGAGAGGGAAGGTTGACGCCGACTTTCATGTGCTGCTGCTTTCGTGTTCGTGGATGTTCGGTTCAGGTGGCCGGAGGTGCCGCGACGCGAATGCTCAGGTGCCTGCGAGTCGTTCGACGATGGGAGCAACGCTCGACCCGGCCGAGGCCCCGAACGTCACGTAGGAGATGCCGTAGGTCTCGCGGCGAGCGACCAACTGGTCACAGATCTCGTCGACAGAACCAATCAATGCATGCGGATGCTCGGCGAACTGATCGGGCTCGAGCTGGAACATCGGTGCCATCTGCGCCAACGTTGCATCACGCTGGTCGGTGACGACGGTGAAGTACGCCCCGATCTCGATCTCCAGGTCCGCATACGACTTGCCGTCGGTGCGGTCTGCAGCGCCGGCGCGGATGAAGTCGATCTTCTGAGCGGTCAGGTCGGCCGTGCTGCTGCCGACACCGTCGGGGCCGATCTTGCCGGAGCTGTTGTCGAAGTTGAGACTGACGATGTCTGCCTCCCGGCCGGCGATGCCGAGCACTCGTCTCGCGCCTCCCCCGATCATGATGGGCGGCATGCCGTCGTGTGGCTTCGGTACCCCCGCGAAGCCGGTGGCACGGACATGGTCACCTGAGAGATCGACGTCATCGTCGCCCAGGTGTTGGCGGATGACGTCGAGGGTCTCCTCCATGCGATCCAGGCGGACGCCGGCCCGATCCCACGGCACGCCCATGGCCTCGTACTCGCCTTGGAGCCATCCGCAACCGATGCCGATCTCGAGGCGACCTTCGGAGAAGAAGTCGAGGGTTGCGAGTTCCTTCGCGAACATCACGGGTTGGCGGTAGTCGGTGCAGAAAACCCGCGCTCCGACATTGATCGTGCTCGTCGCTTCGATCGCGACCGCCATTGCCGGCACGGCCGCGACGTTTTGAACGGGGTGATTCGTCGCGGCCAGCGCGGGGCCCGGCCCGATCACGTGATCAGCAACGCTGAACGTCGAGAACCCGGTGTCTTCCGCACGCCGCGCCTGCTCGCGCCAGTCGGCCGGCGAGTCCGCGGCGTAGCTCTGAAGCCCGAACCTGAACGGTTTCGTCATCGACATTCCCTCAGCTGTGCCTCGATCATCCGACCCCCCGAGCCGTCTTCGTTTCATGAGCGTTGAGCCATGTCGCCCCGCTGCGATCGGAAATTAGCCGCTGAGTTAGTTTTAAGACGTACGGGACGAACCGGACCTCTCGAAAAGGACAAACGATGACGACCGAGACGAGCAGCAAGACACCGAGCGACGCAGGGGTGGAGACAAAGCACACCTTCTGCCGCGTGTGCCACGCCAGTTGTCCAATGGAAGTCGACATCGTGGAGAACCGCGTCACTGCGGTCCGCGGCGTGATGGACGACCCCTTGTTCGAGGGATACACGTGCATCAAGGGCCGCCAGATTCCGGACCAGATGGCCGACCCCGGCCGCATCCGCCAGTCGTTGCGCCGCCGACCCGACGGCACGTTCGAAGAGGTGTCCAGCACCGAGGTGATGGACGACATCGCAGCACAGCTCCGGCGAATCATCGACGAGCACGGTCCGCGTGCCGTGGCGTCGTACACCGGCACCGGCGGGTACCAGAACTCGGTCGCCGTCCCAGCGGCACGAGCGTTTCACCAGGGGCTCGATTCGGTGTCGTTCTACACCTCGGTCACGATCGACCAACCTGCGAAGGGTCTCGCCGCGCTGCGCATGGGTGGTTGGGAGGCGGGGTACCACTCGTTCACCAGCTCCGACGTCCACATGGCGATCGGCTACAACTCGATGGTGTCGTCGTATGCCCCGCTCGGCGGACTTCAGGGCACCAACCCGTTCGTCGTGATGCGTCGACGCAAAGAGGAAGGGATGAAGCTGATCGTCGTCGATCCGCGACGGACCGAGCTGGCCTCGTTTGCCGACATCCATCTCCAGATCCGACCGGGCCAGGACACCACCCTGCTCGCCGGAATGATCCGCATCGTGTTGGAGGAAGGGTTGCAAGACCACGAGTTCTGCGAGCGTTGGGTCGACCAGGTCGCCGAGTTGGAAGCCGCGGTCGACGAGTTCACCTTGGACCTGGTTGCCGAGCGCTGCCAGCTCGAGCCGGACGACATCGTGGCCGCGACCCGCATGTTCGCCGAGGGCCCGCGCGGCACCGCCGGTACCGGCACCGGCCCGAACATGGCCGCGCACTCGAGCCTCAGCGAGCACATGACCGTCGTGCTGAACACGATTCTGGGTCGCGTGAACCGCGAAGGCGACCTCTTGGAGAACGGCCTCCTGCTGTACCCGGAAGCCCCCCACCGGGCTCAGGCGACCGCGCCACGCAATCCGAACAACGGCCCGCCCGCTCGCATCCGCGACCTGCGCGGGTACCGCGGAGAGATGCCGGCTGCCACGCTCGCCGAGGAGATCCTCACGCCGGGCGAGGGCCGCATCCGTGCGCTCATCGTGTCCGGCGGGAACCCTGTCGTTGCCTTCCCCGACCATGAGCTGACGATGCGGGCCATGGAGGATCTCGACCTGCTCGTCGTAGTGGACTACCGGATGACCGCGACCGCAGAGTTCGCCGACTACGTCGTGGCACCGACGTTGCCGCTCGAACGCGCCGACGTGCCCCACCTCATGGACCGTTGGTTCCGTGAGCCGTACACCAACTACACCGAGCCCGTCCTCGAACGTGACGGTGACGTGCTCAACGAGTGGGAAGTGTTCTGGGAACTGGCATCGCGACTCGGATCGGAACTGCCCCTGCCCGGTGGCTCGCCCGACATGACCGTGCGACCGAGCACCGACGAGATCATCGACCGGTCGTACCACGGGTCGCGTATGCCGCTCGACGAGGTTCGTTCGCAACTCCGCCAGACGCACCCGGAGAAGCGACTCGAGACCCAGCCGGCCGACGACGGCGCGACAGCCAAGTTCACGGTCGCCCCCGCCGACTTCGTGGCCGAACTGGAGACCGTGCTGGCGGAGGGTTCCGACGGCTTTGCCGGCACCGATGTGTCCGCCTATCCCTTCCGGCTCACCAGTCGTCGCCTGAAGCACGTGCTCAACTCGACGGGTACCGAGCTCCCCCGACTCGCCAAGAAGGGGACGACCAACCCGGCGTACATGCATCCTGACGATGTCGCCGACCTCGGCGTCGAGTCTGGTGACATCATCGAGATCTCGTCGCCCCGGGCCTCGCTGCTCGGTGTCGTCGAGCCGGCCGACGACGTCAAGCGCGGTGTCATCTCCATGGCTCACTCCTGGGGCGGCACCTCGTTGAAGGACGAAAAGGTACGTGACATCGGATCACCGACCAGCCGACTCGTGTCGGCCGACGTCGGTTCGGACCCGATCACCGGGATGGTCGTCTCGAGCGCCATCCCCGTCGCCGTCGCCAAAGCACCCACCGACTGAGCGAGGAGAGGACCATGGCAAAGATCGACATCCCAGACGGCGACGGCAAAGAGGCGTCGCGCATGTGGCAACTCGCTCCCCACCTCGGTGCGGGGATGCACGCGATGAGCGAGGCGGTGTACGAGAAATCGAGCCTGCCGATTCGTGAGCGAGAGATCGCTCGAATGCGCATCGCACAGCTCAACGAGTGTCACGTTTGACTGAACACGCGGGCTGCATCGGCGATGCAGCAAGGTATGACCGACGAGCTGTACGAGGCCGTCGAGGACTTCCGCAACCGTGACGAGTTCACACCACGCGAAAAGCTCGCTGCCGCGTTCGCGGAGCAGTACGCGATCGATCACACGGCGATCGACGACGCGATGTGGGCGAACCTCCGAGCGCTGTTCTCCGACACCGAGATCTTGGAGCTCACGATCACGTGCGGCTTCTGCGTCGGCATCGGCCGGGCGTTCCAGGTGCTCGACATCGCCCGCGACTTCGACGTGCTGTGGAGCCGTGAGCCAGCGACCGACTAGCCCGTCATCGCAAGGCGAGCCACCAGTCGGCAACCTGAGCCGCGTACGTCTCGGAGTACTTCAACGTGAGTTCGTCGGCGCCGTCCGGGGCGTTCTGGGCGTCGGTCGGCGGCAGCGCGCAAGCGTCCGAGATCGGGTCGACCCACTCGAGACGGATCGACTCCACGACCTTGCCGATCTCGGGCGAGGCGACCTCATGGTGGTCGCTCGTCTGGTGAACGATGAATGCTCGATGGTCCGGAAACGACAAGAGCGTGTAGTACGTCCGCTCTTCGGCACCGCGCCAGTACTCGTACCGCAACACATCGGGCTCGTCGGCATGCGTGCGGGAGAACAGCTCGCGAGCAATCGCCTCGAAGCGCGCTTCGGAACCGGCCTGAACCGTGATGTGAGCCAACAGTGTCGCCATACCCCGATGGTAATTCTCAGCCGATGAGCGATCGTCAGTGGACCCCGTGAGCGACCCCCGCATCGATGTCGCCGAGACCGTCTACCGGTTCGCATACGGCATCGACCGGCGTGACTGGGATGGGTACCGTTCGATCTTCGTCGCACCCCCAGCCCAGATCGAGTTCGACTACTCCTCGTATCACGGCCGCCCCGCGAGCCGGATGGACGTCGACTCGTGGATCTCTGCAGTCACGCCGCTGTTCGGCGGTCTCGACGCCACCCAGCACACGATGACCAATCCGCTCGTCGAGATCGAGGGCGACGCAGCCCGATGCCGCGTCTACATGCAGGCCGCGCACTTTCTGCACCGCGACGACCTCGAAATCGAGACGGGAAGCGCGGACCCCGAGTTCACGATCGGCGGGTACTACGACGACCGACTGGTTCGAGTCGGCGACCGCTGGCTCATCGAACGCGTTGCGCTGACCGTCTGGTGGCGACGGGGCAACGACGGCATCATGGAGTTGGCACGTTCGAAAGGAGCGAGCACATGAAGTTCAACGCGGTGTATCCGCAGACCGAGTTGCGTGGCGATCCTGAGGCTGTCCGCAGGATCGGACTCGCTGTGGAGGAACTCGGCTTCGACGGGCTGGTCGCCTACGACCACGTCGTCGGTGCCGTCCACGACGATCGCGAGCCCCCACTGTGGGGTCCGTACAACGAACACGACCCGTTCCACGATCCTCTCGTGATGTTCGCGTACCTCGCAGCGATCACCGAACGGATCGAGTTCGCCACCGGGGTGTTGATCCTTCCGCAGCGCCAGACGATGCTCGTCGCCAAGCAGGCCGCCGACCTCGACCTCTTGTCCGGTGGACGGTTCCGGCTCGGCGTCGGTGTGGGCTGGAACTACGTCGAGTACGACGCGCTCGGCCAGGACTTCGACACCAGGGGTCGACGCGCCGACGAACAAGTCGGGGTGCTTCGCGACCTGTGGCGGGGAGAGGTCACGTCATACAGCGGCGACTTCGACTCGCTCGATCGCGGCACCCTCATTCCAGGACCCGACCGGCAGATTCCCATCTGGATCGGCGGCTTCAGCCCTCCGGCGTTCCGCCGGGGGGTGTCACTCGGCGACGGCTTCATGTTCGCCGGGAAGGAGACCGCCGTGCGTCATGCGTTGGACGACTACCGAACGCTCGCGCACAAGCGTGGTGTCGATCTCACCGACCACGGTCTCGAACACATCGCACTGCGCAACGACGGCCCCGTCGACTCCGCAGCGCAGGCCGAACGCTGGCGCGAAGCTGGCGGTACGCATTTCTCCGCAGTATCGATGGGAGCGGGGCGCGACTCGATCGATGCCCACATCGACTTCTTCGCCGAGTTCGCCGCCACCGTCAACCGCTGACCAACAGAGGTCAGATCGAGCGTTCTTCGTAGGCGCCTGGCGGCAGCGCGCTGATCGTTCCGTGCAACAACTGGCCGCCATCGACATCGAGGCACGCTCCGGTGATGAACGCCGACGCAGGCGACGCCAGGAACACCGCGGCGTTCGCGATGTCGCTCGGACGCCCCGGGTACGGCAACGGCACGCCCGTCATGTCGCCCACCTCCGGGTCGTAGGTGGCCTCCCACCCGTCGGTGTGGAACGCACCGGGTGCCACGCAGTTCACACGTACCGACGGGCCCCACTCGAATGCGAGGGTCTTGCTCAGCTCGACGACAGCTGCACGAGCCGAGGCCGAGTGCGCGATACCCGGAATCCCGCGCCCGACGATCGCCACGATCTGCACGATCGATCCGCCGGCACCACCGGCGGCGGCTCGCTCGAGCATCTGGTTGCCGAACACTTGCGTCATTGCCCAGGTGCCATTGAGGTTCAAGTCGATGACGCTGTTCCAGCCGTTCGGGCTGAAATCGCGGGCCTTCTGCGGGAACTGGCCGCCGGCGTTGTTGACGAGGATGTCCACGTCGTGGCGCCCGGCCAGCGCCTCCACCGTCTCTCGGTTGCGGATGTCGACCTGGTCGACGACGACCGAGTTGCCGCTCAAGGCGGTGATCTCGGCCGCTGCTTCCTCGAGTCGTTCCAAGCGCCGCGCGGCGATCACGACGTCAGCGCCAGCCATCGACAGCCCCGTGGCGATCGACTTGCCGAGGCCTGATCCGCCGCCGGTCACGAGCGCGGTCCGTCCCGAGAGAAGATCGGTCGAGAATGGAGCCGGGTCGGTCTCGTGTCGGGTCATGTGCACATCATCGCGGGTTGGCGTCGAACACGATCAGTCGGTCGTCATCTCGATTCGGCCCGGCAGCGTTGCGGGACCGCTCGAGCGAGCGGCGGCGCGCCCGCAGCAGCATCGTCCAGCTTCCGGCAACGCCTTCGGGGAACTTGACCGCCACGAGCACCAGACCGACGCCGGTGAGGAGGAATTGATCGATCGAGCTGCCACCGCCGAGGATCGCGACCGTGAACAGACCCGATGGAGCGAGGATTCCACCGACGACCGCGCCACCGAGCGAGCCGATGCCGCCGAGATAGGCGAGCGCCAGCAACGCAAGGCCATCCTGCGCGCTGAGCCCAGCTCCGGTCAGCGTCGTCGACTTGTACGCAATCATCACTCCGGCAACAGCAGCGACGAACGACGACAGCGCCGCACCGATGACCTTGGTTCGAGCGACGTCGATCCCGGATGCTGCCGCTGCTCGCTCGTTGGCACGAACGGCGAGGAATCGCCGTCCGAGCGGGCCGCTTCGTACACCGACCATCAGCCCCGCGCACACGAGTGCCGCTGCGAGCAGGAGGAAGCCGAACCGCGTCGACGGGAAACCGTCGCCGCCGAAGATTCCGACGTCCACACCGAAGATCGACGGCGCCTCGACTTCGGCCAGACCACCTCGACCCACGAAGGTCGGGCTCCGGAAGAGCAGATCGTCGACGACCACAGCGAGCGAGAAGCTGAGGATCGCAAACTGCACGCCTCGGACCCGAAGCGCCGGAATGCTGACCAAGGTGCCCACCACGACCGTGATGAACACCGCGACGATCGGCGCGAGGGGGAAACCCAGACTGGTGTCGAGCCGCGACAACAGGAACGCACAGACCCCGGCCAGCGACAGCTGCGCCAGTGACACCTGACCGACCAGCCCGGTCAACAGCCCGATCGACATCAAGAGCGTCGTGATCACGAGTGTCTGCATCGCTGCGAACCGGACCGTCGCATCACCGGATGAGAGGACCAACGACGCTGCAGCGATGGCTGCGACCCACACCGCCGGATGTGGTCTGCTGATGACCACCGGAACCTGCGCCAGCTCGAGAATCGCTCCGCGGTTCGGCAGGCGGCTGCCCACCACCATCAGCGCGACCACGATCGCGGCGAACGGGACGAGTGTGCTGATCCCACCCTGGAAGAAGGTGGGAACGCTGCGCTGAGCAACGAGGTGCACAGCGACAGCTTCGAACGCACCGATGCCGACCGCGAGAGCGAGCGCGATCGGTACCGACTTGAGCCGCGCCCCCAAGGCTGCGGCGAAGGCCGGCACGACGAAGAGGCTGAAATTGAACGGGCTGACGCCTCCGAGCGACGAGCCGATGATGCCGGCCGTGCCCGCCAACGCTGATGCGAACAGCCAGTTGTACAAGCCGAGTCGAGCAGGCTCCAGGCCGAGCAGAATCGCACCCTTCTCGTTCAAGAAGGCGGCGCGAGTCGCGATTCCGAACCGGGTCCCGCGATACACCGCTACCACCCCGGCGCCCAGCAAGACGACGGTCCCCAAGAGGTAGAACCGGTCGACCGGCATCGGCCGGCCGAACAGGGTGACCACGTCGTCGGGCAGGATCCCTGGTGAGCGCACATTGCTGTTGCCGAAGTTCTTCACGGCCAATGCCTGCAGGATCAGTGTCACGCCGACGGTCGCCACCAGCATCGTGATCGGCGGAGCGGATCGCAGCGAGCGGATCACCGTGGCGAACACGAACGCGGCGACGGCCAAGCCCACCACCATCGCCAGGAGCGCAGCCGACCACAGACCCAACGGTTCGCCGAGCGACCAGCGGCGCGGCACGAAGACGAGGGGCAGCACCAGGTCGCCGGAGCGACGAAGCTCGGCGAACACCATCGCGGGGATCATCGCCAGCGCGCCGACCGCGAAGTTGATGACTCCACTTCCTCGGTAGGTGATGATGACGCTCATCGAGAACGCGCCATACATCGCGCCCGTACCAATGCCGAGGAGGGCGAAGAACGCCCAGGTGTTCATCGATTCGATGCGAGGTTCAGCTCAGTGCGGCGTCACCGAGGTAGCTCGCCTCGAGCACGCTGCGGTTGGCCAGGAGCTCGGCGGCAGACCCTTCCATCATGATCTCGCCGTGGTTGAGGACATAGCCCCGGTCGGCAACCTCGAGCGCCATGTGCACGTGTTGCTCCACGACGAGCACGCCGCATCCCGTCTGGTCGGCGATGTCGCGTACGATCGGCAGCAACTGCTCCACGATGATCGGGGCGAGGCCGAGGCTCATCTCGTCGACGAGCAGACACTTCGGATTCGACACCAGCGCCCGAGCGATCGCCAGCATCTGCTGCTCACCACCCGACAACAGACCTGCCAGGCGCGAGCCGAGCGGTTTGAGCGCCGGAAGCAGTTCCATCGCCCGCTCGTGTGACGCCTTGCGGTCCGCCTTGGCGCCCGTGAGTCCCAGCTTGATGTTCTCGTCGACGCTGAGGTCGAAGAACAGCGAACGATCCTCGGCCACGTGTGCGAGGCCGCGGCGCGGGATCAGATGCGGCTTGCTGCCATCGACCTCGGCACCGAGCACCGTGACCGTGCCTGCAATCGGCTTGAGCAGTCCGGACAACGTGAGCAAGGTGGTGGTCTTGCCAGCGCCGTTCGGTCCGAGCAGCGCAACGACCTCACCGGAAGCGACCGTGAGGTCGAGGTCACGAACCACCGGAATGCCGCCGTACCCGGCGTGCAGCTTGTCGATTTCAATCAGCAGTTCATCGCTCACGACGTTGCCTCCGTTGCAGTTGCGACGCCACCGAATTCGGCGGCGCTCTGAGCTTGGGCCTCGCCAGCACTCTCGCCGAGATACGCCGAGATGACCGCCGGGTCCGCACGCACTTCAGCGGGAGTCCCGTGGGCGATGATCTTCCCGAAGTCGAGCACGTAGATGTAGTCGCACACGTTGAGCACGAGGCCCATGTCGTGGTCGATCAGGAACAGGCTCATGTCGTGGTCGAGGAATTCCCTGAGATGCTGGCCCAGAAGTTGGCTCTCTGCGGTGTCGAGTCCAGCGGCGGGTTCGTCGAGCAGCACCAGCTTCGGCTTGGCCGCCAGCGCTCGGGCAACGCTGATCAGCTTGCGTTGCCCGTGGCTCAAGTCGCTCGGAAGCGTGTCAGCCTTGTCCGCGAGCCCCATGATCTCCATGGCCCAGTCGACTTGCTCTTTGAACTGGCGTTCGTTGCGGCCGGGCAGCACGATGTCGGTCAGGAACGAATGCCACTTCGGCCGCTCCGCGGCCGCCATGAGATTGTCACGAACGCTGAGGTCCTCGAACAGTTCGAGCGACTGGAAGGTGCGGGTCAGACCCATCACCGCTCGTTGATCGGGTGCGATACCGGAGAGGTCTTGACCATCGAACGTCACGGTGCCTTCAGACACCGGTGTGAACCCGGTGATGGCGTCGATGAAGGTCGTCTTGCCGGCGCCGTTGGGTCCGATCAAGCCGACCAACTTGCCGGTTTGGCAGTCGAGGTCGATGTCCTTGTTGGCGTACAAGCCGCCATAGTTGACGGAGAGTCCCCGTGCTTCAAGCAATGCCATGTCAGTTCGCTCCTACGAGGGCTGGTTCGTCGGTCGGTTCGGATGCTTCATCAGCGTGTGCTGCGTTCAGTGCAGCCTCCATCTCAGCGGCTGCCTTGCCGGTGATCTGTCGGTACAGCGATCGAATGAAGAGTGCCAGCAATGCGCCGAGAATCGGCATCCAGAGCTTGGAGTAGGTGTCGACGCGGATCGGCCAGATCAGCCAGCCGACGATGTAGCCGGCGAGCGCTGTCGGACCAAACCGCTTGGCCCACGCAACCCAGGCACGCCCCGATTCGGCGAACGACGGTGAGGTCTTGCCCAGGGTCATGGAGAAGGCAAGCGTGACGAGCCAGATGATGACGGTTGCAATGAGCACCCAGAGGTAGACGTCCTCGACGAACTTCGCGTTGTAGAGGAAGAACGCCGATCCGACCACGATCGCTGCCATCACCGCCTTGACCACCGCGCCGCGCGGCCCGCGATAGTGAGATCGGATGGTCTCCGCGCCAGGTATCGCCTTCTCGACGATCCAGTTTCCTGCGTGTCTCGCTCCGTTTCCGAAGAAGGGTGCAATACCTTCCGGGTGGATGATCGCAGTGAGCACGATGCTGGCCCCGGTGACGGGTCCGATGTAGCTCTCGAGGTTGGCTCCGGCAAGCATGTAGTTGCCGAACGTCGGCGCGAACGCGCCAGCACTCAGCACCGTGCCGCCGAGGATTGCCCCGTTGATCGAGGTGATTCCGGCGAGGTAGGCAGTGGCCAGGATGGCGAGGCTGAATCCGTACAGGAAGTTCGCCGACGAAACCTCGACCTGACGGAAACCGAACATCACGCCACCGATTCCGGCGATTCCGGCGCTCATGGCGAAAGCCAGCAGCTTCGTCCGTGCAACGTTGATCCCAGCCGACGCCGCAGCGCGCTCGTTGGCGCGGACTGCGAGAAAACGTCGCCCGACACCGGTGCGCCGGATGTTCGCCACGCCGATCGCACAGATGGCCAAGACGATTCCACCGAACAACACGAACAGCGGATTCTCATTCTGTTGTCGTTCGCTTCGAGCGCCGATGTCGACGCCGAAGAAGGTCGGCTCCTTCACATAGGCCGGAATGCCGGCGCGGAGTTGCGTGATGACTTCGTTCTCGAGGTACAGCGACTGAATGGCAATGGCGGTGGCGATGGTGACCACGGCGAGTTGCACGCCGCGGATGCGCACCGCAGGAAGTCCAACGACGATGCCGACAAGGATGGCGACCACCACCCCGATCAGCCCGGCGATCGGCCACGGGAGCCCCGGTCCGGTAACGGGCGAGAGGTTCGAACCTCGCCCGATGCCATCGGCCATCATGCGAGCTGTCATGAACGCCGCGATGCCGGCGAACGACATCTGCATCAGCGAGATCTGCCCGATGTAGCCCGTGAGCACCACCAGCGAGAGCAACACGATGGCGAGCGTGAGACCGTTCTGCAGCGCGTTGGCGAACCGGGTCCGGTTGCCCGAGTCTTCGAAGACATAGGCGAGCAGAGTGATCAGGGTGATCCAGACGAGCGCATGTTCGTACATGCGTTTCGGTTGCGGGGCGAGCGGCAAGCGACGTTCTTCGACGCTGCCGCGGATCGGGAGCCCCTTGCCGCGT
Organism: uncultured Ilumatobacter sp.; assembly: GCA_938044705.1. Taxonomy (GTDB): domain Bacteria; phylum Actinomycetota; class Acidimicrobiia; order Acidimicrobiales; family Ilumatobacteraceae; genus Ilumatobacter_A. The sequence goes on along the minus strand of CALIOL010000228.1, from coordinate 11,637 downwards.
ACGACGAGCACGATCACGATGACGATCAGCGGGAGCGCTTGGCTCACACCATTCTCGAGCCACCTCAGGGCACCGACGTCGAACCACTCGGCACGGTTGAGTTCGAGCACGTTGCGGACCATGCCGAGCCCGATGCCTCCGGCGATCGCGATGGGGACGGAGCGCAGCGAACCGATGAGTGCCGCAGCAAGCGCCGGCACGATGAGCGCCGAGAGTCCGATCGGCGTGATCGTGCCCTGGATCGGGCCGACGATGATGACGGCGAGTGTGGCGGTGACCGATGAGATGACCCAGTTCACGGCGGCGAGTGTCTGCGGGTTGTAGCCGAGAAGGAGCGCACCCTTTTCATTGCCGGCGGCGGCGCGAGTGGCCAAGCCGAACCGGGTGAATCGGTAGCCGGCCCAGAGCAGCAGACCGAACAACAGTGCGAATCCGAAGACGTAGAGCGAGTTGCGGGGATACGGCTTGCCCAGGCCGAGGAAGTTCTGGATGACCTCGTCAGGCACGACGCTGCGCGGTTGGGGGAATGAGTTGCCGAAGTTCAGCAGGGCGGTGCCCTGGAGGTAGAGCAACAGACCGACGGAGGCAACGACCTTGCCGAGCGGCGCAGCGTTTCGAAGCGGCCGGAAGATCAGGAAGTGGACGGCGAGTCCGAGCAGTGCTGCCATCGCGAGAGCGAGAATCAGCGCCACCATGAATGGCGCTGAGCCGTCGCTGTCGAGCGTGATGCGCACGGGCAGGTTCAGCGTGTGCGTCGGCAAGATGTCCACCCACGGAAGGAAGATCTCACCGCGGTTCCACGCCGAATCGAAGGTGAACATGCCGTACATGGCGAGTGCACCATGAGCGAAGTTGATGACGCCCGAGCCCTTGTAGGACACGACGAGTCCGGCGCCGAGCATGGCGAACAGCGCGCCGAGCCCGACTCCGCCGATGAGGTCAAAAACAATGTCTTTCACGCAAAGCCCCTAGATGGTGAGTGACAGAACCGATGCCCGGTGACAGTCGGTGGTGAACACGAATCGGGCCGGGGCAGATCACTCGATCGACCCCGACCCGAGGTGTTCAGATTCGGTAGCGCGGTATTCGTGCATCGGGTGCGGGCTCAGATGAGCCCGCACCCGGAGGAAGGAGGGATCAGCCCGGGCGAAGCTCCGTGCCGGCCACGAGGTCGAGACCGTTGAGCACGTCGATCACCGTGACCAACTGCGTACCGTCCCACTGCGTCAAGCTGATCGCCGAGCCGCACACGGCGACATACGGAGCGGGAGCGTTGGCGCAGTCGAGCGGCGAACCACCGAAGGCCGGAGCCGAGCCGTCGGTCGAGGCGAACGAGTCAGCAATCGTCTGCCCGGTCACCTCGCCGTCGATGCCGTTGGCCGCGTCCCAGATGTTCATCATCAGCGAGAAGCCCTGCGTGCCGAAGCCCGTGAAGACGAGATCCTCGTCGAGGCCGTACTCGGGTGCCTTGGTCTGGTACGTCGACGCGTTGTCGAGGTGCTGGCCCTCGAGTCCGTCGAGCGGTGTGAGCAGACCGTTCTCGGTGGTGGTGATGTAGATGCCGACCGCGAGGTCACCGGCTGCTTCCAGAGCATCGAAGTCGGTGCAAGCGCCAGAGAGGATCAACGGGATCTGATCGGGCGTCCAGCCGAGGCGACCGAGCGCATCGACGAAGTTCCAACAGTCAGCGCCCTGCGCGGAGAACACGATCACGTCGGGCTCGAAGTCGAGCACCTCGGTGGCCTGCGGTGTCACGTCAGGAGCAGCCGGCAACACCGGAACGCCGACGTACGTGAGGTCAGGCTTCGATCCGGCGCGAGCAGACTCACCCGGCTCGGTCCCGTTGAGCACGTCGAGGGGCTTGGCCTCGAGGTCGTTGTAGCAGACGACACCTGGAGGAGTGTCGGCCCACGGAACGCCCACCTTGTTCACGGTGATGCCTTCGAGCTCTTCGATCTGGTTCGTCGCGATCTCGATGAGACCGGTGTGGACGCCGAGGCAGCCACCACCAGCGCCGATCGAGAAGACACCCTCCGAGGTGAAGTCGGCAAGCGTGATCGGCGTACCGACCACGACCGGGATGTCAGAACCCTGGTAGATGCTGAAGTGGTTGCCGAAGAAGTTCAACGTCGACACGGCCATCTCGACGCCGGAGGCGCTGAGCTCGTTGGCGCAACGTTGCGAATCGTCGGGCGTGATGACCTGCTTGCACAGTTCGATCTCGATCGGACGGCCGCCGAGTCCACCGAGTTCGGTGTTGATGTACTCAGCAGCCGCAATCGCTGCGGCGGAGTACTCGGGGAACGAGCCGTTGGGGTCCCCTTCGGGGTTCTGGATGCCGATCAAGATCGGCTCGCCCGTGGCCTCGCCCATGGCGTCTTCTTCCATGGCCTCTTCGTCGCCATCTTCTTCCATGGCTTCTTCTTCGCCATCTTCTTCCATCGCCTCTTCGTCGCCACCTTCGTCTTCGGTGGCTTCTTCGGCTTCGGCGGTGGTCTCCTCGGTGTCGTCGCCGCCACCGTCATCGCCACCGTCACTGCTGCCGCCGCACGCCGCCGCGACCAGCGCGAAGCTGAACGCTGCGGCGACGAGCCGCTTGGACTTGGTCCGTGTCTTCATGAGAAGGATCCCCCTGTTGAGTGGTTTGAACGACAGCCCCCCGGCCGCCGATTCGACGCATCAGAGTGCGCCGTGTTGATGAAACTAATCAGGCGGTTGTTTATCAGACGAGTCGAACGTCACATCGACTCCGAGCGACCGACGAACGCTGCGAGTGCTGGTTCAGGCGTCCGGTTCGTAGTGGACGCCTGGGATACCGGCTTTCATCGCCTCGTACCAGTCGGGCCGTGGCACCACGCCCGGATAGCCCGTGCCGATCCGCGGCCTGGTATCGGCGTTCCACTCCTGATGGATCGGCGGGATCTGGTACGTGCCGTTCGATGCGTTCGTGCCGCCATCGACGTTGAGGTCGTGGCCGGTGATGTAGCTCGCGCCATCCGACGCGAGAAACATGACCGGATCGACGATCTCTTGCAGCTCGCCGATTCTGCGCATCGGCGTGCGACTCGCGATCCACTTGTCCATCCCCATGCCTTCGATCGCCGGGCGGACCATCTCGGTCACGATGAAGCCGGGCGACACCGAGTTGACCCGGACGCCACGGTCGGCCCACTCACAGCCGAGTTGCATCGTCACGTTGCGCAGCGCGCCCTTGGCAGCCGTGTAGGCGATGATGTTCAGCTCGTTCGCGCCGTGGCCCATGATCGAGCAGATATTGACGATCGAGCCGCCTCCGGTCTCGAGCATGTGTTTGCCGACATCGCGCAGGTACATGAAGGCGCCGTTGAGATCGATCGACATGATCCAGTTCCAGGTCTCCATGTCGAACTGCTCAGGCGCAACACCCTTCATGTCGCTGACGCCGGCGTTGTTGATCAGCGCGTCGATCCGCCCGTGCTCCGAGATTCCCGTCTCGACGACGCGAGCGACGTCGGCCTCGATCGACACATCGCCCGGTGCGACGGTGACCTTGCCGCTGCCTTTCGACCGGCAGACCTCGGCCACGCCTTCGAGCAGATCCTCGGATCGAGCGGTGAGGATGAGGTCGGCGCCCGCTTCCGCGAACCCGTGGGCGAACCCTTCGCCCAGCCCCATCGAGGCGCCCGTGATCAGCACCGTCTTGCCTGTGTAGTCGTTCATCGTCGCCCCCAGCGTCGTGATCAATGTGAAGACGCAGTGTCGCAAAACGACCGCACGCGTCTACGACCGGGCGAACGCGGTGCCTACAGGTTGGGGTCGACGAGCACCTTGACCTGCGTACTCGTCCCGCTGGCCAGGTCGGCGAGCGCCGCCTCGAATCCGTCCAACCCCACGGTCGATGAATGCATCGGTTCGACCTGCACGCGTCCATCAGCGATCATCCCCATCGCCATCTCGAACTCTTCGCGCACATAGGCGAGCGACGACGTCGTGCGGACTTCCTTGACCAGCCACGTACCGACCGAAATCGGAGCCTCCTCGTTCGGAAGCCCGACGAGGCACATCGCTCCACCACGGCGTGCGAGGTCCACGGCGGATTGCACGGCGAAGCCGCGGCCCACGCACTCGTACACGATGTCGGCACCGAGTCCGTGCGTGTGTTCCTTGATCACCGCGTCGGCCTCGTTGCCCGGCTCCACAGCGTGGTGAGCGCCGAGCTCGATCGCCAGCTCGCGACGCTGCGCGTTGGGTTCGATCACGATGACCTTGCCAGCACCCGCGGCGCGCACCCACTGCATCGTGCTCAGCCCGATCGGGCCGCCACCCTGAATCACTGCGGTGTCGCCGAGGCGGAGGTGACTGGTTCGAACCGCGTGGAATGCGACCGTGGCCGGTTCCACCTGAGCGGCTTGTTCGTCGGTCAGGCCCGAGTCGGTGCGCTCGACGCGGCTGGCCGCCACGGCGATGCGCGGCGCGAACCCGCCATGGATCGGGGCGAGCGAGTCTCGACCGACCGCGGAGAGAAACGCCTGCTGGCAGTAGCCCGCTTGTCCTTGGCGGCATGCCGAGCACGATCCGCACGCCGAGGCGATCGACACGACGACACGATCACCCTCGGCCACGGTCTTGACCTCGTTGCCGATTGCCGACACCGTGCCCGACCACTCGTGCCCGCAGATCGCCGGGTTGTAGTCCTTGCCCGATTGGTAGGCGTGAATGTCGGTGCCGCAGATCCCGCAGTACGCGATGTCGACGACGACTCCAGCCGGCGCTGGTGTGGGATCCGGGAACTCTCGAAGCTCCACGGTCTCCTTGCCGGTGATCAACGCTGCATACATCAGATCTCGCTTTCGTCTCGATCGTCCGGCTCGCTCAGGACGACGGGGTGCACTCATACTGACCTTCGACGTCGGTCCCACGACGAATCAGAACCGAACGAGACAGGAACCACCATGAGCCTCATCGCCGTCGAAGCCGCGATCACCGTTGCCGATCCCGCCACGCGCCAAGCACTGATCGACAAGTCCGCGCCGATCCAGAAAGCGACCCGCGACGACGAGCCCGGCTGTCTCGTCTACTGCTTTGCTGCCGACCCGTGCCAGGACGACCTCATCCAGGTCTACGAGCTGTGGGAGTCCGAAGCAGCGTTGGCCGCACACTTCGACCATCAGAACTACTTCGACATGCGCACGATGCTGAACGACGGCGGTCTCACGGGTGCCGTGAGCCGCAAGCACCGGATCGACGCGTCGGCTCCGGTGTACAACGCAGATCGCACACCGACCGCTTCGTTCGACTGAGCCCGGCCGGGTACCGACCACCACCAGCGCGGCGAGTTCGACACCGCTGCTGTGGCACTCACCTCGCTCCGGTGTAGATGAAACTCACCGCGTGATCAATAATGGGCGAATGACGACGACCGACGCCGACCTCGACACGGGTGCACGCTCCCCCGGAGTCACCTACCAGGACCTGTTGGATGCCGATACGCACCCGGTTCCCGACGTGCTTCGCCTCGAATCTCCGAAGTATTTCGGCAGCGAGGACGTGCCGATCGAACGGTACACATCGCGTGAGTGGCACCGTCGCGAAGTCGACCAGATGTGGTCGAAGGTGTGGCAGTTCGCGTGTCGCGAAGACCACATCCCGAAGGCTGGCGACTACATCGTCTACGACATCGCGGAGCTTTCGTTCCTCGTCATGCGCCAAGAGGACGGGACGATCAAGGCCTACCCGAATGCGTGTCTGCATCGAGGTCGCCAGCTCAAGGAGTACGACGGCCACTGCTCGGAGATCCGTTGCCCATTCCACGGTTTCGCTTGGACGCTCGATGGGGAACTCCACGACGTTCCAGCGGCGTGGGACTTCCCGCATGTGGACCAGCGCCCCGATGACTTCACGTTGCCCGAGTGCTCCGTCGACACCTGGGCCGGGTTCGTCTTCATCAACCCGGACCCGGGTGCAGCTCCGCTCGCCGAACATCTCGGCGACACCGTCGAGCACTTCGAAGTGTGGGACCTCGAGAACCGCTGCGTGGAAGGCCACGTGTCGCGCGTGATCGAAGCCAACTGGAAGATCGCACAGGAAGCGTTCTGCGAGGCGTACCACGTCAACGCGACGCACCCGCAGATCCTGACCTACCTGGGCGACACCAACAGCCAGGTCGATGTGTTCGGCCAGTGCTCGCGGGTGATCACTCCAGGAGGGACACCGAGCCCACTCCTCGGTGACGAAACGGGGCTGTCGGAGCAGGAAATGCTCCGCGCGATGCTCGACGTCCGCGTCGATCAGGACGCACCGTTCGATGTCCCCGAGGGCAAGACCGCTCGCGAAGTCGCGGCCGCTGCATCGCGCGAACGTTGGCGGCCGATCGTCGGCGATCACGTCGATCAGATGAGCGACTCGGAGATGATGGACTCACTCGACTACACGGTGTTCCCGAACTTCCATCCGTGGGGAGCGTTCAACCGCATCGTGTACCGATTCCGTCCCAACGGCGACGATCACCGGTCGTGCATCATGGAGGTCTTCTTCCTCTCGCCGTTCTCGGGTGAACGACCACCGCCTGCCGAAGAGATCAAGCTCGGCGTGCACGACGACTGGACGAACGCCTCGGTGCTCGGCATGCTCGCCAAGGTGTTCCAGCAAGACGTCTTCAACATGGCGAAGGTGCAGAAGGGTCTCGAAACCACCCGCAAGCCGGGAGCGACGTTCTCCAACTATCAGGAATCCAAGATCCGCTGGCTGCACACGCTGCTCAGCGAGTGGGTCAACGACGACGTGCCGGTCACCGTTGGCACAGGCGCCGCGGCTCGGAGCACGCTGTGAACGGCATCGTGCACCCCTTCACCGGAGCACTGCACGAGCAGGACGGTGAGGGCAACATCAGAGTCACGCTCGACGGGGTCGAAGGCATCTTCGGGACGGACGGTCACTGGATCTCAGGCGAGCTCCGTGAGTGCGATCCGCAGCTGTGCGGCTGGGTCGGAGGCCCCCAGGTCGCCAACCATCGGGTGGCCACCCAGGCGGCGAACTCATGAGCGACGGAGCGCAGATGCTCGCGGGACAGACAGCGGTGGTCGTCGGTGGCCACAGCGGGTTCGGCCAGGCAATCAGCGAGACGTTTGCAGCTCACGGCGCCAAGGTCGTGATCGGAGCGCGTCGACTCGACGTCGTCAACGAGGTCGCTGAACGCGTGGGCGGGATCGGCGTCGAGTGCGACATCACCAACGACGACGACGTGCAAGCACTCGTCGCCGCCGCCATCGAACAGACCGGTCGACTCGACGCATTCGTCAACTGTGCCGGGTATTCCGAGTCGACACCGATCGCAGATCTCACCCCCGAGAAACTGTCGGAGATGCACGCCGTCCAGATCCAAGGCGCCATGTACTGCCTGCGCCACGCCGGCAACGCCATGCGCGACCTGGGCAACGGTGGCTCGGTCACCTCGATCAGTTCACTCACCGCTCACAATCCGGCAAAAGGACTCGCGGCGTACGCATCGGCGAAGGCCGGCCTCGAGTACGCAACGAAGATCGCCGCCGTCGAGTACGGCGCCGACCGCATCCGCTTCAACAGCATCGCTGCTTCATTGATCGAGACACCGATGACGGCGGGAGCATTCACCGTCGGACCGGTCATCCAAGCAATGGAAGAGATGACGCCGATCGGCCGGATGGGCACGAGCCAGGACATCGCCAACGCTGCGCTGTATCTCAGCTCCGACCTCGGTGCATTCGTCACCGGACACACCTTGAACGTCGACGGAGGTGCGTCGCTGCTGGCCCTCCCGACGGCTCAGATGTACGCCGACGTCGGTCGCCGCTGGCAAGAATCGCAGCCGGACGCCTGACGTCGACCGACCTACTCGAAGGCGACGCGTTCGTCGGAGGCAACGCTCTGACGTCCGCGACCATCGGTGAAGCCGCCAGAGAATTCGACGGTCGCGATGCGAACGTCGGTGCGCTGCCATCGGAAGTCAGAGATCGGGTCGGTGGCGACGAAGACGATCGTGGCCGCATCGTCGATGACCCGTTCGGGGCCCGAAGTGGCGAGGAAGCTCGGGTACGTCAGCTCGCAGTTGCAGGTCGACAGAAGCTGGCGCGGTGACCAGTTCAGCCCGTCCGTCGACGTGGCAAGGCGAATCTCCGAACGGTCGGTCAGGCCTTCGTGGAGTGCGATGACCATCACATACCGCTGAAGATCTTCGTGCCAGGCGACATCGAACCAACTCGTCTTCGGATTGGACGCTTCGAGCGCCGAGGAGGTTCCTCCCAACCCCGGCGTCTCGGTGCCATTGTCGTACTTCGTCCAGGCGGAGGTCTCGCCTCGGGCTGCGGCAGCGAGCACCTCTTCGACCGGCGCGCTGGCCCGCGCCAACTGCACGTCGACGATCGGGTCCGACGCGATCCGGTCGCGGAAGTACACGAAGAACGTCCCGTCTCGAACGATCATCGCTGCGCCACCGACGTCCGCGCAGCACGGTGAGAACGGGTCCGGCTCGCTGTTGGTCTCGATGATGATTCCGAGGTTGACGAAGGTCGCTCCACCGTCGTCAGATCGAGCAAGACCGATCGCTGCGTGGAAGTTGGCAGGGTCGTCCAGCATGTAGCGCTCTGCGTGGTACCACATGAGGATCGAGCCGGTTCCCGCATCGAAGTAGACGGGTCCGCCCGCTGCGTACGCGAATTCGTCTGCCACGCCGTCGATCACGATCGACGCGTCGAGCAATTCGTCAGCTGGAGAGGTCGGCGTTCCAGCGGTTCGAGCCGTCACCGACCCGTTGGCTGCGAAGAACGTCGTGCGACCGTCGCCGAGGTCCACCGAGCCGATGTTGCCGTCCGGCCAGAACGTGGTGTCGGCGCCACCGAGGCTCGCGCGGCGGTCGGCTTCGACCAGCGGCGCAAGCGTGACGTCGACGATGTCGACGAGGACGTCCGGAGCTGGCTCGGTGGTAGTTGTCGTCGACGAAGGAGCAGTGGTTTCGGGACCGTCGGTCGGAGCTGGGGCCGTGCCCGGCGTGGCCGCTGCCGCTGTCGGGCTCGCCACTGGCTCGGGTTCAGACTCCTGCGACCCTGCGCTGCACGACGCAACCAGCATCGCGCCACCAAGAACGAACGCCCTTCCCCGCTGCCGGGCCACTCTTGCCATGAACCAACGATGGCACGAATGCCCGGTCGCGATCCGGCCTTTGCGTCCGGCGGTCTAGGACCACTCGTTCCAGCGAATGAAGTCCTCGGCCGGGGGGCGCTTGGCGAGCTTGAAGTCGGTGCCGATGGTGTAAGCGACGGGGAAGAGGCCTGCCTGGGTGTAGTCGTCGAACGGAATGCCGAGCATGTCGGCCACTTCGCGTTCGTTCTGCAAGTGGAGTGTCGTCCACGCCGAGCCGAGCTTGCGTTCGCGGAGCGCCAGCATGAAACTCCACACCGCCGGCAGGATGCCGCCCCACCGAGATGCTTGGCGCGACGCCGGCGTGCCTTCGTCCATCCGGTCCGCCAAGAGCGGGATCACGTGTACCGGGACCTCGGCGAGATGCTCGGCCAGATGCACCGCCGATTGGTGGACTCGGTCCTGTTGGGAACCAGCTTCGAACTGGTTGTCGCCCGCATAGGCATCGAAGTTCCGCTTGTAGATGTCGGCGAGTGCCTGACGCTTGTCCGCGTCCTCGATGATCATCCACCGCCAGCGTTGGGAGTTCGAGCCGGTCGGCGACTGATGGGCGATCTCGATGCACTCGGTCAGCACGTCACGCGGGACCGGTCGAGTGAGATCGAGTCGCTTTCGGACGCTTCGGGTGGTGGTCAGAACCTCGTCGGCCGACAGCCCGAGCCGGTCACTCATGCGTCGCCTTCAGGGTGCGCGCCGTCGGTGTCACCGGCCTTCTGTGCGGCCATCCAGTCCGCTGTTGCCTTGCCCATCTTCTTGCCGTCGTAGCCGATCCGCTGCGTCGGCGTGACTTCCATGACGAGCCGCCGCGGGGAGTCGAGGAACTTCTTGAACAGCTCGGCGCCCTCTTCGTCATCGGGCCGGATCGCATACGCGAGCTCGTGGTAGAACCAGTCTTTCGTCTCCCGGTCGTCGAGCAGCTTGCACGTGCCCTTGTAGGTCACGGTCTTGTTGGCTCCCAGGTCGGTGCCCGTCGAGGTGACCACGATGCAGACGCGCGGATCGCGCTTCACCGCGGACATCCGTGCTCGCTGACTCGAGGCGGTGAGCCAGAACTTTCCGTTCCGGAACACGTAGGACATGATGACGCCGACCGGCCAGCCCTCCTTGTTCGACCAGATGAAGGTGCACTCTTTCTGGAGCGCCAGCATCTGTGACTCGTCGTCGTTTTCGAGGCCATAGACCGTGACGTCTTCGTAGTTATCGACCAGCTTGTCGTTCATGCCTCGAACGTACGACGGCGTGCGCACCGACGACGAGGTGGAACCAATCAGTTGATCAATTTCCGCCGATCAGCCCCGGGGAAGCCGGCTCGAGACGATCGAGCCGGTCACTGCGAAGGCCATCGAGAGCAGGAACACGACGGTGAAGCTGCCGGTGAGGTCAGCAACGAGACCACCGATCTGCGGCGACGACACCTGAGCGATGCCGAATGCAAACGTGGTCGCAGCGAAGCTCGGTCCGAACGCCGCAGCGCTCGTATATCGCACCACGTAGCCGGTGATGACCGACGCCAGACCGCTGAAGTTGAAACCCACCACGATCGAGCCGATCGCAACGAGCACCACGACACCGGTCAGGATTCCGGCCAGCGCGACAGCGAACGAAGCGAACCCGATGGTGAGCGTGACTCGCTCGCCGATGCGATCGGCGACAAGACCGAACAGCACGCCACCGACGATCGTGCCGAGCCCGACGAGCGTGAACATGGTCGAAGCCAAGCCTTCGCTGTACCCCGCGTCGTCTTCGAGGCGCGAGGTCAGGAACGACACCGCGAGGATGTAGCAAAACCCGAACGATGCATAGGACCCGGTGAGTGCGAGCCAGCCGGGCATCTCACGCAGCGTCGCAAAGCCGAGACCGGATCCCTTGCCCCCGGTCGGCACCGTCTCTCGATGCCGGAGGAAGAGCACGATGGCCACCACCACGGCGACGCCCAACGCCATCTCGATCCGGTACAGATCGCGCCACGCACTGTCGCCCGACCGCTCTCGCAGAACCCGCGCCAACTGACCCGAGAAGATGATCCCGACCCCGATGCCCGCACCCATCACGCCGACGGCCACACCACGGCGATGATCCCCGACCGCTGCAGCGGCGATCGCCGGTGACGGAATCCAGATGAACGCACCGCCGATCCCCATCAGGAACAGCGCGACGCTGAGCACCACCGCGTTTGGCGACACCATCGCGATGGCGAGACCGCTCAGCGAGAACGCAAAGCCGGAGCGCAGGACGGTGAGCAGCTTGATCCGCGACGTCAACGATGCGACGACAAGCGTGCCCAGCAGGTACGCCGCGACGTTCGCGGTACCGAGAAACCCAGCAACGGTGTTCGAGTGGTCGAGGTCGTCGCGGATTGCTGGCAACAAGACGCTGTACGTGAAGCGGCCGAACGCTTGAGCGACGACAGCACCACAGGCAACCAGTGCAACGGCAATCCAGCCGCGAGCCGGCGGCAAGGAAGTGTGAGTCACCCGGGATGTCAGA
>CALIOL010000227.1 GCA_938044705.1 uncultured Ilumatobacter sp. | reverse complement strand
CGATCTACATCGCGCTCCCATGGAAGGAAACCGCGCAACACGACGAACTGCTCGACATCGTCGTCACGCAGCGTCCCGAATACGGCCGAGCTCACTACCCGGCGAAGATCCGCAGCGTCCAAGCCCGCCACGGCATCTGAGCAGGCGGATTAGGCGTAGTTCTTGTCGGGCGGCGGAATGTTCGGGCCGCCATCGGGCACGAGCGCAACCCGCTGACCGACTGGACGCCAGCCATCGTCGTCGACCTCGAACCATCGACCGGTCAAGTTGTCGAGGCGCTGCCAGCTCCCGTCTCCGTCATGCGCACGCTCCAACGCATGGATCACGCCGCCGTGCGACACCGCCAACACGGTCTGACCCGAGTATCTGTCGCCGAGATCTCGGAGCGCGATGTCCGCACGACCCACCACCGACTCGTCGGCTTCGTAGCCCGGCGGGCGGCGGTCCGCGGCGAGAAATCCGGGGTACTGCTCTTCGATCTCGATTCGTGTGAGCCCTTCCCACACACCCGCATCTCGCTCCGACAGCGCAGCGAGTCGTTCCGCCACCGGCAATCCGATCGCGGCCGCGATGATCTCCGCCGTTCGAGCGGCGCGCTGAAGTGTGGAGGACACCACCACGTCGAACGGCCCGTGGTCTTCCGCTGCGATCGCTGCCCGAGCAGCCTGGCCTTCGCCGCGCTCGGTCAACGGTGGGTCGGCCTGACCTTGCCACCTCCGCACCGCATTCCACGTCGATTCCCCGTGTCGGACCAGCAGGATCCGCGTGACCCCGCTCACGAGGCCTCACGCCCGTCGACCGCGACGACGGACGCAACGGGCGGTCGGGTCGAGAGGTTCAGTGGCACTGCCGAACCATCGGAGCGTGTCAACACCTGTTCGGCGCGATCGCCCCCGTCATGCGCTCCGGGTGCCGTGACGCCAGCTCGATCGAGCATCGTTGCTGTGACTTCGGCTGCTTGTACGGAAAGCGAATGCAGTGAGCGGTGCCGGTGGAGCCGACTTCCGAGATCGACCTGGCCGATCGAGGCCGCTCCGTGGGTGGCTGCGATGTCGATGAGGAGACCCATCTCGACCCCCCAGCCCTGCACGAATTCGAGTGCCTCGAGCACGTCTCGGCTCGCGGCGTACTCGCCCGACAGCGGTTGGGCGAGTCCCGTGAGCTGCGGAAAGTAGCGAGACATCAGCGGCCGCGCGACCAATTCGGTCGTTCGGCCACCGCCGCCGTACTTGGTCGGACGGTGATACAACGCCTTCACCATCGCGACCGTCGGATCATCCAGGAGTGGAGTGATCAGTTTTGCGACCCACTCGGGTTCGAAGCTGGTCACGTCACCATCGCACCACACGACGACGTCGCCGCTGCTCACGAGCAGCGTGGCCCACAGCGCGTTCCCTTTGCCGTGGCCGCTTCCGTGCTCAGCGTGTACATCATCGATGTTCACGACGCGGGCACCCGCGTGCGCTGCGACAACGGCGGTGTCGTCGGTACTGCGATCATCCAGCACGATCAGCTCGTCGACGAGTCCGACGTCGTCCATCAGTTCCTTGCGAATGACGCTCACCAGTGAGCCAATGGTCGCTGCCTCGTCTCGGCACGGAATGCAGACCGACACGGTCCGACCGGCCTTCGACCGAGTGAGCGCTTCGAGGTCGCTCGGGCCGAGCCGGTCCGGCACCTCGAATGTTCGCACGGCCTCTGGCCGCGCTGGCGATGGCGAGCGACGCATCGTCAGTCGAACGCCAGAGCGCCGCGTCGATGAACTCCGCCGGACTCGAGCATCGAGTCCCAACCTTCGGGGCAACGATCTGGAGCGATCTCGGCGAGCGGCTCGAGCACGAAGCGGCGCTCAGCGAAACGCGGGTGCGGCACGGTCAACTCGGCGCTGTCGATCGACATGTCGGCAAACTGGATGATGTCGACGTCGAGCGTCCGGGGCCCCCAGTGCACGACGCGCTGGCGCATGGCTTCGGATTCGAGTCGTTGGCAGCGGCGCAGGAGCGCAAACGGGTCGAGCGAGGTCTCGACTTCCACGACCATGTTCAGGTACGCACCTTGATCTTCGGGTCCACCGACCGGATCGGTCTCGTACACACTCGACATTGCGGTCACGTTGCCGAGCCCCCTCACTCCGAGCCGCAAGTAGGACTCGCGATCCCCGAGATTCGAGCCGAGCGCGACGTAGGCGCGGTGCGTGGTGTGCGCCGGGAGGTCGGCGTCGGCGCGGGTCCGACGAATGCGAACCGACGTGGTCGCCGCGTCGACGGCGAGCGGCGGACGAAGCTTGGTGAGCTCGACATCGACGGCGTCGACACGATCGAAGCTCAGAACTTCTTCGGCGATGCGAGCAACAAGCCGTTCGAGCAGGATGTCCTTCGACTCCTCGACGGCTGCGACCACGCGATCCGCCACGAGGCCGTAGTGCACGGTGTCGCCGAGTTCGTCGGTGCGGCCCGGGTCACGTAGGTCGACTTCCAGTGAGAGGTCGATCTGCAACGGTTGCGGGATCTCGCGCTCATGAGGGAGCGCACCCACGATCGTGACTGCTCGCAATCCGCTGATGTCTATCCGATCACCCATCGCCCCCAGTCTGGCTCACTTTGCTGGCCATCCCACCGTCGCGCTGACCAGTCCCACCGCTCAGCGACCACCACCGATGTCAGGACTTCCCGAGCGATTGGCAAGACTACGACGATGAGCACGCCCCCGAATTCGCCGACATTTCCGACGAGCGGACGGATCGATCTGTCCGGTCGCACCTTCGTCGTGACCGGTGGGAACGGTGGAATCGGCCTCGGGATGGCCGAGGGCATCGTGCAAGCAGGCGGTTCCGTCTCGATCTGGGGGCGGAACCACGACAAGAACGCAGCAGCGCTCGACACGCTGCAGCGCATCGTCACCGAAGAGGGCACCGACGCTGCCATCACCGCACGCCAATGCGACGTCGGGAGCGAAGCATCCGTGGTCGACGCAACCGCAGCAACCGTCAGTGATCACGGACGGATCGACGGGCTGTTTGCGAATGCCGGCCGAGGCGGCACCGGCACACCATTTCTCGACCTGACCCTGGACGAGTGGAGAGCAGTGATGGACATCAACCTCGACGGTGTCTTTCTGACACTGCGAGAAGCCGCAAAGGTGATGGTGGAGCAGGGCACCGGCGGCAGCCTCGTCGCCGTGTCGTCGACGTCGGCGGTGCACGGCGCCGCAGGGAACGAAGCGTACGGAACGGCCAAGACTGCGCTCAACGGGCTCGTTCGTGCGCTCGCGGTCGGACTCGCTCGTCATCGCATCCGCGTCAACTCACTGTTGCCGGGTTGGACCATCACCGATCTCGCGTCCGGAGGCTACGAAAGCGACGTGTTCCGCAACGCAACGACCAAACGGACGCCGGTGCGACGCTGGGCAGACCCGAGCGAATTCCGTGCGGTCGGAGCGTTCCTCGCCGACCCGAGCCAGACGTACCACACCGGCCAGGAAGTGTGCGTCGACGGCGGCTACACCGTTTTCTAACCGTCGTCCGCCGGCCGGCGACCGTGGGTCAGCGAGTGCCGAGGAGATCGACGACGAAGACCAGGGTCTCGTTCGGGGCGATCACGCCACCGGCACCGGCTGCGCCGTATCCCATGGCCGGAGGAATCGTGAGCCGACGACGTCCACCGATCTTCATGCCCTGGACACCTTCGTCCCAGCCGGAGATGACCTGTCCCTGGCCGAGGCCGAACGCGAAGGGCTCCATGCGGTCCCACGAAGCGTCGAACTGCTCACCCGTCGACCAGGACACGCCCACGTAGTGAACGGTGACCTGCTGGCCCGCAGCGGCCTCATCGCCGTCACCGACGGTGAGGTCTTCGATGACGAGCTCCGTAGGCGGCTGCTCGTCGGGAATGGTCACATCAGGCTTCTGCATGCGCCAGAAGCTACCGGGCACACACGACGGACGCGGCCGTCGTCGCCGCGTCGAAGCCCACGCGTACCGCATACTCCCCCGGCTCGGTCCACCACTCGCCATGGCGGCGCACGTCGAGTTGGCTCCAGTCGACATCGATCGTGACCGTCGTCGCAACCTGCGACGCGCTGCTGACCCTTGCGAAACCGACGAGGCGTTGCGGCGGACGTTCCACGGCCGATTCTGCAAGACCCGCGTGAACGAACACGACCGTCGACCCGGAACGGTCACCGGTATTGGTCACCTCCACGTTCAGCGCTTTCCCGGACTCGCTCAGCACGACATCACCGATTTCGAACGTCGTGTATCCACCGCCGGCACCGAACGGGAACTGAGCCTGGTTGCCGTCGGCGTCGAGCTTCCACTGACCATGGAGGAGTCCGTACGTCGCAACAGCCGCGTCGCGGTCGAAGTCGACGAGGTGGCCGGCATCGGTGGGAATGGCAAACGGCAGCCGACCCGCCGGTTCGGCAGCCCCGGCCAGAACGTCAGCCAAGCCGCGACCTGCTTCGACACCGCCGTACCAGGCGACGAGCACCGCCGACACGTCGTCGGCCCAGGGCATCATCACCGCGGAGCCGCATTGGACCACGACGACGACATGGTCGCTCGTGCGGGCTGCGTGAGCGATCAATGCCTCGTCGGCATCCGAAAGGCGCAGCGACGAACGGTCTCCTCCCTTGGACATACCTCCCACCTCGTTCTCGGCGTCCGGTTCGGCCGAAGGATCGGGTGCATCCGGACCCGGAGCGTGCTCGTCCGTCGACGAGAACCCGAGCGCCGGATGGTCCATGGGTGGGAACATCTCCGCTGCCAACGCCATCGTGCCCGCGTTGTCGATGTACTCGCCTTCGTCCGCCTTCGTGTACCCGACGACGACGACCACGACATCGGCCGCTCCCGCAGCTGCCTGAACTTCGGGGTCTGCCAGGTCCTCGGCGAACACGACCTCTGTTCCCTCGAAGGCCTCTCGGATTCCCGCGAGCGGTGTCACCGCAGTCGTCGATTTCACATCCGATGAGCCACCGTCGCCGAGGTTGACCGCGGCGCCGAGGCGACCGAGCACCACCATCGAGCCGGTGGCATCCGGGTCGACCGGCAGCAGTCCACCTCGGTTTGCCAACAGCACCGACGTCGCCGATGCCACCTGCCGGGCGAGCGCGCGATGTGGCGCGCAGTTCACGATCTCCGCCGACGGCGCACTCGCGAACACGTGCGCGTAGCGAAGCAGTGTCGCCATCGTCCGCTCGACGCTCGTCGCAATCGCCTCCGGGGCGAGTTCTCCACTCGCCACAGCGTCGGCGAGGGCGAGCTCGCGCTGCTGTCGGAACGGCATCTCGATGTCCAGTCCCGCGTTGACCGATTTCACCGCGTCACGGAGACCGAAGATGAAATCGGAGATGACGAAGCCGTCCCACTCCCACTCCTCGCGAAGAATCGCGGTCAGGAGTT
>CALIOL010000226.1 GCA_938044705.1 uncultured Ilumatobacter sp. | reverse complement strand
CTTGCCGAGCTCGACGGTCATCTCGACGTTGTCACCAGGCATCACCATCTCGGTGCCCGACGGCAACTCGATCGTGCCCGTGACGTCGGTGGTCCGGAAGAAGAACTGCGGACGGTAGTTGTTGAAGAACGGCTTGTGACGGCCACCCTCGTCCTTGGTCAAGATGTACACCTGACCCTCGAAGTTCGTGTGCGGCGTGATCGACCCCGGTGCACACAGCACTTGGCCACGCTCGACGTCTTCTTTGTCGGTACCACGCAGGAGTGCGCCGATGTTGTCGCCAGCCTGACCCTCATCGAGGAGCTTGCGGAACATCTCGACGCCGGTGCACGTGGTCTTCTGCGTGTCACGCAGACCAACGATCTCGATCTCGTCGCCGGTGTGGATGATGCCCTGCTCGACCTTGCCGGTCACCACGGTGCCGCGACCCGTGATCGTGAACACGTCTTCGATCGGCATCAAGAACGGCTTGTCCAACTCGCGGACCGGAGCCGGGATCGATGCGTCACACGCAGCCATGAGCTCCATGACCTTCTCCTGAGCAGCCTCGTCACCCTCGAGCGCCTTGAGCGCCGACACGTGAACGACCGGGGCGTCATCGCCCGGGAACTCGTACTCGGACAGCAGTTCGCGAACCTCGAGCTCGACGAGCTCGAGGAGCTCTTCGTCATCGACCATGTCCGACTTGTTCAGCGCGCACACGATGTAGGGAACGCCGACCTGGCGAGCCAACAACACGTGCTCACGCGTCTGAGGCATCGGGCCATCGGTTGCTGCCACGACGAGAATTGCTCCGTCGACCTGAGCAGCGCCGGTGATCATGTTCTTGATGTAGTCAGCGTGACCCGGCATGTCGATGTGGGCGTAGTGACGGTTCTCGGTGGTGTACTCGATGTGCGAGATCGAGATCGTGATACCACGAGCCTTCTCTTCAGGCGCCTTGTCGATGCCCTCGAAGTCGGTGAAGTCAGCAAGACCCCGATCCGACAGGGTCTTCGAAATGGCGGCGGTCAGGGTGGTCTTGCCATGGTCGATGTGACCCATGGTGCCGATGTTCACGTGCGGCTTGTTCCGCTCGAACTTCTCTTTGCTCATTGCACTACTTCTCTCTTTGTCGTGATGACGGATCGGCCCCTGGTTTCGCAAGGACGCTGGTGGGTTTTCAAAGAACTGACTGGCGAAGCGACGGGCGCTTCATGACCGGGACTATTCGCCGCGGACTCGAGCGATGATGTCATCCGCGATCGCGGCTGGCACCTGCTGGTACTCCTCGAACTGCATGGTGTAGGTGGCCCGGCCCTGTGTGCGCGAACGGAGATCGGTCGAGTAGCCGAACATCTCCGAGAGCGGGACGGTGGCGTTGACCACCTGGGTGTTGCCACGTGCTTCCATCTGGCCGATGCGGCCACGACGGGAGCTGATGTCTCCCATGACGTCGCCCATGTAGTCCTCGGGGGTGACGACTTCGACCTTCATGATCGGTTCCATGAGCACCGGCTTGGCCATTTCGGCGGCCTTGCGGAACGCCTGCTGACCTGCGATCTTGAACGCCATCTCCGAGGAGTCGACGTCGTGAGCCGAACCATCGACCAGGGAGACCTTGACGTCGACGGTGTTGTAACCGGCGAGCACGCCGTTGTCGAGCGCTGCTTCGAGGCCCTGGGCGGTCGGGTTGATGTACTCACGCGGGATGCGGCCACCGGTGATCTTGTCTTCGAACTCGAAGCCACCGCCGGGGTTGGGCATCATGTCGATCTTCACCACGGCGTACTGACCGGTACCACCGGACTGCTTGATGTGGCGGTACTCGACGTTCTTGACTTCCTGGGTGATCGTCTCGCGGTAGGCGACCTGCGGCTTGCCGACGGTCGCCTCGACGCTGAACTCGCGCTGCATGCGGTCGACGAGCACTTCGAGGTGCAGCTCGCCCATGCCGGAGATGACGGTCTGGCCGGTCTCGTGGTCAGAGCGGATGCGGAACGTCGGGTCCTCGTCGGACAGCGACTTGAGGGCCTTGCCCAGCTTTTCCTGGTCCGACTTGGTCTTCGGCTCGATGGCGACGTGGATCACCGGCTCCGGGAACTCCATGCGCTCGAGGATGATCGGATCGTTCCTGTCGCACAGCGTGTCGCCGGTGGTGACGTTCTTGAAACCGAGTCCGGCGACGATGTCTCCGGCCATGGCAACGTCGAGGTCCTCGCGGTTGTTGGCGTGCATCAACAAGATGCGGCCCAGACGCTCGCGGTCTTCCTTGACCGAGTTGTAGACCTCTTCACCCTTGTTGATCTCGCCGGAGTAGACCCGGAAGTAGGTGAGCTTGCCGAACGGGTCGGCGACGATCTTGAAGGCGAGTGCCGCGAACGGCTCCTTCTCGTCAGCCTTGCGGAAGACGTCGACCTCTTCGCCGCCCTTCGTGATGGTGCCGTGTGCCGGCGGAATGTCGAGCGGGCTCGGCAGGAAATCGACGACGGCGTCGAGCATCGGCTGCACGCCCTTGTTCTTGAACGCCGAGCCGCAGAGGATCGGGACGAAGTCGAAGGCGAGCGTTCCCTTACGAATCGCTGCCTTGATGTCGGCTTCGGAGATCTCTTCGCCTTCGAGGTACGCGTCCATGAGCGCCTCGTCCTGGGTCGCGATGGTTTCCATCATCGCTTCGCGGTACTCGTTGGCCATGTCGACCATGTCCTCGGGGATGTCCTCGATCTCGAAGCTCGCACCGAGGTCCTTCTCGTCGACGTTGCGCCAGACGAGTGCCTTCATCTTGACGATGTCGACGAGGCCTTCGAACGCCTTGACGGCTTCGGGGCCGCCGGCGCCGATCGGCAGCTGGATGACGAGCGGGTTCGCTTCGAGACGCTCGACCACCATGTCGACCGTGCGGTAGAAGTCGGCGCCGATGCGGTCCATCTTGTTGACGAAGCACATGCGCGGCACCTTGTAGGTGTTGGCCTGACGCCACACGGTCTCGGTCTGGGGCTCGACGCCGGCGACGGAGTCGAACACGGTGACGGCACCGTCGAGGACACGCAGCGAGCGCTCCACCTCGATGGTGAAGTCGACGTGACCGGGGGTGTCGATGATGTTGACGCGGTGGTCGTCCCACACGCACGTGGTCGCAGCCGAGGTGATCGTGATGCCACGCTCCTGCTCCTGCTCCATGTGATCCATGGTCGCGGCGCCGTCGTGCACTTCACCGATCTTGTAGCTCTTGCCCGTGTAGTAGAGGATGCGTTCGGTCGTGGTGGTCTTACCGGCGTCGATGTGCGCCATGATCCCGATGTTCCGGGTGCGCTCCAGGGGAAACTCTCGCTTGGCCATGATGGGTCCTAACTCCGAACTACTTCTCTACTTCTCAAAGGGCTGACGACCCGGACACTCCAGGTCGGTCCGTACACGCCAGAGTGGCGCAGACACGAGCATCGAGTGTACCGCTCTCGGGCGCTGCGCAAACC
>CALIOL010000225.1 GCA_938044705.1 uncultured Ilumatobacter sp. | reverse complement strand
TCGTGGGCGACCGAGTACCGGCCGATCTATGACCCGTTCGAGGCCAACATGGGCTGGATGGTCAAGTTGGACAAGGGCGACTTCATCGGGCGCGACGCTGCCTCCGCAGCCAAGGCCGCTGGCCCGAAACGAAGACTCGTGACCTTCTCGATGGAAGCGGGCTCTGGCGAGGGTGCTGCGGATTGCGTCGGCAACGAGCCGATCTGGCACGCCGGCGCCGTGGTCGGCTGGGTCACCTCGGGCGGATTCGCCCATCACAGTGGGCTCTCGATGGCGTTGGGGTACGTGCCGACCGAGGTCGCGGCCAGTGACGGTCCCTGGGAGATCGAGGTCGTCGGCGTGCGGAGCTCGGCGACCCGACTCGACGAGCCGCCGTTCGATCCGTCCGGCTCACGCATGCGTAGCTGACGTCATGCTGCTCATTCGTCACGCTGAAGCGGTGATCTCCGAGTCGCAGTCTCCGAGTTCCTGGCGCCTGTCGACCGCTGGCGTTCGCGACGCCGAAGAGCTGGGCAAGCGCCTGCGGAGCCGCTTCGCTCAGGATCTCGATGGGGTCGTCGCAAGTGCGGAGCGAAAGGCCATCGAAACAGCGACAGCGCTCGCTGGATGCGCGCCGATGGTCGACGAACGGCTCGGAGAGGTGAGTAAACCCTGGTACCACGACCCGGCGGAGCACCGTGACGACACCGTTCGCTACCTACGCGGTCGCGTTCTCGACGGATGGGAGCATCAGAGCGAAGTGCTCGCCCGATTTGGTGCGGCCGTTGACGGGGGCGGCACCCGGCCCAACGTGATCGCGACACACGGAACGGTGATGTCGTTGTGGCTCGCCCGACAGTTGCCCGCGTTCGATCCCGTCGCGTTCTGGCTCGACCTGCGCTTTCCGGACGCTCACGTCCTGACGAGCGCTGGAGCCAGCGGCGACGCACCGACCCTGACGAGGGTGTGACGCTCAGCGCCCGATCTCGTGACCTCAGCCGTGAACGGTCATCGATGAATCGGCGTTGATCTCGCGGTTGCGGCGGAACGTGCCGAGGTCGAGGTTGAGGCCCGTGTAGCGAGCGGTGACCTGTAGCGGGTCGGCGTCGTGGTCATGGCCCGCTTCGACCGCCTCGATCAGCTCGGCCATGATGTGGCCCGCCACGCCAGCGTTCTTGAACTGGTTGCCGCTCGTCCCGATGGCCACGTAGAAGCCGTCGAGGTCCGTCCGGTCGTAGATCGGGATCCAGTCGTCGCTCTTGTCGTATCGATCGACCACGCCCTTCTTCTCGTGCGGGAGTGGAACGCCGAGCGTCGGCATCCGCTTGTTGATCCGCAACGTGTTGGTCTCCCACCCGTCGCTCGTCAGTTCGCCGAGCTCTTCGTCCGGGCCGACCGGCACCTTCGGGTCGCAGGGAGGATCGGTCGTGCCGACCAAGATGTTGTTGCCCGGCTGCGGACGGAAGTAGATGCCGCTGTCGTCGTCGGCGACTGCGAATCCGTCGGCAGTGAAGTCCATGTCTGGCGGACCCGGCACGTGATACGTCTCGTGGCGGATCGACTGCGTCTTGATGTTCATCGAGTCGTACACACCGGCGAGTTGGTTCACGTGGGAACTGTGCGGACCCGCAACATTGACGACGACGGGTGCGGTGATCGTGGAGCCGTCAGCGAGTTCGACGCCACCGACCCGATCGTCGCGGCGCGGGATGCCGGTCACCTCGGTGCGGAATCGGAAGCTCGCGCCCTGAGCTTCGGCCGCGCGCTGCAGATTGTGTGCGGCAAGCTGCGGGTCGTCGACGTAGCCGGCATCGGGCGAGAACAGCGCACCGACCATCTGGCCGTGAGCTTCACCCCAGAACTCATCGTCGGACGCCCGTGCAGGCGGCCCATAGAGACTCAGGTCGAAGTTCGGTGCCTTCTCCGACAGCGCGGCATGGTCCCAGTATTCGTAGGGCACGCCGAGGCGGTCCCAGATCGGCATCACCTTGTTGTGGTGGCCTTCGTCGCCCTGGATGAGCAGCGCCATGCCGCACTGGACGAGCTGAGCGAAGCCATTCTCGTCGTCGGCGCCGAGGTAGTCGGCCCAGTTCTTCCAGTAGTGCATGCCGTCCCACGCGGCGGCGACCCCGGTTTCGGTTGAGTAGCTGAATCGAATCACGGCGCTCGACGCGCTCGTGCTGCCGTAGCCCGCTCCCGGACCTTTGTCGACGCTCAAGGTTCGGTGCCCGCGTCGAGCGAGCTCATACGCGACCGCGCCACCGATGACACCAGCGCCGATCACGATGGCGTCGTAGTCGGTCTCGGTCATAGACCTGCGAGTTTTGCAGATACGCCGCGGGACCCGTTCATGACGAGTGCAGAGATTGTCTTGGTCGGACACAAATTTCTGTCATGATCGCTCGATGCGCCTCGACGTGGAATCTCTGCGTGCATTCCGCGCGGTGACCGCCTGCGGCAGCATCACCCAGGCAGCTGCGCAATTGAATCTCACCCAGTCGGCGGTGAGCTGGAAGATGAAGCGCCTGGAAGAACGGCTGGGGTCGCCACTCATCGTCCGCGATGGGCGCGAACTGGCGCTCACCGAGTTGGGCGTCGAGCTGCTCGAACACGCCGAACACATCGTCACCGCGCATGACGATGCCGTCGACAGCCTTGCGCGTTCGCAGCTCGAGGGAACCGTGCACCTCGGCATCAACGATGAACTCGAAGTCGACGATGTCGCCATGCTGCTCGCCCGCTTCCGCCGCCGCCATCCGCTGGTTCGCTTGCATGTGCGGATTGCCCTGAGTGGAGAGATCGCGCAACTCGTTCGTGGTGGCGATCTCGACGTCGGGCTCTTCCAGGTCTTCGAGCCGCACCAGCGCGACCGGGTGCTGTGGACGGAAGCAATCCAGTGGATCGCATCGCCGACGTACGTTCCGGACGTCACCGAGCCGCTGCCGCTCGTCACGTTCGGTCCGAATTCCGACTACCGAGTCCCCATGTTCGACGCCTTGCGTCGTGCCGGCGTCGAGCACTACGTGGCGTTCGAATCGGAGAGTTCGGTCAGCGTTCGCAGCGCCGTCGCCGCTGGCTTCGGTGTTGCGGTGATCAATGAACGCGGCGTCACCGATGAGTGCATGCCATGGGAGGTTCCCGGACTCGAGATCGAGATGCCGGCCGTCTCGTTCGTCGTCAGGGTCAACAGCCGAAGCCGCACGACTGCGGTACGCACGCTTGTCGACGAGATCGGCCAGACGCTGCGCTGACGCTGCGCCAACCGGAGTGCCCGATCAGGACGCGAGATAGATCAACGCAGCCTTGACGCGATGGTGCGCATCGTCGAGCCCGCCGACGTCGAGCTTCGCGAAGATCGATCCGATGTGTTTGCTCACGGCCTTGGGGCTGAGGACGAGTCGTTCGGCGATGGCGGCGTTGTTCAAGCCTTCGGCGATCGCCGCGAGCACCTCGGTTTCGCGCGGGGTCAGTCGGCTCGTCGGCCCGTCGGCGGTCGCCCGTGCGGTCACCAACAGGTCGATGATCTCCGGATCCACCGACGAGCCTCCTTCGGCGACAGCGAGGATCGCTTGCCGGAGTCGCTCCACCTCGCCGATGGCGTGCTTCAACAGGTAGCCCAAGCGCTGAGAACCTTCTTCGAAGAGGAGCAGGGCGTATTCGGGTTGCGAGAACTGGCTGAGGACGATGACTCCGGTGTCGGGGTGGCCCTTGCGAATCGCGAGCGCGGCGCGGATGCCCTCGTCCGTGTGCGTGGGTGGCATTCGGATGTCGGTGATCACGAGCGCCGGAGCGTGGTCCACGACCGCATCCATCAACTCGTCATAGGTCGAACACTCTGCGACCACGTCCACCTCGTCGAGCTCGTCGAGCAGCGCTCGGACTCCAGCACGAATGATGACGCTGTCATCTGCGAGCACGATCGAGATGCGTTCGGTCATCGGACCAGCTCCTTGGTCGCCATCGCTGCGCTTGCGCAGACCGTGGTTCCCTCACCAGGTCGGGAGGTGATCTGCAAGGTTCCTCCGACGCTCGCCATTCGGTCGCTCATGTTGTCCACTCCATTTGATGACCTCGACGCCGCTGGGTCGAAGCCAGGGCCTGCGTCGCTCACCTCCAACATCACCTGGCCGTCGATCTCGTGGAGGTCGAGGCGGAGCCGCTTGCCGCCCGCATGCTTCAGGGCGTTCTGCATTGCCTCGGTGCCGCAGAAGTACAGGGCTGTCTCCACGCTGCGGTCGAGCCGCCCGACCGCGTCGAGATGCGTTTCGACTGGAAGGCCGACATCACGGGCCGCTGCTGCCAACGCGGGCTGCAGGCCCGCCGACTCGAGGAGGGCGGGAGCGAGCCCGTTCGCGAGCCGCCGAATGTCGGCCATTGCCGACTCGACTTCGGAGATCACCGGGTTCAGATCGCTGGGCTGCGACTTGTTGTTCATCATGCGGAGTCGCATCGCCACGGAGATCAGCCGTTGTTGGGCGCCGTCGTGCAGGTCGCGCTCGATGCGCGCCCGCTCGTCGTCGCCGGCGATGACGAGTCGGCGGCGCGATTCGGCGAGTTGCTCACTGAGCTCGAGTGCCGCTCCGGTCTGCGCCCGGTGATACCGGTTGGCTTGCCAGACGACCACGCCGATCGGGATCGCGGTGCCGATCATGCCGAGCACGACGATTCCCAGTTCGATGCCGTCCGCAACATCTTCGACCACGCCACTGTCGTCACGCTCGATTCCCATCCAGCCGATCGCCGCAAGGACGACGGCAGTGCCCAGCATGAACGGTCGCAACCTCGCCCGCTCGACGTAGGGCGTGGCGAGCACGATCGGCATCATCGCAGTGAGCACCATCACCGGGAGTACCCAGGGCAGGAGCCAGACGGTCACCAACGCGACCATCCAGTTGCCGAATGCGACCACGCCGAGTGCGGCCGGCACACGCTGCTCGTCGTAGAGCTTGCTGGCGAGGACCAGCGTGGCGAACGTGACCATCACCGCGGCGGGGATGAGGTAGAGCAACGGTTCCTGGAAGAACGCCAGGTTGACGAGTGCGAGCAGTGTTGCCGAGGCCGCCGTGCCGTACCGATTCAGCCGGATGAACTCGCCGAGCGGATTCGGCCCCGGCGAGGTCTCGCCGCCAACGGTCATGATCACAGGGTAGATCGCATGCGTGCATGGTGCGGTTGAGACTCGTGGCTGAGCTTCCTCATGAGAACGCAAGGCCGATCCAGAGCAACACGGATGAGACGAATCGGTTCATCGCTCCATCCTCCGGGAAGCGACGTGGATGAACGAGGGGTTCAGGGGGCGTCTGGGCGGGGGTGTCTCCTCCCCCCTGAAGCAAACCGGAGCTCTGCGGGCCTGACCTCAGTGCGAGCGGACCATGCGGATCTCGTCCTTGCACGGGTCGCTCGGCAGCGCCTGGTGGTCTCCGGTGACCGCGAATCCAGCGGCCTCGTACAGGCGCTGAGCCGGGTCGTTGCCCCGCGTGACCCACAACGACACCGTCGAGGTGCCGCGCTCGGCCGCCCAGGCCACGACGACATCGACCAGGCGTGCGGCGAGGCCCTCTCCGCGTGCTGTCGGTGAGACCCACATCGAGACGAGTTCGGCGTCGTCGGGGTCGTCACCGATGAACGCCGTAACGAGACCGACGGCTCGGCCAGTCGGATGCTCGGCCACCCACGTCGCCGACGTCTCAGATGCGCAACGGTCTCGAACCATCGCTTCCCACTCGGCGTCGGTTCGCTGCTGAGCTTCAGCGAGGGGCACCGCGAACGCAGTCGGGGAGTCAGCCAAGGCTGCGAGCCGGATGTCGCGAAACGTTGACCAATCGTCGGGCCCGATCTCGCGGATGCTCGTCATGGAGAACAGCCTCGCATCGAGGCGTTGCGTGTGACGAGCGAGTTTCGGTCAGCGCCGACCGACCGAGACTCAGGCCCTGCGGATTCTCAGTGGCGTCTCGTTCGGCGAGGTGATGCACGCACCGGTGTCGCAGTCGAAGCGCCAACCGTGAAGCGTGCACACGAACTCCGCCGGACCGTCACCGTCGTCAACGATCTCGCCGAACGCTTCGAGATCGGCATCTCGATGCGGGCAACGCCGCTGCACGATGTAGTCACCGACCTGGATGTCGGGCTCCATGTCCATGGTGTCGGGGTCGAACGGTGCGAGCTTGCGGGCGGCCTCGGCCTCGGCGCGCTTCATCCGTTCACGCGA
The DNA here is from genome assembly GCA_938044705.1 of uncultured Ilumatobacter sp. Classification (GTDB taxonomy): domain Bacteria; phylum Actinomycetota; class Acidimicrobiia; order Acidimicrobiales; family Ilumatobacteraceae; genus Ilumatobacter_A. The sequence goes on along the minus strand of CALIOL010000225.1, from coordinate 4,352 downwards.
CAACGACTTGAAGAAGTTGTAGACGTACTCGTTGAACTCGCCCTCGCGCCACGCGACGAAACGACAGGAGAGCAGCAGCGAGTTCGACCAGTCGACGGCGCGTTGCTCCGCCACCGTCTCCACGAGCCGCCGGTCGATGTCGAACCTGAACGCAAACGGCTCGCCGTCGTGGAGGCGAACCTCTCCGGCGGGAAAGTCGATCACGATGTCCAGTTGGTCGGCGCCCGGACCGGCCATGGCCCGCAGCACGACGTTTGCGCCCACCTGACTGCACAGCGTCGGCGCCATCTCCAGCAACGGTTGCCACCAGGCCTGCAGGGAGGCCAAGAGGTCCGTCGACGGTGGATTCCAACCGGCCTTCATCTCGTCGATCCAGCCGATCTTGTCGGCTTGGTACCGCTCGAGGTACCCGCGCTTGTCACTGAAGATCGCGTCGACCTCCGCCTCGGGGATCGGGTGGGTGATCGAGATGCGGTCGGGATGATCGAAGCCGACGGTGGTGTCGATCGAGATCGTGGTGCCGGGGATGTTCGATGCGCCGAAGCGACCGGCGTCGTCGAGCATCGCGAGGAACGCAGTCTGGTCGGGGAAGATCGTCGACTCGGTGCCGTCGATCATGTTCAGGCCGAACAGATCGGGGTCGAGGAAGCATGGCGGGCCAGCGCTGGGCGCAACTGCGCGAGCGTCGATCTTCTCGACGTAGCGCATCGCACGAGCGAACTGGGCTGCGACCTTCGCGTCGCACGCAGCCTTCTTTTCATTGGCGTCCATCTCGTAGACCATCGGATACCAGATGGCCCCGGAGTACTGCAGCCAGTGCAGGTCGACCGGCCCGTGGCTGCGCAGTTGACCGAGGTCGTTGGTGCGACAGTCGTTCTGGTTGACAACGATGGAATCGTCGGCGATCGCGACCAGCGCAGAGTCGCCGCCAGGGCCGTCGGTGATCGACGACTCGATGTGGATGGCGACCTTCAGGCCCGGAGCGATCTCGGTCTCGACGGTGTCGACGGTGCGGATGAACTCGGTGAAGCCCAACGCGGCGAGTGTCCGCTGCTGCTCGCGGGTGGGAAAGCCGGGCAGCAGGATCGGAATGTCGCGGCGAAGGTGTTCGCGGAGCCACGGCTCGTCGTGGTGGTCAGCGTGGAGGTGGGAGATGTAGAGGAAGTCGGCGCGTTCGATGCGGTCGCGGAGATCGTCGGACAGCTGATCGTTGCGCGGGAACGGGAACCACGACCCGAAGAACGCAGGCTCGAACCAGGGGTCGCAGAGAATCGACCCCGCAGCGGTCTCGATCAGCATTCCGGCGTGCCCAATGGAGGTGACGTGCACCTCCTCAGGCTACGACCGAAGCACCAGACGTCGGAGTCTTTCGGGCCCGAAAACCAGAAGAGCAGCAGCTGCATGTGCAGCTACTGCTCTTCTCGATGTGTGGCGTCGGCTGGCCGAAGACCAACCGACGACGAAATCAGGCGACGGGTGGGTCGGTGTACTGCTGGCCGGCGCGACTCACGTGCTCGGTCCAGGCGTTGCCGTCCCAGTAGCGCAGCTCGAAGCGGCCGGACGGGTCGGCATACCAACCGGCGGGAACGCCGGAGACCGCGCCTTCGTCGCTCGCCGCCTCAGTCGCGTCCGTGGTTGCGTCGGCGGCGGTGTCGGCTGCGGCTTCGGCAGTAGCAGCGGCACCTGCTGCTGCGTCGGCAACCGAGTCCGTTACGCCTGCGCCTGCATCGGTCACGTCTGCAACAGCATCGCCAGCAGCGTCGCTGGCTCCGTCGAGCATGCCACCTGCGGAACCGGCTGCGTCCTGTGCTGCGTCGGTCGCGCTGTCGGCGAGACCTGAAGCGGCGTCGGTTGCGCCGTCGGTCACTCCTGCAGCAGCGTCACCTGCGGCGGAAGCCGCGTCGTCAACTGCATCGCCGGCAAGCGCAGCGCCTCCGGCTGCGACCGCACCGACAGCTGCAGCGCCACCGGCGACAGCGCCCATGCTCGAATCGCCCGCGTCGGGAATGGTGGGTGTATCCGGGACACTCGGGGTGTCGGGGACACTCGGGGTATCGGGAATTGCAGGAGTCTCAGGGACCGTTGGAGTGTCCGGAGCGCTCGGCGTGTCGACGGCGCCCCAACCGGACGGTTCACCTGAAGCTTCGACGGCAGCGACGGCCTCGGGCGTCGAAACGACCGGCTCCGGTGCCGCTGGCGCGTCTTCGCCAGGAAGTGAGGGAGTGATCGACGTGGCCTCAGCAGCAACCGCTGCAGCTGCTTCTTCGTCGACCGCGATCTCATCGTTGCTGACGTCGGCAGCGTCGCTCACTGCTGCGACGGGCGCATCGGCGGCCGGTGGTGCCGCAGCGCCGCTGCCACCGCGGCTCAGGTAGGCAACGACGTTGGTTCCCGCTGACACGATGCTCACGACGGACCAGCCTTCGGCGGCCTTCTCCGTGAGCATCGGAGCGAGTGATTCAGCGTCGTACGAGGACGCGGTGACCGATGAAAACTCCTGCATGCGCGCCATCGTAGACGACGCGATCGTGATGGTGTGGGACGAACGTTCCGTCAGAGGAGTTCTTGATCAATCGTCGCGGTGATCGAAGACGCCGTCGGCGAGTGAGCCTGGATCAGCATCGGCGGGGTCCCCGTCGAAGATGACCTCACCATCGCGGAGCGCGATGAGTCGTTCAGATGAGGTCACACTCTCCAACTCGTGCGTCGCGACCACGAGCGAGGCGCCGTCGTCGTGCGCCCAGGTCAACAGCTCGAGCAGCGCGGCACGGCCGGCGCGATCCAAGCCGACGAAGGGCTCGTCGATGAGCATCACGTCGAACGGGCGCACGAACGCGATGGCGATCGCGGCCTTCTGCTTGAGTCCACGACTGAACGTGGCGGGCAGGTCGTCTGCCCGGTCGGAGATCCCGACCGCGTCGAGCAGCCAGTCGGCGTGAGCTTCCCACTCGGTGGTGTCGTGGAGGCGAGCGATGTACTCGAGGTGCTGCCAGACGGAGAGGTCGTCGTAGAAGACCGGTTGGTCAGACAGCACGGACAGCGCAGCTCGTGCTTCGATGCTGCCCACGGGGTGGCCGGCGACCGACGCGGATCCGCCGCTGGGCGCGAGCACCCCGGCAAACATCCGCTGCAACGTCGTCTTGCCCGATCCGTTGTGTCCGATCATCGAGACGCGCTGACCGGCGGGCACGACGAGGTCCAGTGGAGCGAGCGCGACGTTGTCGCCGTAGTGCTTGGTCAACCCCTCGCTCTCGAGTGCGTTCTCGTTCATGCCGTTCGTCCAGCCTCACGTCCCGCTGCGAAGAAGGAGCGGACTGCACCACCCCAGCGATCGCGTCGGACCACCCACCACACCGTCACAGCGAGACACAGTGCCACACCGACGAGCGAACGCCACACCGTCGATGCCAACGGCTCGAATCGGAGGGCGAGGACCGGGAGTGCCGTGATCGCGCTCAGGATGATCGGCAGCGCACCCAGTCCGACGCTGCTGAAGCCGGCGAACTCGGGGAGCGCAAACGGACTCTCCGCCCCCCGTTCAGCTCCGAGCAGTGTCGTTCCCGCAGTCGCCGGTGGCTCAGGTGCGTCCTTGACGGCAGCGACGACGGCTCCGATCCCTCCGGTCCATGCGAGCGGGATGGCGAGCCCGAAGGCAGCGGCACCGTGGCCCGGCTCCACCGTGGTTGCAGCGGCAGCAGCGATGAGGCCCGCGATCGCAAGCAGACCGGCTGGGGCGACCAGGTGGTGGGCGAAGACCCAGCCCCGAGCTCGCGGGATCATGTCGGTCAGATCTGGTCGGTCGACCTCTTGGGCAAGTGGTTCGATCGACTCGAGGCCGAGCAGGAACGCCGCCGCAACCATCGGGATCAGCAGGAGGGGCGACGACTCCACGGTTGCGGATGCGCATGCTCCGGCAACGACGGCGAGCGTCGCGATTCGCAGGAGGCGCGAGGCCGAAAGTCGTGCGATGGCGATCACGCCTCGCTTCCAGATGAACCAGGCGTCGCCACGAGACGCCGGAACCCCTCGCTGTGGTCGAGACGTCGGTCGCACGGGCGGTGTGCTCCGTGGCCGGCCGCCCCCGATGCCCAACCACGGGGTGGCTCGAACGGACTCGGCGCGAAGCTGTCGGCGCAAGAGCACGACGGTGCGGATGTCTTGCACGGTCGCCGCGAACCGAAGTTGTGACACGAGCTGGCCGCGCCGTTCGAGCGGCTCGAGCCGGAGGCGTCCTCCGAGCAGCGACGCGAGCACGACGAGTGCGACGACGACGACGAGTGCGACGACGTCCGCGGTGCGCTGACGTTCACCCCAGAACGCGATGCTCCCCAACGCATTCGCCGGGCTGGGCG
>CALIOL010000224.1 GCA_938044705.1 uncultured Ilumatobacter sp. | reverse complement strand
CGACGCATCCGCGCTTCGAAGCCTGTACGGCGCGGATCAACGCGGGCTCGAGGCGATCGAGGAGGTCGTCGAACTGATCGGTGACGATGATCGCAGCGGTCGCCCATGCGAGTACGTCACGGCGTCAGCGGAACTGGTCGCCGAAGAAACCGGGTCGCTCGCGTCGGCGTGGGAGGCCAGCGGCGTTGACTTCGGCGCCGATGATGGCATCGCCAACGAGGCCATCGAGCTGATGGTCAACGAAGTCCTGTTCGGTCTCGTCACGTTGGAGAACGATCCAGATGTCGCCGTCGCGAGAGCGAAGCTCGACGCGATGCGCTGGGCGATTCTCGGCGATTCGGCCGCCTCGGGTGGTGCCGGCGAGGGCATCGCTCCACTGCTCGACAGTGAGGTGGTTGAGCAGCTCACGCAAGAATTCGACGCTGCTGCGGAGCTCGACGGCGATGCGCTGGCGGCGTTGGAGATGACCATCACGACCAACGTGGTCAGCACACTCGGGCTGTCCGTCCAGTTCTCGGATGCTGACGGCGACGGCTGAGCCAACCATCGACTCGCCTGCGGTCCTGGAGCGCCCGCCGGGCGGTCGAGTCGCGCAGCTCGATCGGACGGTTCCTGCGGCATCCTTCGTGGCGTTCCGCGTTGCGTTCGGGTTGCTCGTCGCTGTGGGTCAGGTCCGGTTTGTGGTCCGCGGGTGGGTCGACGAGTTCTACCTGGCGCCATCCAACCACCTGACCTACCCGGGCCTGGACTGGGTGCGACCACTTCCGCCGGTGCTGATGTATGCAACCGTGCTGGGACTCGGCGTGCTCGGCGTGTTGATCGCGTGCGGCGTCTGCACCAGGGCCTGCGCGGCGCTGTTCGCGGTCGGCTTCGGCTACTGCGAGTTGATCGATGCGGCGCTGTACCTCAACCACTATTGGTTCCTGACGTTGGCGGCGGCCGTGCTTGCGATCGTGCCGGGACCTGTCGGCGGGCGCGTGCCGGATCTGAGCGTGTGGGCACTGCGCGGTCAGCTGGCCGTGGTGTACGTCGTTGCTGGCATCGCGAAGCTCAACGGAGACTGGCTGTTGCGGGCGGAGCCGCTGCGGACGTGGCTCGCCGCTCGAACCGATCGACCGATCATTGGTCCTTGGCTCGACGAGCCGCTCGTCGCGTTCGCATTCAGCTGGACGGGTGCGCTGTTCGATCTGACGATCGTCGCCTGGTTGTTGTGGCAGCGATCGCGTCCACTCGCGTACGCAGTGCTCGTGGTCTTTCACCTCGCCACGGCGATGCTGTTCCAGATCGGCATGTTCCCGTGGGTGATGATCGCGCTGACGCCGATCTTCTTCGCAGTGGATTGGCCCGCACGACTCGGGTTCCCCAGGCCCAAGGAGCGCAACGCGGATGTGCGTGCGTCGAGGCCTTCACGGGTCGTCGTCATCGCGCTCGTGGCGCTCGCAGTCATGAACATCGTGCTCCCGTTTCGTCATGTCGCCGCAGACGGCAACGTGCGTTGGAACGACGACGGGTACCTCCTGTCTTGGCGGGTGATGCTGACCGAACGTGCTGCGCACGTGGTGTATCGAGTCACCGATCCGTCTGCGGGTTCGACGTTCGAGGTGGAGCCTCAACTCGTGCTCGAACCGTGGCAGGTGTCGGCCGCGATGGTCCGGCCTGATCTGATCTTGACCACGGCGCACTTGGTGGCCGACGAGCTGAGGCCGCTGCTCGGCGATGACGTCGAAGTGCGCGTCGACGCGTTTGTGGCGTGGAACGGCAGACTCCGAGAGCGTTGGATTGACGGCGATGTCGACCTCGCCCGGCTCGACTGCGACGCTCCTGCCAGCGAGTATGTCCTCGAGGCCCCATGAGTGATGCAACGCAGGGGCGAACGATGTCCAGCCGATTTGCAGCGGCGCTGCCGTTGCTCCTGGTGGTCGTCGTTGCGGGTGTTGCCGTCGCGATGTTCCGAGGAGGGGACGCCGACGACGCACCGGAAGCGATCGATCTTGTCGCCACCGGCCCTCAGTTTTCCGCGCTGGACGAACTCGTCGCAGCAGCGGACGTCATCGTCGAAGGCCAGATCGTTGCCGTCGACGATGGGCGTGCGATCACGGACCCCGCGGACCCGACCACCGGGTTCACCACCGCGCTGTTTCAACTTGACGTCGAGCGCAGCTTTCGGGGCGGTGATGTGGCGTCGCTGATCGTCGAACAGGAAGCAGCGTTACTCGACGGCACGCCGATCGTTGTCAATGGCGTGGAGGCGAACAAGATCGGCGACAGCGGATTTTGGTTTCTCGTGCGGGGGGACGATGAGGCGTTTCCCTACGTCGCCCTCGTCAACGAGCAGGCCCGCCTGCTCGTCGACGGCTCCGGAGTCGTGGCAACCGGATTCGGTGAGTCGATGAACCTCGAGGAGTTCCGAGCTCGGTTGGAGGAATAGCGGTTCGCGACATTCTGCTTTGCAATCAGAGTTAGGAACGCCTAACATTCGAGAGATGGCAGGGTTACGGAACCGCTTCGGCGCATCGGTGGTGGTGGCGCTCGCACTCTGCGCGACTGCATGTGGCGGGCAGGTGGGTCAGTCGGCGACGCCGCCGGCGTTCGAGGATGTTCCAGCAACCGTGTCGCCCGACACCCGCCCCGCTGAGACCGTCACCGAGGAGCCCGTCGAGGCCGAGGCCGAACCTCGACCGAGCACGACGGAGATGCGGATCATCCCGCTCGACGGTGACCTCGCAGAAATCGTCTTCGCACTCGGGCTGGGCGACCAGGTCGTCGCGACCGACATCTCGGCGACCTACCCACAATCGGCCGACGCGCTCCCCGAGATCGGCTACCAGCGAGCGCTCTCGCCCGAACCGATCCTGGGCTTCGAACCGACGATCGTGCTCGCAACCGACCTTGCCGGGCCGCAAGAAACGCTCGACGACCTAGAGCGACTCGGTGTCGACGTGGTCGTGATCGAGCGCACCAGCAGCGCAGAGGGGCCCGGCGAGAAGATTCGCGCTGTCGCTGCCGCACTGGGCGTGCCCGAGGAGGGATCGTTGCTCGCGGACGCTGTGGACGCTGAAATCGCTGTCGAATCCGATCGGACGAACGGCGTGACCGACCGGCCCAGCGTCGGCGTGCTCTACGTGCGTGGCGAGAACGTTCAGCTGCTCCTGGGTGAAGGGTCGGGAGTCGACTGGATCATCGACGCCGCAGGTGGCGAGGACATCTCGGCCGAGCTCGGCGTCGTGGAGAGCGCGCCGATCAACGCAGAATCGCTCGTCGTTGCAGCACCTGACGTCTTGATCGTTCCGGCGCGAGGACTCGAGTCCGTTGGGGGTTTGGAGGGGTTGCTGGACGTGCCCGGAATCGCAGAAACCCCTGCCGGGCGAGATGGGCGAATCCTCGTCTACGACGATCAATTCCTCCTCGGCAACGGACCGAGAACCGGCGAACTCTTGCACCAACTGATCACCGACCTCCATGGAGACATCTGATGACCGTGACCTCGACGGCGAACGATCTCGACGCAGCGTCCGACGCGCACGAGACCTCCGGCCCGCCCATTCTCGGCGACGTGGCGAGCTTTCCGTCGCACGCCGAGTTGGCCCGAACGTTGGTCGAACCCGGGGGCTTGGCGACGCTGGCGACGCTGACGCCTTCTGGGCACCCCTACGCATCGATTGCCCCGTACTCGACCGTGGCCGCAGGCTCTCCGCTGATCTGCGTCTCGGCGTTGGCCGAACACACCCAGTACCTCCGAAGCGACCCGCGTTCGAGTGTCCTCGTCGAAGCCGACCCTGAAGCCGGAGTCGACCCGCTCTCAGAACCACGCGTCACGCTCATCGGCTCCTTCGTCCCTGTCCAGCCGACCGAGGACGAAGTCGAGCGCCACCTCGAGCTGCATCCGTTTGCGAAGCACTACATCCACTTCGCTGACTTCTCGTGGTGGCGACTCGAACTGCTGAACCTGCGGTACGTCGGTGGCTTCGGCGTCATGGGCTGGTCGACGGCACAGGAGTACGCCACCGCAACGGCGGATCCCGTGATTCCGAACGCCAAGCCGATGATCGAGCATCTCGATGCGGACCACAACGACGCATGCCTCGACATCGTGAAGCACCTCGGTGGCGTTGCTGACGCCACTGAGGTGTCGGTCTCGTCGATCGACCGTTACGGCATCACCTTCCACGCCCGCACCACGGCCCACGTCAGTGGCGTGACGGCGAGGGTGGCCTTTCCGGCGCCGCTCGCCGCTGCTGATGACGTCCGCCCGGCGTCGGTCGAGCTCGTTCGACGCGCCCGAGAGCTCGCCGACCGTTGACAACTCGCACCGACGTGCACGACCTCGACCTCGATTCACATCCGACCCCATCATCTTCCAGGAGACTTCCATGACCCCACTCGAACGCCTTCGGCTCGCGACTGCTCTCGTGCACACGATTCCCGGCGCCGTACTGCGACTGCGCACCGACGGTGACGAGCGCGTCGTGGTGGGTCACGGTGTGGACGCTGACATCGACCCGTGCAAGATGCGTCGCATCGTCGCGGCGATGGCCTGCCCCAATCGGCCGGACCTCGCAAACCGCATCACGGAGGTGACCTTCGGGGGTGAGCTCGTCGACCTTGGAGGTGGCGTCTTTGCGACGAGCGCCGGTGGCGTCGAGCAGCGCTGGTTGGCGAGCCTTCTCGGGTTTCCCACGCTCACCGAACTGCTCGACGATGTCGGCCCGGAGGCGCTGCCGTCCGACGCGATGCAGGCGTGTCTGAAGCCGGACCCCGAACTCGGCGTCACCGTCGTCCGGATGGCTGCCAATGACGACCGGTTCACACATCAGCTCGACGAAGTTGCCGCGCAGGTCGCGGCCGCATGTTTCGTTGCCGAGCTGTGTGGCGCGGTCGATGGAGCACTGGGTTCGGACCACAGTGAGGGAGTGTCGTGAATCGGAAGATGTGGCTGGCTGTCGCCAGCGTCACCGTGGTCGCGGCATGCGGTTCGGAGGCTGCGACGTCGTCCGACAGCGTTGCGCCCAGCGCGACCGAGGCGCTGACTGAAGCTGTTGCGGCCGAGCCGGTGTCAACCGAGCCGGCGACGACGGAACCGGCGACGACGGAACCACCGGCAACCGAGCCACCGGCTACTGACCCGCCGACTACCGAGCCCCCCGCAACCGACCCCGCAACCACCGAGCCAGGCGAAGACGAACCCGCTGAAGTCGGCGACGCGGCACGCTTGGCCTGGGCAACCGTGTTCGACTCCACCGTTGCATTCGCCGACAAGTCGGCGCACCTCGAGGACGCCGGTGCGCTCGAAGCGACGGTTGATGCGTATGCGTCGGCGGGGGAGAGCTTTGGTGGCATCAGTCTGGAGCCGACTGCTGTCGCAGTGGTTGGGGAGTCGGCGACGGTGACCTACAACGTCAACTTCGGCGAGAACCCGGCATACACCGATCAGTCGGGCACGATCACGCTCGTCGACGGTGTGTGGATGGTGAGTCGCGACGAGTTCTGCGCGTTCATGTCGTCGGCGCGGGTTTCGTGCTCGTGATGCGCAACGATCCGGCACCTCTCGATGGCCCGATTCACACGTGGCGGCGCCGCTGGCTCGACCGTCGGGGGTCTGCTCCGACCCTGAGCGAGATCGCTGCGCTCGCCGCGGCAGCCGACCGGGCTGATGGCGCTGCAACGAACTGCCAGTGCGTCGGCATGGGTCATCTTGCGGCTCAGCGTGGTCAGACGCGCAGCTGACATGGTCGTGGTGGAACTCGACGAGCAGCGCGCCAATGCTCAACTCGAAGACGATGGAGTTCGGCGTCGAACCTGGTCGCTCTCGCGGCGCATGGCAGGGGTCGCGGTGCTCGGTGGGAGTGTCGCGCTCGGCATGCTGTTGTCGCTGGCTGTCGGTGCGAAGTCGATTCCCTGGACGGTCGTCATCGATGCGTTTCTCGCCAACGATGCCGCGGTGACCGACCACCTCATCGTCCGAGAACTTCGCCTCCCCAGAACCCTGCTCGGGCTGCTCGTCGGTGGGGCGCTTGGCGTTGCCGGTGCTTTGATGCAAGGGGTCACGCGCAACCCGTTGGCCGACCCTGGTCTGCTCGGTGTCAATGCGGGTGCCTCGTTTGCGGTGGTACTCGCCATCTGGTGGTTCGGCATCACCTCCGTGTCGGGGTTGGTGTGGTTTGCGTTTGTCGGCGCCGCACTCGCGTCCGTCGCGGTCTACGTCCTTGGAACTGCGGGGCGGGGTGGCGCGACCCCGGTGCGTTTGGCACTCGCAGGCGCCGCACTGGCAGCACTGCTGTTCTCGCTGACACGCGCGGTCGCGCTGCTGGACCAAGCAACACTCGACCAGTTTCGGTTCTGGGCGGTTGGGTCCCTCGCCGGCCGCGGCACTGATGTCGCGGGGCAGGTCGCACCCTTTATCGCCCTCGGCCTGCTGTTCGCCATGGGCGCGGCCCGTCAGCTGAACGCCATTGCGCTCGGCGAAGATGCGGCACGGGCGCTCGGTACGAAGATCCAGCTCACCCGTTTTGTGAGTGTGCTCGGCATCACGTTGCTCTGTGGAAGCGCCGTTGCCGCGGCCGGGCCGATCGGGTTCGTTGGGCTCGTCGTGCCGCATGCAGTGCGCTCGTGGTTTGGGCCAGACCAGCGCTGGTTGATGCCGGCGTCCGCGATGGCTGGGGCGTCGTTCCTGCTGTTTTGCGACACGCTCGGCCGCGTCGTGGCTCGGCCTGGCGAAGTGCAAGTCGGGATCATGACCGCAATCCTCGGCGGGCCAGCATTCATCGTGCTGGTTCGGCGAACTCGAATGGCGCAGCTGTGACCGACACCGTCACCCCATCCGAACGCAGCAAGGAGCTGGAACGAGTCCCGCTCACCGGTCGTGTCGTGCGGACGTCATGGTTCTCCGTCCGCCTCGATCCGCGTGCGGTCACCGTGTGTGTTGCCCTGGCAGCCGTCACGGTCGCGGTTGGATTGTGGTCGATCAGCGTCGGCGACTTTCCGATCCCGATCTCGGACGTCGTTTCGACGATTCTCGGCAATCCGACCGAGGACTCTGAGTTCATCGTCGGCACGCTCCGCCTCCCGCGTGTGCTCGTCGGGGCTGGTGTTGGGGCCGCGTTCGGAATGTCGGGTGCGATCTTTCAGTCACTCGTGCGCAACCCCCTCGGTTCGCCGGACATCATCGGCTTCACGGGCGGCGCAGCGCTGGGAGCCGTTGTGATGATCGTCTACGCCGACGCGACGGCATTCCAGGTGTCAGCCGGTGCTGTTCTCGGGGGCGTGCTCGCCGCGGTGGTCGTGTACTTCCTCGCCTGGAAACGTGGCGTGCAGGCGTACCGGCTCGTGCTCGTTGGTATCGGCGCAGGCTTCGCGATCACCGCAACGATCGACTACATGATCACGCGAGCTGAGATCAACGACGTTCAGCGGGCAGCGGTCTGGTTGACCGGTTCGCTCAACGGTCGCAGTTGGGACGAGGTGCGCATCGTCGCCGTCGCGCTCGCCGTTCTTGGCCCGATGGCGATCTTGATGCAACGCACGCTCGACCGACTCGACCTTGGTGACGACACCGCCGCTGGTCTCGGCGTCAACGTCGGTCGCGCCAAGCTGATGCTGGTGTTGGTCGGCGTCGGCCTCGCTGCGCTCGGTGTCGCCGCCGCTGGGCCCGTTGCATTCGTGGCATTCGTCTCCGCACCGGTCGCTCGCCGGCTGGTCAACTCGCCACGGGCGTGCGTCGTTCCCGCCGCGTTCGTCGGTGCGCTCGTCACGGTCGTCGCCGACCTCGCAGCGCGGCGCCTGCTCGCTCCGACCGAACTTCCGGTCGGAATCATGACCGCACTCATCGGTGCGCCCTACCTGCTGTGGTTGCTCACCCGACAAGCCAGAGCCGGAGCCCTGTAATGACTGAAGTGACCTCGACGGCGCGCCTACGTGCGTCCGGAGTCTGTCTCGGCTACGACGAACATGTCGTCGTCGACGACCTCGATCTCGACATCCCTGACGGCAAGATCACCGTCATCATCGGCCCGAATGCGTGCGGCAAGTCGACGCTGTTGAAGGCGCTGGCGCGCCTCCTCAAGCCTTCGAAGGGGCAGGTGATCCTCGACGGCGAAACGATCCACAAGCTCGCGACGAAGGACGTTGCGCGGCGACTCGGACTGCTCCCGCAGACGCCGATCGCGCCGGAGGGGATCACGGTGGTGGACCTGGTCGCACGCGGAAGGACACCCCACCAGAAGCTGTTCCAACAGTGGTCCGAGTCCGATGAGCAGGCGGTGCGTTCGGCCCTCGATGCGACCGGGACGTCGGCGCTGGCTGACCGCACGGTCGATGAGCTGTCTGGCGGGCAGCGCCAACGAGTGTGGATCGCGATGGCGCTGGCGCAGGAGACCGAGTTGCTGCTGCTCGACGAACCGACGACGTTCCTCGACATCGCTCACCAGATCGACGTGCTCGATCTGGTGGAGCAGCTGAACACTGAGCGCGGGCG
>CALIOL010000223.1 GCA_938044705.1 uncultured Ilumatobacter sp. | reverse complement strand
GTCAGCTGATCATCTGGTTTGGGCGGTGGCGGCGTTCGACGCTGCCACCGCCGATCAGGCCAGGGCGAGCGCCTTCAATGCCTTGTAGTCGAGCTTGCCGTTCGCTGCACGACCGACCGTTTCGATGTTGATGACTCGCTTCGGTGCTTTGTACGCCGCAAGGTGTGCTTTGACGTGGTCGCGTAGGGCCTCGCTGTCGAGTTCTTCACCGGGGAGCAGTTCCACCAACGCGTTGATGGCTTCGCCCCACTTGTCGTCGGGGAGCCCGACGACCGCGGCGTCATGGACGCTGGGGTGCAGCTTGAGGCACTCCTCGACCTCTTCCGGATACACCTTCTCGCCGCCGGTGTTGATGCACTGGCTGCCGCGTCCCTTCAGCGACACGGTCCCGTCCACCTCGACTGAGGCGTAGTCGCCGGGAATGGAGTACCGCTCGCCGTCGATGGTCACGAAGGTCTTCTCCGACTTGGCTTCGTCCTTGTAGTAGCCGATCGGCGTACGCCCGCGCAGGGCGACACGTCCCAGCTCGCCAGAACCGGGAACCACATCTCGGCTCGGCTCGGTGTCGGTCGCATCCGTGACGACTCGCGTGCGAGGACCGAGTACGAACTTGGCGGTGTCTCCACCGGATTCGGCGGTGGTCGTGTTGGTCGCCATCCCGATGGCTTCGGAGGACCCGAGCGCGTCGACGAGGATGAGGCGGGGGTTGTGGGCGAGCAACCCATCCTTGGTCTCCTTCGACCACATGACGCCCGACGAAACGATCACTCGGAGCGACGACACGTCCCACCGCTTCGGTTCCTCGTCGAGCGCGCGCAGGATCGGTTTTGCGAATGCGTCGCCGACGATCGACGTCGAGTTGATCTCGAACTGCTGCACGGTGTCGAGGAACTCGGTGGGATCGAACGAGCGTCCCTCCATCGTGGTGATCGAGCCGCCGACCATGAGGTTGCTGATCGCATTGAAGAGGCCGGTCCCGTGCATGAGCGGCGCACTCGGCATGTTTCGAGGTCCGGGTGTGTTGATCCGATCGGCGGCGGCATCGAGATCTTGCTCCGGTGGCATCCGCTGGCGGTTGTTCGCGTCGAGGACGCCGAACACGTCGTCCTGACGCCACATGACGCCCTTGGGCATGCCGGTCGTGCCGCCCGTGTACAGCAAGAGGAGGTGATCGCCCGATCGCCCCCAGGCGCCCGTGACGTTCTCCTTGGCCCCCTGCCCTGCTGCATCCTCATAGGGAGTGGCCCAGTCGGGGCAGGCGCCCGAGTTGTCGTCGACCCACAGCCAGGTCGAGATCCGCGGAACTCGCGAGCGAACCGCCTCGATCTGCTCGGTGAACGACCCGTGAAAGACGACCGAGGTGACATCGCCGTTGTCCCAGAGGTAGACGAGTTCGTCAGCCGCGTACCGATAGTTGGTGTTGACGATGGCCATGCCTGCTTTGAACGCAGCGAACACGGACTCGAGGTATTCAGGACAGTTGTACAGGTACTGAGCGACCTTGTCTTGCTCGGCGGCTCCCGGGGCATCGAGGAGGACCTTGGCGACGCCATTGGCGCGTCGGTTGAAGTCGCCCCAAGTGACCTGGCGCACGCCTTGCTGCTGGCACAGCGCATCGGGCAACTCCTGGGCGATCGTCTCCCAGAGGTCGGCGAAGTTCCATCCGGTGTCGCTCGTGTCGCTCATCGAGCGTGACGGTAGCGACGAGTTGGGCGCATCAGCGAAGTGCAGCGCTGGTCGAGGTCAGGAGGGCGGGCCTTCTTGGAGTCGGTCGTACGCTGCGGTGACGGGGGAGTGCTCGCCCATGGCGCCCCACATCGACTCGATCCACCACGTCGCGCCCGCGTCGGCGTACGCCGCCGGGGAGTGTTCGGTCCACTGGCCTTCCACGATGATGTCGGCATGTGGGTTCGGACCCTTGTCGATCGCCGAACGAAGATCGGCGACTTCGGAGAGATCGGCTTGTCGTGCGCCCATGGCCGAGCTGTCCAGCACCTGTGGGATCACGCCGTCCCAACTCAGGGCCCGCGCCATCGACTTGGGTTTGCCGAGCGCACCGACGCACCAGATCGGCACGCGTGGCGACTGCACCACGTTGCCGATCGTCGGAAACTCGGTCGGCTGGACGTGATAGTGCGAACCGCTGAACTCGAAGGGCTGCCCGTTCCAGAGCCCACACATGATCTCGAGGCACTCGTCCATCAGCTCGGCGCGCTCGCGCTTGTCGCACTGTTCGCCGAAGGTCTCGAACCCGGTGTCGACGGCGCCGAGACCGACCGACAGATTGACCCGACCATTGGAGAGTCGGTCGACCGTGGCCACCTGACTCGCCAACTCCCACGGGCGCCGGCGCGACGGCGGGGTGAGGAGCGTGCCGAGCCGGATCTTCGACGTGCGAACGGCCGCGAGGCCGAGCGAGATCCACGCATCGACGCCCCACACCGGCTCCCAAACGAACAGCCCGTCCCACGCTGCCTCTTCCGCAGCTTCTGCCAAGTCCCCGATGTCGGCGGCGTCGCCCCAAGGGACCACGAAGCCGTATTGCATGAAAACGACCGTACCAGTCCCTGCGCGACCGTGCTCGTGGACCGCATCGCGGTCACCGTGGCCGGAATCATCCGCCATGAGTCGTTCGAGCGTGGGTCTGCAGCTCCGGGCCGAACGACAATGGCGGTCATGAGCGAGGCGCTGCCCCCTGATGACCGAGACTGGACCTGGGTGCTCGAGCGCCCGTGCCCCGAGTGCGGGTTCGTCGCCGCCGAGGCTGAGCTCTCGTCGATCGGCGAGTTGCTTCGACGGAATGCCGCTGCCTGGCAAGGAGTGCTCGCAGCGGAGGCGGAAGTCGTTCGACATCGCCGACGCCCGGACCGGTGGAGCGATCTCGAGTACGCGGCACACGTGAGAGACGTGAACCGGCTGTATCTCGAGCGACTGAACCTCATGCTGACCGAAGACGACCCGCTGTATCCGAACTGGGACCAGGACGCCACTGCGGTGGAGGAGGCCTACAACGATCAGGACCCGTCGGTGGTGAGCGCCGAACTCGGCGCTGCGGCAGGTGCGCTCGCCGATGCGTTCGACGGCGTCGATTCCGCCCAGGCGTGCCGAAAAGGGCGCCGCAGCGATGGTGCGCAGTTCACGGTCGACTCGTTCGCCCGATACCTGATCCACGACCCGGTCCACCATCTGTGGGATGTCACCGGCCAGCGAGCCGAGACGAGCTGACGATTCGGGGCGATTCACCCGCGAGAAATTCACCGGGTAGTTGCACGTCAT
>CALIOL010000222.1 GCA_938044705.1 uncultured Ilumatobacter sp. | reverse complement strand
GGTCGTGACCTGGGCACAGTCAGGACTCACCTCGTCCGCGTGGCAACGAGCGGTCGCCGCCGGCACGTTCGATCGGGTCGCGCCTGGAGTCGCCCGCCTGATCGGCACCGCCGACACTCCGGAGCAGCGCATCATGATCGCGGTGCTGGCTGCCGGCCCCGGCGCCATGGCTTCTCACCGGTCCGCCGCTCACCTCCACGGCATTCCGTCCGTGGAACCTCCTCCTGTCGATCTCATCGTTCCGAACCGTCCGTGGGAGCCGCGCCGCAGCCGAGGAGTGGACGTGTCGAGCCAGGGGAATGTGGGTGCCCACCGGCCGAGTGACCTTCGACGCACCGCCCCGCGTCGCATCGACGGCATCCCCTGCACGAACATCCTGCGAACACTCGTCGACCTCGGAGCCGTGGCACCTCACGCCGTTCACGGTGCCGTCGGCCACGCCTTGACCAACGATCTCGCAACGCTGCCGGCCGTCGAGACTGCGCTCGTCGAGCATGCTCAGCGCGGACGATCTGGCATCACCGCGCTGCGTCGAGCGATCGACGACTGGTCACTCGACGCGAAGCCCGCCGACTCCGTGCTCGAACCGGCCATGAAACGGCTCATTTCGAGGTATCGGCTTCCGCCGGTCGAATTCCATGCCCACGTCGGCGGCCGCGAGGTCGACTTTCGAGTCATCGGTACCCCGATCGTCATCGAGTGCGACGGCTGGCGATATCACGGGCGCGACCGACGTCAGTTCGAACGAGATCGGGCAACCGACGCCGAATTCGCAGCGCACGGCTGGATCGTTCTTCGATTCACCTACCGCCGTATCACCACTCGCCCATCCGAAGTCGCCCGCCGCATCGAGCAGACGATCGCCCGCTGGGCCGACGCTCGCTCCCCCGATGCTGCGTGACCCGAATCTCGCCCCGGGGGTTCACTGAAGCCTTCTCGTCGCCTTCGTGCCCGGATTCCGGGACGAATCCCGACGAGAACGAGGCGGAGGTTCGGGGTTGGATCGTGCGATGCCAGACCGGGCACGACGGGGCGCCAGTAGCCTGCTCGCCGCATGGAACGCTTCGGATTGGTCGGCCTCCCCAACGCAGGCAAGAGCTCGCTGTACAACGCGCTGACGGGCGGCGGCGCGCTCGCTGCGCCGTACCCGTTCGCAACCAAGGACCCGAACATCGGTGTTGCGATGGTGCCCGATGAGCGCCTCGACCGACTCGCAGCGATGTCGAAGTCGAAGAAGACCATCCACGCTCAGGTGGAGGTCGTGGACATCGGCGGCCTGGTCGAAGGAGCGAGCACCGGCGAAGGTCTCGGCAACAAGTTCCTCGCCAACATCCGCGAGGTCGACGCCATCGTCTTCGTCCTTCGCGCATTCGAGGACGACGACATCGTCGGTCCGTCCGACCCACTCGAACACCTCCGGGTCGTCGAGATCGAACTGGCGCTCGCCGACCTCGAGACCGTCGAGAAGCGGCTCAACTCGAACAAGCGCGCTTCGAAGCTCGACAAGACACTCGGCGACGAAACCGCAGCACTGCAGACCGCATACGACTCCCTCGCCGAAGGACTTCCGCTCTACCGGGCTGGCCTGAAGGAGGACGTCCGCAAGGAGCTGGAGCAGTTCTTCTTGCTCACCAACCGTCGAGTCCTTGCGGTCGTCAACGTCGGCGAGGACGACATCGACTCGATCCCTGAGAAGGAAGCCCTCGTGTCCGCCGAGTTCAACAACGCAGGCGACAACGTCGAAGTCATCGGCATGTGCATCCAGATGGAAGCCGAAGCCGCAGCAATCGCCGACCCCGACGAGCGCAAGGAGATTCTCGAAGGCTTCGGACTCGGTGAGGGCGCGCTGTTCCGCATGGTCCGCAGCGCCTATCACCTGCTCGGTTTGCGGACGTACCTCACGACGGGCGAACAGGAGTCCCGCGCCTGGACGTTCTACGAAGGCTCGACCGCACCGGTCTGTGCCGGTCGAATCCACGGCGACTTCCAGCGAGGCTTCATCAAGGCCGAGGTCATCCAGTGGGATGAACTCCTCGAGCTCGGTTCGTGGAACGCCGCCAAGGAAGTCGGCAAGATGCGAATGGAAGGCAAGGACTACGTCGCTCAGGACGGCGATGTGATGGAGTTCCGCTTCAACGTCTGATCGGCGTCGCAACGGGCGTCACGCGTGCCATGCTCCTGGCATGGCCTGGTTGGTGACGAATGCGAGGGTCCTCGCGTCCGCTGATGTCGCGAACACTCGCTCGGAGCGTCGCAAGGGGTTACTCGGCCGCGACGGGCTCGATGGCGCCATCGTGATCGAACCCTGCCGGTGGGTGCACACGATCGGGATGCGGTTTGCGATCGACGTCGCATTTCTCGATGCCGACGGACTCGTGATCCGCACCGTGCAGATGCCTCGTCACCGCGTCGGCATGCCCGTCATCCGGGCCCGGTCGGTCGTGGAGGCCGAGGCGGGCGCCTTTGCTCGCTGGGGGGTTCACGTCGGTGACGTGATCGAACTTCGCGAGCACGACGACCGATGAGCACGCTGTGGCTCGTCGCCACGCCGATCGGCAACCTCGGCGACCTCGCCCCGCGCGCGGTCGAGGTCCTGTCATCGGTTGGGTTGGTGTGCTGCGAAGACACCCGGCGCACCGGCAAGCTCTTGCAGCACGCCGGGATCCGCGCCGAGCGGCTCGCGGTCTGCAATGAGCACACCGAGTACGAACGGATCGACGATGTGCTCGCCGTGTTGGCGTCGGGCCGAGACGTCGCCGTCGTCAGCGATGCGGGCACTCCTGGAATCTCCGATCCTGGCGAGCGCCTGGTCGGCGCTGCAATCGAGGCCGGGCACACGGTGTCAGCGGTGCCCGGACCTGCGGCCGCAACCATGGCGGTGACCATCAGCGGGTTTCCCAGCGGCAGGTACGTCTACGAGGGCTTTCTGCCGCGGAAGGGTCGGGACCGGGCGACGCGTCTCGCGGAGATCGCCGCCGAACGTCGAACCATCGTGCTGTACGAAGCTCCACACCGGATCGAACGGACCCTTGCGGACCTGACCGAGGCATGCGGGCCGGAACGGGGTGTCGCCGTCAGCCGTGAGCTCACGAAGCTCCACGAAGAGACGGTGCGGGCGAGTCTCGGCACGATCGACGTCGGCGATCCGCGAGGCGAGTACGTCATCGTGCTCGCTCCGGTCGAGGACCAGCCGATCGACGCCAGCGACGACACCGTTCGTTCGCTGCTCCGCGAGGCCATCGACTCGGGCGCGTCGACGAAGGATGCTGCTACTCAGGTGTCCGATGGGACGGGTCGCCGTCGCCGCGAGGTGTACCAGCTCGCGGTCGACCTCGGACAGTTCCCCGCGGACGGCACGCCGGACGACGCTGGCACACTGTCGACATGAGCGAGTACGTCAGCGTCACCGGCTCCGGTCCGAGTGCGGCGTTCTTCGACCTCGACCGAACGCTGATCTCGGGATCATCGGCGTTCACGCTGGCGATCCAGGCGCGCAAGGTCGGACTCGTCCCCACCCATCAGTTCGTTCGCGACGCAGGTGGCGCCGTGGCGTTCAAACTGTTCGGGGCGAGCGACGACACGAGCGACGAGGTCCGCAAGCGAATCCTCGGCGCGGTGACCGGACAGCGCCAGGTCGACCTCCAAGGACTGAACGCCGAGATCCTCCCGCGCCTCATCGAACGAGTTCGACCCGAAGCGAAGCGGCTCCTCGAGCGACATCGACGCTCGGGCCGCGACACGTTCATCGTCTCTGCTGCGCCCCAGGAGATCGTCGAACCACTCGCCCACGCGCTCGGCATGACGGGAGGAATCGGTACTCGTGGTGTCGTGGAGAACGGCGTGTACACCGGTGAGCTGAGCGGCCCGTTCTGTTACGGCGAAGGCAAGGTCGAAGCCATGCAGTCGCTTGCTTCGTGGAACAGTTACGACCTCTCACAGAGCTACGCGTACTCCGACTCCGCGAGCGACCTCCCCATGCTGGAAGCCGTTGGGCACCCCGTCGCGGTCAACCCCGACTCGAAGCTCGAGCGGCACGCTCGTCGAAACGGCTGGCCGATCGTGATCTTCAGTCAGCGCACCAAGTCGGTCATCCGCCGAACTCTGTCGACCGCCGCCACCGTGGGCATCGGTGTCGGCGGGTTTGCACTGGGCACGCAGGTCAACCGCAAGAACTCGTTCCTGCGTCGCTGACAGCGGCTACTGCGCTGATCGAGGAACCAACGCGAGTTGGCGGCTCTGAGCGACGAGTACGCCGGTGGAGTCCCACATCTCGCCTTCTTCGTCGAGCAGGCCGTCGTGAATGAAGCGTGAGCGAAACGCGCAACGCAGAGGGCCGGGCGCCGGCACGCCGCGCACGTGAACGGTGAGCTCGACGGTCGGCACCCACCCGACGGGGAGACCTGAGTTGAACACTGGCGGTGGGAACGCGTCGGCGGCGAGCATCAACGCGATCGCGTCGATCGGTTCGTCGTTCGCAAGCGCGAACCACCCGCGCATCTCCGTTCGGCCCGAGGGCCGGCCGCCACGAAAGCCGTCGTCGTCGGGATGCATTCGTACGTCGATGCGATTCATGAGCTCGGGCTTGGGATCCTGGGAGCCGTCCGGCTCGGCGACGCTCTCATCGAATGTGGGGAGCTCGACCGGTGATTCCATCTGCCGACTCGGCCCTCCCGGCATCTGCTCACCAAACGTCGCCAACAGCGTCAACGTCGCCTTGCCGCCCATGGATAGCGTCGCTGAGGCGGTGGCGAGCCGACGCCCGGATCGAATCGTGGCGACCTCCACATCGCAGGGTCCTGCTGGTGCTGGTCGCAGGTAGTGACCGGTGACCGTGAGTGGCGGTCGGCCGACCGTTTCGGTCATCGCTCGAACTGCGATCGCCATGAGGTAGCCCCCGTTTGCGTTCCCGCCGATGTCCCAACCATCGTGCACCGTGGCCGCGTACCGACCGTCGGCGACAGGTTGGACAGCGGTCGCGGCCGAGAAGTTCACACCCGTGAACGTAGGCATTGGAGACCTCACGGACGGCCATCGGGTCGCTGTGAACCGTGACACGCTCGACGGTCGTCGAGAAACACCGGCCCGCGAATCCGGCGAACGACGTGGAGCAGTCGACCAGTAGCGTGGCGGCCGTGAGCCGGACGTATGTGACGACCCCGATCTACTACGTGAACGCTGAGCCGCACCTCGGACACGCGTATACGACGATCATCGGTGATGCGATCACCCGCTGGAGCCGGCTGATGGGAAACGACACCAAGTTCCTCACTGGCACCGATGAACACGGCCTGAAGATCCAGCAGGCAGCCGAAGCCGAAGGCGTCAGTCCACAAGCATTCGTCGACGACATCGCGCCGAAGTTCGCTGCCGCGTGGGATCGGTTGAACATCGCCAACGACGACTTCATTCGCACGACCGAACCACGCCACAAGGCGGCGGTGGCCGAGTTGCTGCAGCGCTGCTACGACGCCGGCGACATCGAACTCGACACCTTCGCCGGCAAATACTGCGTGGCCTGCGAGGAGTACTACCAGGACGACGAGCTCATCGAGATCGACGGCGTCGCAGACTGCTGCCCCACGCACCGCAAGCCGGTCGAGTACTTCGAAGAGGAGAACTACTTCTTCCGACTCAGCCGATTCCAGGACCGGCTGCTCGACTGGTACGCACAGCATCCGAACGCACTCACCCCCGAGCACCGCGGCAATGAAGCCCTCGGCCTCATCCGCGGTGGGCTCCGTGACTTCTCGATCAGCCGAACATCGCTCGAGTGGGGTATCCCGTTGCCATGGGATGACCAGCACGTCACCTATGTCTGGTTCGACGCGCTCACCAACTATCTGGCTGCGGTCGGCTTCGGCGATCCCGACCAGGACTACAACGACTGGTGGCCGGCAACCCATCTCATCGGCAAGGACATCTTGCGCCAACACTGCGTCTACTGGCCCGCCATGTTGATGTCAGCAGGCGTCGAACTTCCCGAGCGGTGGGCAATCGGCGGGTGGCTGCTCTCCGGGGGCGAGAAGATGTCCAAGACATCCGGCAACGTCGTGAACCCGCTCGACCTGATCGACGAGATCGGCCTGGACGGCTTCCGGTACTACGTGCTCGCCGAAACGGCCTACGGCAACGACGGCGACTTCACCTATGAGGGTCTGGTCGGCAAGTACAACTCGGACCTCGCCAACAACTTGGGCAACCTCGCTGCCCGCGTCGCAACGGTGGTGACCAAGAAGTGCGACGGACTCGGGACTGCGCCCGACCCCGAGAGTGCACTCGCCGACGCCGCCCGGACGGCATTCGCCGACAGCGCATCGTTCTGGGAGGACCTCCAGCCCAGCCGTGCGCTCGACGCCACATGGGGGTTGATCCGAGCAACCAATGGCTACCTCGAGCAGAATGAGCCGTGGAAGGCCGAGCCGGGCGCTGGCGTCGACACCGTGATGGGCGACGCACTCGAAGCGCTTCGCATCGTCGCCATTCTCTGCTCGCCCGCCGTCCCCGACACCGCGCAGGCGGTGTGGGAGCGCATCGGCATGCCAGGTCTGGTCAGCGATCAGCGCCTCCCCGATGCTGCCGCGTGGGGCCAGTACGAAGCCGGCAACGAGGTCGTCAAGGGCGACCCGCTCTTCCCCCGCATCAAGTTGTGAGCTGGATCGACAGCCACTGCCACATCCACGATGAGCGGATTCCCGACGGTCCTGATGGTGCCGTTGCGGCCGCCGCCGAAATGGGCGTCGACATCTTGGTGACCGTCGGCTGCGACCGGGCGACGTCGCTCGCGGCGATCGACGTGGCGTCGCGCCACGACAACGTCTTCGCTACCGTTGGGCTGCATCCGCACGAGGCGAAGAACGGCACCGACTCGATCGTCGATCTGCTCGGCACTCCGGGCATCGTCGGTATCGGTGAAGCAGGGCTCGACTACTACTACGAGCATTCTCCTCGCGACCAACAACGTCAGGTGTTCGCCGAGCACATCCGACTCGCCCACGAACACGATCAGACCCTCGTGATCCACACGCGTGATGCCTGGGACGAGACCTTCGAGATCCTCGACGCCGAAGGCACACCGGACCGGACGATCTTCCATTGCTTCACCGGCGGTCCCGATGATGCTTCGCGTGGCCTCGAGCGCGGGATCTACCTGTCGTTCTCCGGCATCGTGACCTTCAACTCAGCCAAGGACACGCAAGAAGCGGCGCTGCTGTGCCCGAGCGACAAGATGCTCGTCGAGACCGACAGCCCGTACCTCGCTCCGGTTCCCCATCGAGGTAAGAAGAACCGCCCCGCGTGGGTGCCACACGTCGGGCAGTTTCTCGCCGATCTGCGCGACGAGCCGGTTGCTGACCTCGCCGCGTCGACCGTCGCTGCGACCCACGCCGCGTTCGGGCATCGCCTCAGCTGAAGATCAGGCGCGTTGCCTGACGGATAGCCTGGGAGCGGGCATCAACCATGGCTTTCGAGGACTCCGACCGACGACGCACGACCGTGCTCCTGATCCTCACGATCATCGCCGTCCCCGCCATCTTCTTCTTGACCCGAGCAGACGACGCCAACGGCGACGCGGTGGTGGATCCGACCACCGGGGAAGTCATCGCCGTTGACGGTGACACGATGGCAGCGAGCGACAACGGCCCGAGCCGACCACCGTTGGTCGCATCGGACGCGGACCCGACGTTCCTTGACGGCCCATCACTGGATTCCAGTCCCGGCGTGGCCGAGATCGCCGTTCCTGCCCGCCCGGAAACAGCTCCCGTCCGCCTCGAGGCGAGCTATCGAAGCACAGTCGCGGGCGAGCGAACGTGTCTCGTGTCGAGCCTGCCGTCCGGGCTCACGGTCACCGTCACCAACCTCGACAACGGTCGTTCGACCACGTGCGTCACCTCGATTGCGCCGTTCACGCAGAACGCGGACATCGTGCTGCACACCGACACCTTCTCGTTGCTCGCCGACCTGACCGAAGCGCCGATCACCGTCGAGCTCACGCAGTGACGCACTCACGCCCGGCGATCCGCGAGTTGCTCGATGATCACGGACTCGGACCTCGACGTGACCTCGGCCAGAACTTCGTCGCCGATCCGAACACCGTCCGTCGCATCGCCGAACTGGCGCGGGTCGGCCCAGGCGACCATGTCGTCGAGATCGGCGCTGGACTCGGATCGCTGACCCTCGCTCTCGCGGAGACCGGTGCCGACGTCACCGCCGTCGAGGTCGATGCCGGCATCGTGCCGGTATTGCGTTCGATCATCGACGACGCTGGCACGGCCGCCGCGAACGTCACCGTCGTCGAAGCGAACGCGATGAACGTCGATTGGGTCGAGCTGCTCGACGACGGCGTGGAAGGCGGCTGGACACTCGTCGCCAACCTGCCGTACAACGTCGGCACCCCGCTGGTGTGCGACATCCTCGATGACGTACCCCACGTCACCCGCATTCTGGTGATGGTGCAGCGCGAAGTCGCCGAACGGTTCGCAGCATCGCCCGGCGACGAGCACTACGGCGCGATCAGCGTCAAAGCGTCCTACTGGGGGCGGGCGCGGATCGTCGGGCACGTCCCCGCAGCGGTCTTCTTTCCCAAGCCCAACGTCGAGTCAGCCCTGGTCGAGATCACCCGCCACACTCCCCCGAACGCCGACCCGGCGGCACTGTTTCCACTCGTCAAGACGGCATTCGGGCATCGCCGTAAGATGCTCCGCAAGTCGTTGTCCGGGGTTGTCGCAGCCGAGCAGTTCGTTGCTGCAGAGGTTGAGGCAACAGCACGACCCGAGGAGCTTGGCGTCGATGATTGGGTGCGCCTCACCAACGTGGTCGGGGTTCGGTGACCTCCGTGCGTGGCACCGACGAGGCGGTCACCATCAGGGCGAACGCCAAGCTCACGCGGACGCTGCGCATGACCGGGCTCCGCGACGACGGGTTTCATCTGCTCGACGCCGAGATGGTCAGCCTCGAACTGCACGACCTCATCACCATCGACCCGTCCGGTACCGGCATCAGCGTCACCGGCCCATTCTCTGCCGGAGTTCCGACCGATGATTCGAACCTCGTCGCGAAGGCACTCGAACTCGTCGGGCGCACGGCGCACGTGACCATCGACAAGCAGATTCCTCACGGAGGCGGCCTGGGCGGCGGCTCTACCGATGCCGCAGCA
Source organism: uncultured Ilumatobacter sp. (assembly GCA_938044705.1). GTDB lineage: Bacteria > Actinomycetota > Acidimicrobiia > Acidimicrobiales > Ilumatobacteraceae > Ilumatobacter_A. The sequence goes on along the minus strand of CALIOL010000222.1, from coordinate 11,482 downwards.
GTGCTCCACTGGGGAGGTTTCGGGACCGACGCCGAGTCGCTGGAAGAAGCATCCAGATTGGGGGCGGACATCGCGTTCTGCCTCGTCGGTGGTCGCGCTCGCGTCACCGGCATCGGAGAAGTCGTGGAACCACTCCCCCACATCGATCGCGAGATCACCCTCGTCATCCCGCCGCTCGGGGTGTCGACGCCGGCGGCCTACCGCAGCTGGGACGACCTCGGAGGGCCACACGCCAGCGGCCCGAACGATCTCGAGCCCGCCGCCATTGCGGTCGAGCCGCGAATGGCATGGTGGCGCGACGCCATCGCGGAGGCGATCGGCGAAGCTCCCGTCCTCGCCGGAAGCGGGGCAACGTGGTTCACCGAACGACGATTCGAAACCGACGACGAGCGCGCAAACGCCCTCGGCGATTTGGTCGACGAGGGCGCTCGAATCGTGGAGACCCGGACAACGGCTGAGCCGTTCCGGCCCTCCAGCTAGAGGACGTGTGTACTACTTGCGACGCTGGTGACGCGTGCGGCGAAGCATCTTCTTGTGCTTCTTCTTGCGCATGCGCTTGCGGCGCTTCTTGATCAGAGAACCCATAAGGCCCGCAACGCTATCGGGCGTCGCCGTCGGCGACACACGGCGCTACGGTGACGCCCGGCAATGACGCCTTTCCCGGGTCGTCTAACGGTAAGACAGCGGTTTTTGGTGCCGAGAATGGGGGTTCGATTCCTCCCCCGGGAACTCACACTCGAGAAGTAGCGTGGTGCCATGAGCGTCTCGGCGATTGTTCTGGCGGCTGGCGAAGGAACCCGGATGCGGTCGTCGCGACCCAAGCCGCTTCACATGATCTGCGGTCGTGCGATGGTCATGCATGTCATCCACGCGCTCGAGAAGCTCGCCCCCGAACGCACCGCGATCGTGGTGGGCCACGGCGCAGAGCAAGTCACCAAGAAGGTCCAAGACCGCGCACCGGCGTGGGCGAACGTGGCCTTCGTGGAACAGGTCGAGCAGAACGGCACCGGCGACGCGACTGCGATCGGCATGACCGCATTCGACGGCGACGACTACGACGACGAGGCAACCATCGTGGTGCTGAACGGCGACGCTCCCCTGCTGCGTCCCGACACGCTCGACGAGTTGGTCTCGACCCATGTCGCCAACGGCAACGCTGCGACGTTGCTCACCTCGGTGATGGACGACCCGACCGGGTACGGACGAGTCGTTCGCCAGCCCGATGGGCAGGTGCTCCGCGTCGTCGAGCAGCGCGATGCTTCGCCCGAAGAACTCGACATCAAGGAGTGGAACACCGGCATCTACGCCTTCCGCCGCGACCTGCTCGGCCCGGCGCTGCGCGGTCTCACCACCGACAACACCCAGGGCGAGTACTACCTGACCGACGTGGTTGCGTCGCTGGCGGGGATGGGCCATCGCATCGGTTGCGTGCAAGCCCCGACGGAGGAGACCCAAGGGGTCAACGATCGTTGGCAACTCGCACTTGCAGAGCGAGAGCTCCGCAACCGGACGAACCGTACGTGGTTGCTCAACGGCGTGACGATGCTCGACCCTCGTCAGACCTTCATCGATGTGGGCGTGACGATCGGTCGCGACGTCACGCTCTACCCCGGCACGATTCTGCAGGGTTCGACGGCGATCGGGAACGGATGTGAGATCGGCCCGGACGTGAAACTCGACGATTGCGCTGTCGGAAACGAAGCCGTCGTGACGCACACGGTCGGCACGGACGCAGAGATCGGTCCAGGCGCAATCGTCGGACCGTACGCTCACCTTCCGGTCGGGTCCGCTGTCACTTCGGAAACCGCCACCGGCGCGTTCTACACTGCGCCCGCTGGCTGATCTCGCCCGCCTCGATCCACCACACCACCCGCTTGCGCGGGAGAGGGTTCTTCCACCATGGAAAAAGTCACGACCAAGCGACTTGCGCTGTACACCGGCCGCACCCACCCGGCGTTGGCCCACGAGGTCGCGACGCACCTCAACATCGAGGTCGGAACGGACAACCTCGTCGAGTTCGCGAACGGTGAAGTCCGTTGCAGCTTCGGTGAGTCGGTGCGCGGCACCGACGTGTTCATCATGCAACCGCACTACGGCATCGACGGTCGATCGGTCAACGACTCGCTGATGGAACACATGATCATGATCGACGCCGCATCGCGTGCGTCGGCCAAGCGAATCACCGCCGTGTGCCCGTTCTACGGCTACGCCCGCCAGGACCGCAAGGCTGCGGGACGCGAACCGATCACCGCTCGACTGGTCGCCGACATGCTGAAAGAGGCTGGCGCCAAGCGGATGATCTCGATCGACCTCCACTCGGGTCAGATCCAGGGATTCTTCGACGGTCCCGTCGACCATCTCACGGCGATGCCGGTGCTCGAGGCATACGTGCGTGAGAACTCCTCTGCGCCGGTGATCGTGTCGCCCGATGCCGGCCGGATCAAGGTCGCTGAGCGGATGGCGCAGCACCTCGGCGACATCGGCGCCGACCTCGCATTCATCTACAAGCGTCGACCCAAGGGTACGACCAACGTGGCCGAGGCCGCCGAAGTGATGGGCGACGTCGAAGGTCGTACGTGCGTGTTGACCGACGACATGATCGACACCGGTGGCACCATCGTCGCCGCGGCCGAACTCCTGAAGAAGCGCGGCGCCAAGGAGGTGTGGGCGATGGCCACGCACGGACTGCTGTCGGGTCCGGCTGTCGACCGGTTGAAGAACGCCCCGCTCGAGCGCCTGGTCCTCACGAACTCGCTGCCGCTTCCCGCGGAAAAGCACCTGCCGAACGTCGAGATCCTGTCGGTCGCCCCGCTGATCGCCGAAGCGCTGGGCGCCGTGTTCGATGACACCAGCGTCAGCGACATCTTCGACGGCGAAAACCTCGCCTGACCCGACCGCGAGCGGGGACCGCCGCCGCGCCCGCAGCCACTCGAGCCGCCCACGCTCCGTCCCCTTCTTCGCGAATGTGGAGGGATCCGTGCGATGTGCGCTCACATCGCTCCACATTGCCCGGGTAAGGGGACGGAGATTTCCCCTCGGGGAACCTCACGACCCCCTGAAGAGGTGTGATCAACTCAGCGCTTCTCGCCACCGCATCACGCCAGTTCGGCGTCGTCAGCCGTACGCAGCTTCGCGAGCTCGGCATCTCGACGTCGCAGCTCTCGCGAGCCCGTTCCAGCGGACTCGTCATCGACGTGACGAGCCGGACCGTGCGAGTCAGATCGTCGCCCGACACGTTTCTCTCGAGGTGCGCCGCAACATCACTCCACCTCGGCAACCGAGGCGTTCTCGCAGGCTCCACAGCCGGGCGGTTGCACGGGCTGCGAGAGATGCAGCACGCCATCATCGAGGTCGTCGTCCCTGCTCAGGACCGACCGAACCTTCCCCGTTGGATTCGGATACGGCGGAACAACTGGTTCGACGCCTCACGCGACCGACAGGAAATCACGGGCGGTATCGCGATCACCGAGCCGCATCGCATGCTGTACGACCTGGCTGCTCGGCTCGATGATCGGCGGTTCCAACGAGCGGCCGAGGACTGTTGGCACCTCGGACTGGTCACACCGACGTCTGCTGCTGCGTATCTCCGGTGTCACCGACAGATGGGCAAGGACGGCACACTGCGAATGCAGCGGTGGCTCGATCAGACGCTCGAGGCGACCCGACCAACCGAGAGCGGACTCGAGCTCGACCTTCTCGAGGCTCTTCGCTCGGTGGGCCTCCCCGAACCGATCCGTCAGCATCAGCTCCGGCTGCCCGGCGGCAAGCGAATTCGCGTGGACTTCGCATGGCCCGACATCCGGCTGTGCGTGGAACCCGGTCACAGCTGGTGGCATGGAGGCAACGACGGCCTCCGACGGGACAACGAGCGCAAGCTGGAGTGCCTCGCCATTGGCTGGGAGACCATTCAGCTCGACGAGTCGCTTCGTAGCGACCCTGCACAAACGGCACGGATGATCCGCAGCGTGTACCAACGCCGAGCCCAGCTCGTGGGCGTGCGGGCCGCTTCCGAAGCCCGCAGTTCGCAAGCGTCGTGACTGCAAGCATCCCAGCCACCCCGCCGGCGGCGGAATGTGGAGCGATCCGAGCGCTGACCGCCACGATTCCTCCACATTCGCGAGGGGGTGGGGTGTGGCGGCGGGAGGATTGAGTGCGCGAGTCACGTTGAGCGACCGACGGCGGCCGATAGCGTTGCCCGCTGCTGTATTTCGATTCGGTGGCACTTGGCGATGATCAGATTCGCCAGGCACCCGCCGCACACGTTTGGACACCACCACAATGTCAGAGACCATTCTCAACGCAACCACAGGTCGCGAGCTCGGGAGCTCCGCAACCCGCCGCCTCCGGACTGAGGACAAGATTCCCGCCGTCGTGTACGGCATGGGGATGGACCCACTCAGCGTCGCTGTCGACCGCCGCGAACTCCGTGTCGCCCTGTCCGGCTCGGCCGGTCTGAACACGATTCTCGACCTGACGATCGACGGCACCATGTACCCGTCGATCATCAAGGAAGTCCAGCGCCACCCTGTGCGTTTGAACATCACCCACCTCGACTTCATCCAGGTGGACCTGAACGCTCAGATCGTGGTGTCGGTGCCGATCACCCTCACGGGCGAGTCCTCCGAGGTCAACAACAACAACGGCTTGATCGATCAGATCCTGACCGAGCTGGAAGTGTCGACCACGCCGCGCAACATCCCTGACGAGATCGTCTTCGACGTCTCGGAGATGGACATGGATTCCACGATCACGGTCGCCGACCTGTCGGTGCCTGCAGGCGTCACCGCCACCACCGACCCCGAGGCCGCGGTCGTGACCGTGTCGATCATGCGCACTCCGGTCCTCGATGAAGAAGCAGCCGAGGCCGAAGCAGCAGCCGAGGCTGCCGAAGAGGGCGGCGAGGCAGCCGAGGGCGGCGACGACGCTGGCGGCGACGACTCCGGCGACTGACCTCAACGGTCAACGACGGGACCCGAACAGGTCCCCTCGACCAACTCGAACGGCCCGGCGCTTCTGCGTCGGGCCGTTCGGCGTTTTCGACCCGAGCGTCCGGCATCACCGGTTTCCCGCCAGACTCGACGCCATGGGACTGTTCGGACGCGACGGCAAGGGAAGCCCCTTCGACTGGCTGGTCGTCGGCCTCGGCAACCCCGGCGAGAAGTACGCAAACACCCGCCACAACGTGGGCGAGGACGCACTTCGCTTGCTCGCCGAACGTCGCGGCGAGACTCTCAAGGGCGGCAAGGACAACGCGCTGGTCGCCGAGACACGATTCGGGGCGCCGGGAAACGACCAGCGCGTCGCGCTCGCCTTTCCCATCACCTACATGAACGAGTCGGGCCGAGCCGTCGGCGCATTGGCACGACGCTTCCGCATCGAGTCGCCCGAACAGATCATCGTGATCCAAGACGAACTGGACCTGCCTCCGGGCGAGATGAAACTCAAAGCCGGAGGCGGCCTTGCAGGACACAACGGACTGCGATCGATCACGCAACATCTGAAGACCCAGGACTACCTGCGCGTCCGGATCGGTGTCGGCAAGCCCGACAGCGCACACGTCGGCAAGGTCCACGTCCTGGCCAAGATCCCGAAGCGTCAACGAGAGGTGCTCGATGTGGCGATCGTCGAAGCGGCCGATGCGGTCGAGCTGATCATCTCCGACGGCATCGACGCAGCGATGCAACGACACAACGCAAAGCGCTGACCGAGGTCACCGGGCGGAACTGCGACTGCTCAGGTTGAATGGTCGGCCTTGAGCGACGAACAGGTTTCTGCCGCGCCTCTCCGGTCACTCGCACCCCTGTTGCGTGATGAACCGGGGCTCACCCGCGCCCTCGGCGAGCCCGACGCCCGTCTTGCGGTGGTCGAGGTCGCCAGACCGATCTCGATCGCTGCCCTCGGCAAGCTCTCGAATCGGCGTCCGATCCTGGTCGCCTGCCCGACGGGCACGATGGCGCGCCAACTCCACGAGGACCTCAGCCAGTTCCTCGACGACGAAGAACTCGCGCTGTTCCCGGGGTGGGAGACACTGCCGTTCGAACGGGTGAGTCCGAACGTCGAGACGATGGGTCAGCGTCTCGATGTGCTGTGGCGCATCCAGGATCCCGATCGCTGCCCGAGCGTCATCGTTGCGGGCGTACGCGGGTTGCTCCAGAAGCTCGGCCCTGGCATTCGCGACATCGAACCGATCGTGGTGAAGCCCGGCGGCGAGGTCGATCCCGATCAGCTTGCTGCGCAGCTCGTCTCATTCGGGTATCGGCGCGAGGAAGTCGTCGAGCATCGCGGTGAGTTCGCACGTCGCGGTGCGATCGTCGACGTGTACCCGGCTCGGGCCGACGCCCCCGTCCGAATCGACCTCTGGGGTGACGAAGTCGATCGTCTCACGCGCTTCAGTGTCAACGATCAGCGGTCGACCACCGACCTCGAGATCGCGCGGATCTTTCCGGCCCGCGAGCTCACACCCACCGACGACGTGCGAGCACGGGCCGAGCAGCTCGTGGCAACCGAACCGTGGGGTCGCGAGCAGTGGGAGCGGCTGTCCGAAGGCGCTCACTTCGACGGCATGGAGTCATGGTTGCCGTGGCTCGTCGACGATGCGCCCGACGCACCGCATCTGATCACGGACATCCTCCCGGACACCGCGAGGATCCTGCTCGTCGAACCACGCCGCATGCGCGACCGTGCCGCCGACCTGATCGCCGAGGAAGACGATCTCGCCCGCACGCTTGCGTCGACCTGGGCACGCGACCCTGACAAGACGTTCCCACGGCTCCATGCGGATCCGGACGTACTCCTCGCAGGAGCGCCGGGCGGATCGTTCTGGTCCATCGATTCCACGCCCGAGTCGCCCGAGACGCCGATGGTGCAAGCAATGGGCTGGGGGCCCGTCGTCGGTGACGGCACTGGGCTCACCGACCGACTCGTCGAACTGATCGGCGACGGCTACCGAGTCGTCGTTGCCGCTGACGGAGACGGCTCCGCCAAGCGGCTGAAGTCGATGCTGCTCGACCAAGGTCTCGACTTCAAGCTGCTGGCCGGGAGCCCGGGGACAGATCTGCCCGCAGGTGGCTCGATCGTTGTCGCGCCGCTGCACCGTGGCGTCACGCTGCCGAATGCGAAGGTCGCGATCGTCGCCGAGTCTGATCTCACCGGTCGACGCCGCGCACACCGCAAGGCTCGCGCTCGCAAACGAGGCGAAACGTCGAGCACGTTCGAAGATCTCAAGACCGGCAGCTACGTGGTGCACCACCAGCACGGCGTCGGTCAGTACGAAGGCATGGTCAAGCGGGCGATCGGCGGTGTCGAACGGGACTACCTGCTGCTGAGCTACAAGGGCGGCGACAAGCTCTACATCCCATCGGATCAGATCGACACGATCCGTCAGTACGTCGGCGGCGAAGCACCCAAGATGCACAAGTTGGGAGGCTCCGACTTCGCCAAGACCAAGGCGAAGGTGAAGTCCGAGGTCCGCCAGATCGCCCAGGAGTTGGTCCTGCTCTACCAGCAGCGGGTCACCGCTGAGGGCCACCAGTTCGCTCAGGACACGCCGTGGCAGGCGGAGATGGAAGAGGCATTCCCGTTCGTCGAAACGCCGGATCAGCACAAGGCGATCGTCGACATCAAGGCGGACATGGAACGCGAGTTCCCGATGGACCGCCTCGTGTGCGGCGACGTGGGATTCGGCAAGACCGAGATCGCGATCCGAGCGGCGTTCAAGGCGATCCAGGACGGCAAGCAGGTCGCCGTGCTCGCACCCACCACGCTGCTCGCGACTCAACATGGCAACACGTTCGCCGACCGGTTCGCCGGCTACCCGATCCGTGTCGAAGTGCTCTCGCGATTCCTCACGGCCGGGCAGGCGAAGAAGGTGATCCAGGAGGTCAAGTCGGGAGAAATCGATTGCGTCATCGGCACCCATCGTCTGCTCGCAGCAGACATCAACTTCAAGGATCTCGGGCTGCTCGTCGTCGACGAGGAGCAGCGATTCGGTGTGCAGCACAAGGAGAAGATGAAGAAGATGAAGACGAATGTCGACGTCCTCACGCTCTCCGCCACGCCGATCCCGCGAACACTCGAAATGAGCCTCGTTGGCATCCGCGACCTGTCGCTGCTCCAGACCCCGCCCGCCGAACGCCAGCCGATTCTCACGTACGTCGGTGAATACGACGAGCGCGTCGCCGTCGAGGCGATTCGACGTGAGCTGCTGCGCGAGGGCCAAGTGTTCTGGGTGCACAACCGGGTTCGGTCGATCGAGACCGCCGCACGTCGGCTCCGCGAGCTCGTCCCCGAGGCGCGGATCGCGATCGCCCATGGCCAGTTGGACGAAGGGTCGCTCGAGCAGGTCGTGCAGGACTTCTGGGATGGTCAGTTCGACGTGCTCGTGTGCACGACGATCATCGAGTCGGGCATCGACATGCCGGCGGTCAACACGCTCGTCGTCGAACGCTCCGACCTGTTGGGACTCGGCCAGATGCACCAGATACGTGGCCGCGTCGGGCGATCCGGTCAGCGTGCGTATGCCTACCTCTTCCACCCCGTCGACAAAACGCTCACCGAGGAGGCCTACGAACGCCTTCGCACGATCGGCGAGGCCACCGAGCTCGGATCGGGCTTCAAGATCGCGATGCGCGACCTCGAGATCCGCGGTGCCGGGTCGCTGCTCGGCGAGAGCCAGTCGGGCCATATCGCAGCCGTGGGCTACGACCTGTACTGCCAGATGGTGACCGAAGCCGTCAGCGAGATGAAGGGCGAACCGGCGAAGAAGCCACCCGCCGAGATCAAGCTCGATGTGCCGACCGACTCGTTCCTTCCCGACGAATACGTGAAGAAGGAGGAGCTCCGCCTCGAGGCCTACCGGCGCCTCGCCGATGTCACGACCGAAGCTCAGGTCGACGACATTCGCACGGAGTGGGAGGACCGCTATGGCCCGCTACCGGCGCCAGCGGAATCGTTGCTCCAGGTCGGCTACCTCCGAGCGGAATGTCATCGCCTCGGCGTCCGGGACCTGCAGATCACATCGAGCGATGCGCGAGTCCAACCGATCGAACTGCCGATGAGTGCCACGATCCGGCTCCGGCGGCTGTCTCGCGGAGCGAAGTACAAAGAAGACCTGCATCAACTCGTGGTGCCCCTCCCCCGAGGCAAAGACGCTGCCGCCTTCCTCGTTCAGTTCTTCCGCGATCTCGTGCCGCCAGAAACCGACTGACGGCGGTGCCGCACCGTGAGGGCTGTAGCGTGCTGCGGGTGAATCGCCGTCTCATGACGATCCTGACCGCCGCTGCCGTCGCATCACTCGCCGCTGGTTGCTCGACGCTCGACGCCGACGAGGTTGCCTCCGTCGGCGATGCAACGCTCTCGGAGGCACAGCTCGCTGAGCTCGGTCCGCTGGTCGGAGGCAACGACGCACTGCCGGCTGCTGATCAAGCAAACGTGGACCGTACGGCAATCTCCGTGTGGCTCGAAGCGCAAGTCTTCGTGCAGGCCTTCGCCGCTGGCGGACTCGAGTTGGATCCCGCCGCAATCGACCAGAGCACGCAGGGCCTCAATGGCCAGTTTCCTGATGACTTCCCGGCACTGGGCGACGAGACCCGAGATCTGCTCGTCGAGTACGTGACCGTGATCGATCAGCTGCCGTCCCTGCCGCGCCCAGACGAATCGACGGTCCGTGCGTGGTTCGACGGCGGAGCGGAACGCACCGGAATGGCGTGCATCAGCCACATCCTGGTGGACACCGAGGCTGAAGCCGAGGAGATCGTGGACGAACTGGCGTCAGCCGACTCAGAAGAAGACGAAGCCGCCCTCTTCACCTCGATCGCAATGGAGCGATCGACCGACGAAGGATCCGGCGCCGTCGGCGGGTTCTTGTCCTGCGACGTGTCCGACAACATCAGCAGTCAGTTCGTGCCGCCCTTTGCGTCGGCTGCGCTCGTCGCCGAGCCGGGCGTTCCGACCGAACCGGTCGAGTCCGACTTCGGGTTCCATGTGCTCCGGCTGTTGCCATTCGACGAGGCGGGCGAGCTGCTCGAGCCGTTCTACGCCCAGGGCTATGTGCAAGCACGGATCGCCATCGAGCAAGCCGACGTGACCGTGAGTTCGCGCTACGGCGTCGCCGATGGCGTGAGCGTCGTCGCGCCGACCTGAACACGACCCACGTGACCGACAGCCCTGCGCACCCTGACCGAGCGACGATCACCGTCGTCGGGCTCGGGCCAGGGGCGCCTGAGCACATCACGGCCGACACGATCACCCAGATCGGACAGATTCACCGCCGCCACGTCCGCACAGCGATCCACCCATCGGCACATCTCGTGCTCGACGCCCCGGGCGGAGCGATCACCCACGACGACCTCTATGAAACGGCGGACACGTTTGCCGACGTGTACGCGGCGATCGCCGACCGGCTCATCGCCGACGCCACAGATCACGGCCACGTCCTGTACGCCGTCCCCGGCTCACCCTTGGTGCTGGAGCGGACCGTTCGCACGCTGCGCGAACGCAGCGCCGAACCCGACGCGAACTTCATGCTCGACATCCGCCCCGCCATGTCGTTCCTCGATGTTGCCTGGACGAAGCTCGGGATCGACCCGGTCGAGGCGGGCGTGCGGCTGGTCGACGGCCACGAGTTCGCGATGGCGGCTGCCGACCAGACCGGGCCCCTGCTCGTTGCGCACACCCATGCCAACTGGGTGTTGTCCGACATCAAGCTCGCGGTCGAAGACGCGACTGGCGACGAAACCGTCGTCATCCTGCACGCCGTCGGAACCGCTGACGAGCAGATCATCGAGACCACCTGGGCCGAGTTGGACCGCACGATCGAGGCGGACCATCTCACCTCGATCTACATCCCACACCTCGCAGCTCCGGTTGGCCATCACTACACCCGGTTTCACGAGCTGACGAGAACGCTGCGCGAGCAGTGTCCGTGGGATGTCGAGCAAACACACGAGTCACTGATCCCGTATCTGCTCGAGGAGACCTACGAGGTTGTCGACGCGCTGCAGGCACTCGACGACCCGGAGCACGCTGACCCCGACGCAGATCTCATCGAGGAACTCGGCGACCTGCTCTACCAGATCGAGTTTCACGCAACGATCGCCGAGCAAGAAGGCCGGTTCACGATCGCCGACGTCACCCAGGGGATCCACGACAAGCTGGTTCGTCGACATCCCCACGTCTTCGGTGACACCGGGTCCGACGCCGACGATGCAGCCGCAGTGCTGGCCAACTGGGACGAGATCAAGCAGGTGGAGAAGGGCCGCACGTCGGTGTTCGACGGCATCCCCCGGTCGATGCCGGCCCTGTCGTACGCCGCAAAGGTCGGCCGTAAGGCGTCGAAGGTGGGGTTCGACTGGTCCGACGTGTCGGGAGCGATGCCCAAGGTGATCGAAGAAACCGCGGAGTTGGTCGAAGCGATCGACCAGGGCGACGCTGTCGAGACCGATGCCGAGTTGGGTGATCTGCTCTTCGCCGTGGTCAACGTCGC